>NZ_JBSSMA010000001.1:0-407521 GCF_053891095.1 Soonwooa purpurea
AATACAGTTTCTTTCCACTCATTTTTGGATGAATCATTCGCAGCTCTGCTACCCAATCCACAACCTGCTGTGCATTTTGTTGCCGCTTTGCTCTTCGTTTCAAATGACGATAATAAACCTGTCGGTCCACCCCGAACAATTCACAGGAGAAACTTATGGTTTCTTTTTGTTCCTTTGGGAAAGAGTCGATAGTTCGGGTGGTGAGTTTTTTCGTATATCAATTTGATATTCCTCTTCGGCAAGGTTAATCATCATGTCGAAAATAATAGCTTTTTTATCCGCTACATAAGCCTGTTTTTCAAGAAAGGTCTTCTGTTTTTGCAAAAGTTTTACTTGAGCTTCAAGCTCCATAATCTTTTGTTCTGGTGACTTTGGCATATTAGAAGGCGTTTGGTTCTCCCAGTCAAAGGTACCAAATTTTCTGAGCCAACTCACAACTGTGCTTCGGGCTTGGATGCCATATTTACGACAAGCGCCCACAGTAGATAACTCCCCAGACTCAATTTCTTTTACAACGTTCAACTTAAAAGACATGCTGTAATCGCGTTGGGTGCGTTTTACATAATTGTTTCTTTCTTCCATAATAACGATTCTTTTTTTGTATCGCTATTTCAGGACGGGACAAATAAATAAAAAAAGCTACTCAAAATTGAGCAGCTTTTTTTATCGAATATCGTTTAAAAATTATTTAGTAATAATTAATTTTTTCGAAGTTGATTTGCCATCATGGTCAACTTTTAAGAAATATACGCCAGAGCTTAAGCTTGACAAATCAATTTTCTCAGTTTGCTTACCTGCAGCTTTCAAATCTTTTTTAGCAGTTACTAGACGCCCTTCCGCTGTGAAAATGCTGTATGAAACATTTTTTGCATTAATATCTAAAGTGAAGATACCATTCTTAGACGGATTTGGATGAACAGCGACTACATCTTTAGCAGTATTAACATCTGTTGTCGCTAAATCTGAATTAATTTTAAACTTCGTTTTATTAACGTTTAAGAATACGTTATCAATTGCTTTAATCATAATTCTTGCATTATCAGTAAGTCCCCAACCTCCTGGCACTGTGAAGATATATGTACCATTGTTTGGTGTACTATCTACTACAATATGCGGGAACGTTAATCCTCCGTCTGTAGATAATAATATCGTAACATTTGCTGTATTAACAGGCGCTACGTTGGTATTAGCTACATCCCATGTTATGGTTTGTGAAGAGCCTAAATTCCACACCACATCATTTGCAATCTGAGATGTTACAACGAACGGACCTGATGTTGCATCTACAGTTAATTTGATATCATCTCTTGCTGATTGTCCTCCAACTGGATTGTTATCTCTTACCAAGAGCGAAAAAGTAAGCGTTCTTGCTACCGTTGATAATTTTTCCCATGCTCTATAATTAGAAGCTGTATTTATGCCGCCATTATAACCTTCAATAATTGTTGATAGTCTTGGGAAATATCTGTCTGGAGAAGTACTTGCAAATAATGATCTAAACATAGGACCAACCGTGTTAGCTGGACGAGGAGGCATTGTTGCCGATCCATAATCAATCTGTTCCCAATTGTATGTTATCGCATCACCATCTGGGTCAGAAGCTTCACCCGTCAATACAAATGGTGTTTCTTTTGGAATAGTTCTGTCTGGTCCTGCATTAGCAACTGGTTCGTTATTACCTGTTGGTGTATTAGCGCCACAATTCCCTGACGTTGTTATGTGATTATACATTTCTCTAATACTTATTGCATGGAAATAGGCATCACTATTATTTTGTACATTTGGAGAGCAGATACCAGCATATCCCATAATTGTGCTAGCACTTCCAGGCTCAATTGATGTTGAGTTATTTCTGTTACAATTGTTATTTTGGGTATGATTTGCTCCAAACTGATGTCCCATCTCGTGCGCAACATAATCAATAACAAATGGATCTCCAACAGGGGATGCAGAACCAGTTACCCCACCAGCTTTATAGGTATTGCTACATACAGATGGACGGTATGCCACACCGTTATCATTCCCTTGTTGTGCTTGGAAATAAACGTGTCCGATGTCATAATTAGCAGAGCCAATTGTATTATCCACTACAGTTTGATTAGCACCAAGCATTGAACTTGCATTTAATGGATTGTAAGAATCCGAATGAATAAAAATTAACAAGTCATTATTAGGAACCAATTCTAATTTAACAGAAATATCGTTGCCATAAACTTCATTAAGTCTATTAACCGTTAAGTTAAGCGCAGCCATAACCGCAGTTTTCTTCTGTTGATCTGTACCATTACCAACCCCTGCAGCATTAGCCGTAAAGGCCGTATATTCAATCGTTGTAGCGAGTGCTAGTCTATACTTTCTCATTAGACCATCTACAACCGTTTTTTGATCACCAGCTGATTCTAAAGTTTGCTGAATTTGTTTTTCATTAACCTCATCGAACAGACATTCAAAATTACGCTTAGAGGATGCACCTTTTCTGTTATACATCATATAGACTTTATTATCTTTTGAATAAGAATCTATATAAGATATGTTCGCATTATTTCTAATAATCGCATTAAATCCAAAATATGGATCGTAAGTGAATGAAATTTTAGTTAACGGATCTCCAACTTTAACGCCTGTGAAAGAGCGCACGTCAGCATATTTGGCCTGTAAGTCAGGATGCATCGTTGAAGATTCTATAACTTCAAAGGTATCTGTTGTACCATGTTCGTTTGGAAATTTCATTAAAGTTTTTCCACTATTCTTTGAAATAGCCGATAATTGGGATACAAATTGCGACTCATTAAGTCCTAACAATTTGTAATCTTGTACACTAATGACTCTTTCTCTCGTGTTATTAATATTTCTATTCGAAATATTTGACCATGAATTTTGCTGAGCAAAAATCCCTCCAGATAAGAGGCTAATCCCTACTCCTAGGAATAATTTTGATTTCATAAATATTTATTTTTTGCGATTAATTTATTTTTTCTAGTTTAATTTGTTTGGGTTGGCTTTGGATTTTAAGAATCAAAACGGGATGCGTTTTCTTATCTTCTTGATATTCCGAATTTTCGATTTCTTTATATTTAACAAATATACTTTTGGCATCAGCTTTTAGGCTAACAACTTCTAAGTCAGCATAAGGCATTTTAGAACTCAGTCTCGGTTTCAAAACCAACAAGCTTTCATCAGTATTTAAAGCTGGTATTGGCGCGGATCTTTTAAAACTGGGATCATTAAGTTTCACATATAAGGCCATAACCTCCTCGATAGAATTTATGATAAAAACATCTTTGGAACTGAAATCTTTATTAAGTCGTCGCTCTTCTTCGAATTGGATATCTCTCATTTCTTTACTATCTTGGATATTTATATTGGATGATATTGCATTACAAGACAATACAAAAACGAATAGAAATATAGGTGCTAATATTTTCATCTTTTCGCCCAAAGATAGAAATAACATTCTAAAAAGAAAATTATATGGTGAAAACTATTAGAATTTAACAATTATAATCCATTAATTACAACAACTTATTAAAATCCTTTTCTAACTTATTTCATTAAAAACCAAAACTATAAAACATCATTTTATAAAAAATTAATCTTGATTCATTATTGCAAAAACCGCAAAACTCGCAAGCCAATGGTCGCCACCATAATTACTTTTAGCCATCATGGGCAATGCTTTTTCTAAGAAATGTTCTGAAGTTTCAGCAAATGCGTTCTTCAGCGGATGACTTTCTGGCAAAGCTTTAGAAATGGATTTCATACACCAAGCTTTACTAAAGGAAAGCCCCACCAAATGCACAGTTTGGTAATCTTCCAAATCGCTGACAATCGGGATTTTAGAAATATTATCGATGCTTTTTTTATCATAAAAATTGTTGATCCAAACTTCAAAATCTTTTTGAGAGAGTACACGGCGCATAAGATCTGCAATTTCTAAACTCGGTGAGAAAAAATCCGAACCATCGGGCTCCAAATAGGCTGGTGTTTTTTCATCTTTTAAATAAAAGTCTTTGGCTTTTTGTACAAGTTGATTTTCAAAATCTTTATCACCCACTTTCCTTGCCCAATCTATGGCAAAACCCATTGCAAAAGCAGAATTAGAATGTACACCTGTTCTGTTAGGATAGGTCTGCTTGGGAAGGTAAGTTTTCCACAATCTAAGAATCTCATCGGTCAACGGCTTCATATTTTGATGCCAAACTTTGGCTTTTGGATGCTGCCAAGTTGCGAGTTCTTCATCCAATTTTAATAACCAAGCCCAGCCGTAGGTGCGTTCAAAATTTTTTGCTAAATCATATTTGGTGAAATAAAGCGCTTCCTTTTTTAAAGCTTCGGCAGTAAAACTTTGATCCAAAATTCTTTCAATCTTTGAGGTTTGAAAAATATTAGGTTTCTCTTTTAAAATTTTTACCAACATCCAATGTCCATGCACCGAACTGTGCCAATCGAAACAGCCATAAAAGGAAGGATGCAAATCGCTGGGACGTAGGCTAACCTCGTGTACCGAATTAATGATATGTGCCGTTTTGTTAGGATATTCTTGCTGAATGCATTTGAGGGGCATCGTTGCTAATTGGTTTGCCAATTGATCTGACAATTCTGTTTTCTGAGCGGCCAGAGTGGAAGGTATTAATAAAAGGAGTCCTAGATATTTCATGTCAAGATTTATAAAAGTTCTAAAATACAAAAATCCCCTTCGTTACCGAAAGGGATTTTAAATATCTCAAAAAAGTTGGATTATTTTTTAGCGATACTTCTTGAAATTACAATTTTCTGAATTTCTGAAGTACCTTCGTAGATCTGAGTGATTTTTGCATCACGCATGAATCGTTCTACGTGGTATTCTTTAACATAACCGTATCCACCGTGTACTTGTACAGCTTCAACCGTTGTATCCATCGCTACTTGTGACGCGTATAACTTCGCCATGGCACCACTTTCAGAAATATCCAGACCAGCATCTTTCTCTGCAGCCGCTTTAAAACAAAGCATTCTCGCCGCTGTAATATTAACATGCATATCTGCTAATTTGAAAGCAATAGCTTGGTGATTGATAATTTCTGTTCCGAAAGCTTTTCTTTCTTTTGCATATTTTAACGCCAATTCGTAAGCACCAGAAGCGATACCTAAAGCTTGAGAAGCGATACCGATTCTACCACCATTCAACACAGCCATCGCAAAGTTGAACCCGAAACCGTCTTCACCAATTCTGTTTTCTTTTGGCACTTTCACATCTGTGAAAAGTAAAGAGTGTGTATCACTACCTCTAATGCCTAATTTATCTTCTTTTGGTCCAATTTCGAAACCTTCCCAACCTCTTTCTACGATAAAGGCGTTGATACCTTTATGCTTCTTCTCTGGATCTGTCTGTGCAATAACGATATAATAAGATGCGTTACCACCGTTAGTAATCCAGTTTTTAGTACCGTTTAATAAATAATAATCACCTTTATCTTCTGCAGTTGTACGTTGAGATGTTGCGTCAGATCCAGCTTCTGGCTCAGACAATGCGAAAGCACCGATAACTTCTCCACTTGCAAGAGGTTTTAGATACTTCATTTTTTGCTCTTCACTAGCAAATTTTTCCAAACCTGCACAAACCAAAGAGTTGTTAACAGACATTACTACTGCTGCAGAAGCATCTACTTTTGCTATTTCTTCCATAGCTACAACATAAGAAACACTGTCAAGACCAGCTCCGCCGTATTTTGGATCAACCATCATACCTAGAAAGCCTAGCTCTCCCATTTTCTTAACTTGTTCTGTTGGGAATTTTTGATGCGTATCTCTTTCAATAACGCCAGGAAGCAATTCAGTCTGAGCGAAATCTCTTGCTGCTTGCTGAATCATCAGTTGTTCTTCTGATAAATTAAAATCCATATCAATTAAAAGTATTGTTTGCTTGTAAAATTACGATTTTTTAGGAAATTTAAAACGATATGTTATGAATAAAAAACAGCTTTGTTATTTTAAGAAAAAAAACTATATTTACGAAAATCAATAATTTATTTAAATTAATTAAAAACTTATCAAACTTTCAACTATATGTCTGTCAAAAGAACATTCGATTTTGCTCATAAGGCTCTAAATCAATATCCTAAAAATGATGCGTTGGTCACCAAAAAGAACGGAGAATGGAGAAAAACATCCACCTTAGAGTTTATTAACCAAGCAAACAAAATTTCGCGAGGACTACTAAAGCTAGGCATTAAGCCTGGTGATAAAATAGGATTGATAACTTCCACCAATCGTACAGAATGGAGCATCCTGGATTTGGGAATTTCCCAAATTGGCGCCATCAGTGTTCCTGTCTATCCAACAATTTCGGAGGAAGATTACGTTTATATTTTTAATAATGCAGAAATTAAATATTGTTTCGTTTCTGATGCTGAACTATATAAAAAAATGAAAATTGTGAAGTCAGAAGTCTCCTCATTGGCTGGCGTTTTTTGTTTTGACGATGTTGATGCCGCTCCCAATTGGAAAGAAATTCTGGATCTTGGTGAAGATGATGCCACACAAGAAGAAGTTAATGATTTGTCAAAAGGCATTCAGGAAGATGACGTGGTAACTTTGATCTATACTTCAGGAACCACTGGCCGACCAAAAGGTGTGATGCTGACCCATAAAAATATTGTTTCAAACGTATTAGGAAGCGATTCCAGAATTCCGCGGGATAAAAGTATTAACTACAAAGACCTTCGCGCACTGAGCTTCCTCCCAATCTGTCATATTTTCGAAAGAATGGTTTATTATATTTTCATTAATAATGGTATTTCTGTTTATTATGCGGAAAGCATCGAAAAAATTGGTGAAAATGTCAAAGAAGTAAAACCTCATTATATGACTGTAGTTCCGCGTTTGGTAGAAAAAGTTTATGACTCTATTTATAATAAAGGAACAGCTGCTGGAGGTTTAAAATCAAAAATATTCCTTTGGTCCATTTCCATTGCTGAAAAATACAACTTACAAGCGCCAAAATCTTTCGCACATATTATCGTGGATAAACTGGTTTTTAAAAAATGGAGAGAAGGTTTGGGCGGTAATTTAATAACATTAGTTTCGGGATCTGCCGCGCTTTCGTCCAGGCTTAACAGAATGTTTCAAGCTGCAGGAATTCCAGTTTTGGAAGGTTATGGCTTAACAGAAACCTCGCCTGTAATTTCGGTAAATAGTTTCGAAAAAATGAGACTAGGCTCTGTGGGAGTTCCATTAGAAAACGTCACTGTCAAAATCGCTGCAGACGGCGAAATTATAGTAAAAGGACCTTCTGTATTTAATGGTTATTATCAAGATGAGGAAAAAACCAAAGAAGCTTTTACCGAAGACGGCTATTTCAAAACTGGAGATATTGGACATATCGACGACGATGGATTCTTGTTTATTACCGATCGTAAAAAAGAAATGTTCAAAACTTCGGGAGGGAAATTTATCGCGCCTCAGGTCATTGAGAACCATGCAAAAGCTTCAAAGTTTATAGAACAAATTATGGTGGTCGGCGAAGGCGAAAAAATGCCAACAGCTTTGATACAGCCAGATTTCAATTTTGCGCAAAATTGGGCCAAACTTAAAAATATCAACATCGGCACAAAACCAGAAGAAATTGCTAATAGCCCAGAATTAAAAGCTCGTATTTTGCAAGAAATGGAAACTTTAAATAAAAAACTAGGCAAATGGGAACAAATCAAAAAAATTGAATTGACACCAAAAGTTTGGAGTATTGATGATGGTCTATTGACGCCAACACTCAAATTAAAAAGAAAAGCTATCAAAGAAGCCTTCAACGATTTGTACCAAAAATTATACGACAGAAAATAAAATTAATTTTCTTCAACCTAAAAGAGGCTGTCTCAAAAGGTAAATCAATGCTCTGAGAATCTTCTAAATGACAAAAGTTGTCAGACAGGAGTCCGAGAGAAGGGGTGCTTTTGAGACAGCCTCTTTATTTTTTTGAAAAAATTGATAATCCTTATATTTGCATCCAACCTTTGTTACAAACAACATGACATTAACTCGAATTTTCGACATACCCTATATAACATTAAAAAAATACGCCAAGTCTGATTACATCAATGACAAAATTGATGGCAGTTGGCGACATTACAGCACCGCAGAATTCATAGCAACAAGCGACCAATTCTCGCGTGGACTAATGAAATTGGGACTAAAAAAGGGCGATAAAATAGGCTTAATAACCTCAACTAATAGAACCGAATGGTGTGTTATCGACCAAGCGGCCTTGCAATTAGGAATTATCACAGTTCCTATCTACCCTTCTATTTCTCAAGCAGATTGTGTGTATAATCTGGGAGATTCGGATTGTTTTTATTGTTTCGTTTCCGATGAAAAACTTTACAACAAAATTGATGAAATACGTAAAGATCTTCCATTATTAAAAGATATCTATACTTTTGACAAAGTTAAAAACGCTAAAAGCTGGAACGAGATTTTAGACTTAGGAAAAGATGATAGCTCACAAGCAGATTTAGAGCAAATTAAAAAAGAAATTTACCCCGAAGATTTGGTGTCAATCATTTACACTTCTGGCACGACAGGAACACCCAAAGGCGTTATGCTGACACACAACAATATCGTACAAGATATGATTGGCTGCGAAGATAGAATTCCGCGTCGAGAAGGTGACGACAGCCGTGCGCTGAGCTTTTTGCCGATGTGTCACGTTTTTGAAAGAATGATTTTCTACCTTTTCACCTACAATGGTTTTGCAATCTATTTTGCCGAAAGCACCGATAAACTTAGTGAAAATCTTCAAGAGGTGAAACCACATTATATGACCGTTGTGCCGCGGGTTATTGAGAAAGTTTATGATTCTATTTACAAAAAAGGAACCGAAGCTGGCGGCATCAAAAAAAGAATTTTCTTATGGGCTTTAAAAATTGCTGAAAATTACAAACTAGGAACGTCGAAAACTTTTTGGCACCATATCGCCGACAAATTGGTGTTCTCAAAATGGCGTGCTGGTATTGGTGGCAATATTCTAACTTTGGTATCTGGCTCTGCTCCACTTTCAAAAAGATTGAACATCATGTTCCAAGCAGCGGGAATTCCCATTCAGGAAGGCTATGGCTTAACCGAAACATCGCCAGTGATTTCTGTTAACAGCTTTGAATTTATGAAAATCGGATCTATTGGAAAACCACTTTTCAATGTCGATATTAAAATTGCAGAAGATGGGGAAATTTGTGTAAAAGGTCCAACGATTACGCAAGGTTATTACAAAAATCCAGAATTAAGCGCACAAGCTTTTGATGCTGAAGCTTATTTTAAAACAGGCGACATTGGTATTATTGACAAAGATGGTTTTTTATTTATCACCGATAGAAAGAAGGAAATGTTCAAAACATCGGGAGGAAAATATGTTGCGCCTCAAGTTATTGAGAATCTTGCCAAAGCCTCTCTGTTTATAGAACAAATTATGGTGGTTGGTGAAGGCGAAAAAATGCCGACTGCTTTGGTGCAACCCGATTTCGAATATGCTAAACAATGGGCCAAAGAAACCAACATCAACATCGGAACAACACCTGCGGAAATTGCAAAAAATCCAGTACTAAAAGCTGCCATCGAAAAAGAAATAATTAACCTCAACAAAAATCTTGGCAACTGGGAACAAATCAAAAAAATAGAACTAACACCCGAGATTTGGACCGAAGACAACGGCATGTTAACGCCAACGTTGAAGCTAAAACGAAAAACGATAAAAGAACATTTTATCAAACTTTATAACAAACTTTACGATAGATAACAAACAAAAAGAGCTTCACTTGGGAAGCTCTTTTTTATTTTAAAAGTTCAAATCAAAAACTTATTTCAAAAGATTTTTCAAAGCAGAATCTAGATTTGGGTACTTGAATTTAAAACCTTGTTTTTCAATTTTATCAACCGAGACGCGACTGCCTTTTAGAATTAAATTTGACATTTCTCCGAACATTAATTTTAACATAAAAGCGGGGACTTTTGGAAAGACAATTTTCTTTTCCAAAATTTTGGCAATCGTCTTTACAAATCCTTTATTGTTTACAAATTCTGGCGTTGCAGCATTGTAAGCTCCTTCCATCGCCGTATCCTCCAAAGCTTTTTGATACATAGCCACCATATCATCGATATGTATCCACGGCATCCATTGTTTTCCAGAACCAAGTGCAGAGCCAACATTTTTTTCTATCGGTTCTTTTAATTCCTGCAACAATCCGCCATTATTTGACAAAACACCCGATGTTCGCAAAACGACCACTCTCTTTGACACCGTTTTAAACTCATCAGCTTTGGCCTCCCAAGCCTGACAAACTTTTCCTAAAAAATCTTGTGCTGGCGAATCGTTTTCAGTGAAAATTTTATCCGAAGTTACTGCACCATAATAGCCAATGGCTGAAGCCGAGACAAAAACCTGAAGTTGTTGCTGACGTTTTTTTAATTCGGTTAAAAGAAAATCGGCGGCATTAACGCGACTTTCCCAAATCAAATTTTTAAATTTCTTCGTCCAGCGGACCGCAATGGGACTTCCTGCGAGATGGACAATGGCTTCCACGCCGTCCAAAGCAGATTCTTCAAGATATTTTTTTTCGTAATCCCAAAGGAAAGCTTGGTAAGGGCTTTTTTCTTTTTCGTTATCATCGCGAACCAAAACAGAAACCTCATGATTCTCCGCAGTTAATCGTTCGCACAAAGCTCTTCCGATAAGTCCTGTAGCGCCAGTTATTAGAATTTTCATTTTTATTAAATCTTAAAGCAAACGGATTTTATCGTCTTCGATTTCAATTTTTTTATCTTTATAAAGACCGCCAATCGCTTTTTTGAAATTCTTTTTGCTCATTTGCAATTCGGATTTTATGTCTTCTGGCGAAGATTTATCCGATAGATAAATTAATCCGTAATTGTCATTCAGTTTGTCCAAAATAATTTGTTTGTACTCATCAATATTTTCATAACCTTCTGGCTGAAGTGACACGTCTATCTTACCATCTTCGCGTATTGCTTTGATATAACCGCCTTCCGTGGAAAGTGGATAAAGCTTTTTGTAAACATCGGAAGCATAGATCAGTCCGATGTATTTTTTGTTGACAATAACATTCCAGCCCAGTTCGGATTCGCCCACCATCAAAAGATCTACTTTATCTCCTTTTTGGAAAGGAAGATCGGTGTATTGTGGATTTCTTTTAAACTTGGTCGTTCCTGTAATTCTTCCAGAAAACTCATCAATATAAACATAAACAATGTAGCGTTTCGCTTCTTGGATTTTCCCTTTTTGTTGTTTGTAAGGCACAAAAAGATCTTTAATAATTCCCCAATCCATAAAAGCGCCGCTAGGAAGACTTTGTACGCAACTCATCACCGCAAATTCGTCCACTTCACACAACGGAATTTCGTTAGTCGCTTTTAGTTTATCATCATCTTGGTACACAAAAACTTCGATGTCGTCGCCAACTTCCAAAGTTTGATTCACTAAAATTTTTGATAAAAAAGCCTGTTCCTGAAATTCGTCTGTTAAGATATATCCAGAATTATTGATTTCGTTGACTTTTAGCCACTGCGTCTTGCCTATTTGCATGTTATATATTTGTTGCAAAATTAGGGAAAATAAAAACATCGGCTTACGATAGTTGTTTTGTTTTAAAATTTATTTCTAAACTTAAAAACTAGCCTAAAGCATGGAGATATATTTTCATTTGTAAAGGTTATAATGATTGTTTTACAATTAAGTTTTGTATAAACTTAGGTCTAAGATTATACAAAACATATTTGGCAAAAGTTTTTCTATCCTAAATTTTAATTTTCTGATAACAAAAGAAAACATTGCAGAAACAAAACGAATAAAAATATAACTTTATCAAACTTTATAATTTTTTAAAGCCACAAGATTCTATTTTTCCGTAATTTTGTGGGTCTTAATTTTGCTATGGCTACAACCTCAGAAATCGATATAAAAAAACAAATTTTTGTTAAAAACGCGCACCTCAATAACCTGAAACACATTGATGTTTTAATTCCAAAAAACAAACTCATTGTGATAACTGGTGTGTCAGGAAGTGGAAAATCTTCTTTGGCTTTTGATACTATCTACGCCGAAGGCCAACGCCGTTATGTGGAAAGTTTGAGCTCGTATGCACGTCAGTTTTTAGGAAAATTAGAAAAACCGAAAGTTGACGACATCAAAGGTCTTGCGCCATCTATCGCCATTCAGCAAAAAGTTATCTCTTCCAATCCCCGATCAACCGTTGGGACATCAACAGAAATTTATGATTATCTTAAACTTTTATATGCGCGGGTTGGTCATACTTTTTCACCTATTTCTGGAGAAGAAGTCAAAAAAGACAGCGTTTCGGATGTTATCGATTTTATAAAATCTGCGAAAAAAGACAGCAGTTTTATTTTATTAGCACCTTTAGATTATAAAGTAGAAGATTTTTCTGAGCAACTTAAAACCCTGAAAGTTTCTGGCTTTACAAGATTGGAAATTGGTGGTAACGTAGCAAGTATAGAGGATTTAGAAAGCTTTGGCTTTGCACCAGAAATAGGTACCCAAATCAATTTGGTCATCGACCGGTTCAGTTATGAAGAGGACGAAAACTTTTTGCAACGTTTGGCAGACTCGATCCAGATGGCTTTCTATGAAGGTCACGGTTATTGTAGCTTAAAAAATAGTGATACCAATGACATCCGCGAATTTTCTAATAAATTTGAGTTAGACGGAATTGTTTTTAACGAGCCGAATGTTCATTATTTCAATTTTAATAATCCTTATGGCGCTTGTCCAACATGCGAAGGCTACGGCAAGATTATCGGTATCGATGAAGATTTGGTAGTTCCTAACAAAAAACTTTCCGTTTTTGAAGATGGCATAGCACCGTGGAAAGGCGAAACGATGAGCGAGTGGAAAAAATCCTTCATTAAAAAAGCTAAAGATTTCCCTATTCATAAACCTTATCACGAATTAACGAAAGAGCAAAAACAATATTTGTGGCGTGGCGATAAGTCCGCAAGTTTTCCGAGCATTGATAATTTTTTCAAAATGCTGGAAGAAAATTTGTACAAAATCCAATACCGCGTGATGTTGTCGCGCTACCGTGGAAAAACCACCTGTCCAACCTGCGAAGGTTTGCGATTGCGCGAGGAAACTTCTTGGGTAAAAATAGATGGCTATAATATTCAGTCATTGATAGAATTGCCTTTGGATGAGCTTTTGCCATTAATCGAAAATTTTAAACTTTCCGATTATGATGCTGAAGTTGCAAAACGCTTGTTATATGAAATCAAATCAAGAATCGGTTTTTTACTGAAAGTTGGCCTTGGCTATTTAACACTTAACAGAACCTCCAACACACTTTCTGGCGGAGAAAGTCAAAGGATAAATTTGGCTACCAGCTTGGGAAGTTCGTTGGTTGGATCAATATATATTTTGGACGAACCAAGTATTGGACTACATTCTCGCGATACCGAAAATCTTATTGAAGTCTTAAAAAGTTTGCGCGATTTGGGCAACACCGTTATTGTTGTAGAACATGATGAGGATGTGATGCGTACCGCAGATTACATTATTGATATTGGCCCAGAAGCAGGATATTTGGGTGGCGAATTGGTGTTTTCTGGAGATTATAAAGAT
Source organism: Soonwooa purpurea (assembly GCF_053891095.1). Lineage (NCBI taxonomy): Bacteria > Pseudomonadati > Bacteroidota > Flavobacteriia > Flavobacteriales > Weeksellaceae > Soonwooa > Soonwooa purpurea. The sequence continues at coordinate 13,619 of NZ_JBSSMA010000001.1, forward strand.
TTGAAAAAAGCCAATACCTTAACCTCAAAATACCTTAATAATGAACTCCGAATTGAAGTTCCCAAAAAACGAAGAATTCCTAAAGAATTTATTAAAATAAAAGGTGCTCGACAAAACAATCTCAAAAATATTGATGTTGATGTTCCGTTAGAAGTTTTGACCGTTGTTACGGGCGTTTCTGGTAGCGGCAAATCTACTTTGATGAAGGAAATATTAACCAATGCCGTACAAATTCAACTCGGGATGGGAGGCAAAAAAGCCGATTATGACAGTGTCGAATTTCCGAAAAAACTTATCAAAAACATCGAACTGATTGACCAAAATCCTATTGGAAAATCCTCCCGATCCAATCCTGTAACCTATCTTAAAGCTTATGACGATATTCGGGATTTGTTTTCGAAACAAAAATCTGCCAAATTATTAGGTTTAAAACCGAAACATTTCTCTTTTAATGTAGATGGCGGTCGTTGTGACGAATGCAAAGGCGAAGGGGTCATCACCGTGTCGATGCAATTTATGGCGGATATCGAGTTAGAATGTGAACATTGCCACGGCACACGTTTTAAAAATGAAATCCTTGAGGTTAAAGTTGACGAAAAAAACATTTCGGATATCCTGAAAATGACGGTTGACGAAGCTTTGGCTTTCTTCACCGATTTGCAAGAAAATAAAATCGTTCAAAAGTTAAAACCTTTACAAGAAGTTGGTTTGGGTTATTTGCAATTGGGGCAATCCTCTTCCACCCTTTCTGGTGGCGAGGCGCAACGTGTAAAGCTGGCATCATTTTTAGTAAAAGGTGTCACCACGGACAAAACTTTATTTGTGTTTGACGAACCTTCTACAGGCTTGCATTTCCATGATATTAACAAATTGATGACTTCCCTACAAGCTTTAATAGAATTGGGCCATTCGGTGATTGTCATTGAACATCAACCCGACATTATCAAATGTGCCGATTATATTATCGACATTGGACCAAATGCTGGAAAATACGGTGGTGATGTTGTTTTTACAGGAACACCAGAAGATTTGGCAAAGAATAAAAATTCAGCAACTGCAAAATATATTGCCGAAAAACTAAAATAAAAATAAAAAGAGGCTGTCTCAAAAGTCCCCCATCTCTCTGACTCCTATCTGACAACTTTTGTCATTTAAAAGATTCTTAGAGCATTGGTTTACCTTTTGAGACAGCTTTTTTTTATTGTTAACTATTAAAAATATTTTAAGCTAAAACATCTTGTAAATTTGGATTTTTATTGAAAGTTGCTTTTGCAAAAGGACAAAGTGGAATCACTTTTATATGATTCGCTCTCGCGTAGTCTACCACTGCCAAAAGTAGATTTTTCCCAACACCCATACCATTGTAGGATTCTTCTACCCCCGTATGATCGATAATAAATTTGTCGGTTCCTGCCCATGTGTAAGTCATTTCACCTGCATGGCGATCGTCGATGAAAGCTTCGAACATTCCGTTTTTTTCGTTGTTTTGTTGTCTAATTTCCATTATATTTTTATTTAAATTCTGTATTAATAATAACTGAGTTTTCCAAAATTTTGTGAACGGGACATGCATTTGCGATATGTTGAAAACGCTTCATTTGTTCTTCGGGAATATCAGTTTTCGAAAACCGAATACTTCTATTGAAAATGCTTTTACTTTTGTCTGCATCGTCAAGCAAAGTAACATCCACAACAATTTCTCCAACATCCCAAGCTTTTCTGTCGGTGTACATTTTAAGCGTGATTGCGGTACAACTTGCTAGAGAAGCTGCCAAAAATTCTGTTGGTTTTGGTGCCAAATCTTTTCCGCCTTTATCAATAGGTTCATCGACTAGAAATTCATGACGTTCGGTTTTTATTTTTGTTAAATAAAGTTCTTTACTAATATGTGCTGATACATTAACATCCATTTTGTTTCTTTTTACAATAATACACCAAATTCTTAAAAGTTAAATTGATGTGAGATAATAATTATCAGCTTTCTGTGGTCGAAAATATTAATAAAAGTTTCGTTGGTAAAGCCGTCGAAATCAAAAAAATCACACAAAAAATCATATTTCTATAACTCAAAGAATAATTGTATTTTTGCAAAACTTTAATAACTAAAAATATACCCAAAAATATGGATACAACAACACAATATGTTCCTTACAAAGTAAAAGACATTTCTTTGGCGGAATGGGGAAGAAAAGAAATTACTCTAGCTGAAGCTGAAATGCCAGGATTAATGGCTATTCGTGAAGAGTACGGGCCATCTCAACCGCTTAAAGGTGCTAGAATTGCTGGATGTCTTCACATGACGATTCAAACAGCTGTTCTTATTGAAACGTTGGTAGCTCTTGGCGCTGAAGTTACTTGGTCTTCTTGTAACATTTTCTCAACTCAAGATCACGCTGCTGCGGCTATTGCTGCTGCTGGAATCCCAGTTTATGCTTGGAAAGGTCTTAATGAAGAGGAATTCGATTGGTGTATTGAGCAAACTTTATTCTTTGGTGAAGACAGAAAACCGTTGAACATGATTTTGGATGATGGTGGAGATTTAACGAACATGGTTTTTGATAGATATCCAGAATTCACAAAAGATATTAAAGGTCTTTCTGAAGAAACAACTACAGGTGTTCACAGATTGTACGAAAGAATGAAAAACGGAACTTTGGTGATGCCTGCAATCAACGTAAATGATTCAGTGACTAAGTCAAAATTCGACAACAAATACGGTTGTAAAGAATCTGCTGTAGATGCGGTAAGAAGAGCAACTGACGTGATGTTGGCTGGTAAAAGAGTGGTTGTTTGTGGTTATGGAGACGTGGGTAAAGGTACTGCAGCCTCTTTCCGAGGAGCTGGTTCTATTGTTACCGTTACAGAAATCGACCCAATTTGTGCATTACAAGCTGCAATGGACGGTTATGAAGTAAAAAGATTAGATACTGTGGTTGATAACGCAGATATCATCATTACTACAACTGGTAACTTCAACATCGTAAGAGGTGAGCATTTCAAGAAAATGAAAGATAAAGCTATCGTTTGTAACATCGGTCACTTCGATAACGAAATCGATATGGCTTGGTTAAATGCAAACTATGGCGCTACAAAAACAGAAGTTAAACCACAAGTTGACATTTATACTGTTGATGGCAAAGAAATCATCATCTTGGCTGAAGGTCGTTTAGTAAACTTAGGTTGTGCGACTGGTCACCCATCTTTCGTGATGTCTAACTCTTTCTCTAACCAAACTTTGGCTCAGATTGAATTGTGGAACAACGCTGCAAACTACAAAAACGAAGTGTATATGTTGCCAAAACATTTAGATGAAAAAGTAGCAGCTCTTCACTTGAAGAAATTAAGCGTTGAATTGGAAACTCTTTCTCCTGCACAAGCTGATTATATCGGTGTTCCAGTAGAAGGACCATTCAAACCAGAATATTACAGATACTAAGATTACATCTTAATCTATATAAAAACGCTTCTCAAAATTGAGGAGCGTTTTTTTGTTTATATTTTAAAATATTGAATTAAAAAAAAATCTTAAATTAAAAATTTTTAAAAACTAAAATTTAGATTTGTAAAAAAATAAAACATGACCACATCAAGATTAGAAGCCTTTAGTGATGGCGTTATTGCAGTGATTATCACGATTATGGTTTTGGAATTAAAAATTCCTGAAACTGCCGATTGGTCAGGGATAAAAGCTTTGGCTCCAAAATTCATAAGTTATGTGCTTAGCTTTCTGTATGTCGGCATATACTGGAATAACCACCATCATCTTTTGCATAAGACCAACAAAATCAATGGTAATATTATGTGGGCCAATTTATTTTTTTTGTTCACATTATCTTTAACACCTGTATCGACAGGCTGGATGGGCGAGCACAATTTCGAGAAAAATACAAGCATTCTTTATGGTATTATATTGATGTTTAATGCGATATCTTATAGCATTCTTTCTTATTTTATTGCAAAAAAAGAAGGAAAAGACTCGGATTTTGTAAAAGCTATTGGTAACGAAACCAAAGAAAAAGTTTCCATCGTGTTATACATTTTGGGGATTGCAGCTTCTTTTTATCAACCTTATGTTGCGCTTGGATTTTATTATATTGTTGCTCTGTTATGGATTGTTCCAGATAAACGTTTGGAAGAAAAGTAAAATCTTATTCTTAAAATTAAAAATATCAAATTTCAACTTTGGAGAATCTCTAGCCCTGATCGAGCGGTCTGTCTGAGCTCGTCCCAAAAGCAAGGGCGAAGTTTGGATAGGGACAGCGAGTAGGGAGAGCAGGTTCCTGGCTCCTAAAAATTCAGAAAATTTTAGTTAGCTTTGCGCTATGGAAGAACGTGTTGTTTTAGTAAATCCACAAGACGAGGTTTTGGGATTGATGGAGAAAATGCAAGCGCATGAAAATGCTTTGTTACATAGGGCTTTTTCAGTGTTTTTATTTAATGATAAAGGTGAAATGTTGTTACAACGTCGCGCTGCGGGAAAATACCATTCGCCATTGCAATGGACCAATGCTTGTTGCAGTCATCCTCGTGAAAATGAATCTTATATAGATGCGGCAAAACGTCGCCTACAAGAGGAATTGGGTATTGAGACAGCGCTTACAGAACGTTTCTTTTTTATCTACAAAGCCGATGTTGGACAAGGTCTTTGGGAGCATGAGTTGGATTATGTTTTCACTGGTGAATATAATGGTGATTTTACATTAAATCCTGATGAAGTTGCGGAGATAAAATACCTTTCTATCGCTGATTTAGAAAAAGAAATCGAAGATTCTCCAGAACATTACACCGAATGGTTTAAAATCATCTGGGCAGAATATCGCAATCATTTGGATATTTAACACAAATTTTATTCTTTTAGCAAAATAATTCGCTTTTTGATATTAAACTACAATAATAAAGTTTATTTATTTACATTTGTGATAAATAAATCTTATGAAGCAAAAATTACTCTCTTGCATTACTGTATTTGGCATTGGACTGAGTCTATCTGCTCAAAACATTAATGTTTTTGAAGATGTCCCTTTCTACAGCATGTATCATTATTTGGGTGAAGGCGAAAGTTTGCCGCCAGAAGCTTATTCGCAAATCCCTTCTGGGGCCATTCGCTTGCATGCTTACGAACGCGACATTATTTCGAGAAAATTAACCAGTGAAGAAATTAGTGGTTTAGGAAGTAATGTTTCTATTGAAGTTGATCTTTTTGCGGCTTGTGATAATTATGACCGAATTGCAGGTATCAATCTGGCTTTAGTTCCCAAAGGAAGTACAGCTTACACTTGGGATCAAACAGATGTCAAACGTATTGAGTTGGGAAGATTCATCACGCCGTTTATGAACAAAAACAAAACGCCAACTTCTGTGCCGTATAGTTTCCCAGCGAATAATCTCGCAAACATCCTACACGATGCCAATCTTATGCAAAATTATGATGCATGGATTGAGTTCCGTGCCGATGGTTATTCTGCGGCTGCCAACCAACAAGTTGCAGGTTGTGCAGATAGAACTGACGTTTTCCGAGGAAGTTTAAAATTTGTTTCTACAGGAACAGCGCCAACGTCGCCCAACTTTTTCCTGCCATTGTCTTATCGACAAAATCTAAATAATTATAATGCAACGGATGTTCCTGGAACCACCACCAGAATTATCAATTTCACTTTGGAGCAACCTGTAGAGAATGCAGTTTTACATTTAATCTCATCCAACCACGGTGCTAATACCAATGGTGAAGAATATGTAAGAAGAGAGCATTATGTTTATCTAAATGATAATTTGATGTATCAATATAAACCTGGAGGAAAAACCTGTGAACCTTATCGACAATTCAACACGCAAGCTAATGGTATCTATGGAGCAACTGAAAAAACTTTGCGTAACTGGATGTCTTGGAACAATTGGTGTCCAGGCGATGCAATCCCGAACCGCGAAATAAGTTTAGGAAATCTCTCAGCGGGGCAGCACAGTATAAAATTAACAGTTCCTAGTGCGGTATTTGCAGGTGGAGAAGGTTATTTCCCGATTTCGATGTATATTCAGAATAATAAAAATGGTGAAGTTATCTGTGAAGGACCAACTAATTTCAGACTCGAAAATCAAATTAATCAAAGTTTTGATTTGAATTGGGACCAAAGCCCAGATACGTCTTGGCAAGTTTTGTATGCCAGAAAAAATGCATTTAATACGAATCTTGACAACTATGTCGACACAAGCAATCCTACGTTGCATCTCGATAATCTGACTATTAATTGGTATTACGAGGCTTATGTAAAATCCAAATGTCTAAATAACGACAAAGAAAGTCTTTGGATTGGCCCAATCTATTCGCAGTCTATAAAACTAGGCACCGAGGAAGTTTCAAAAAATAGAATTAAAATTTCCCCAAATCCAAGTGACAAAGAGATTACAATACAATCGCCTCAAAAAGTAACGCAAGTTATTTTGTACACTATGGACGGAAAAAAACTCGCTGAATACCATTTGAAAAAATTCGATATTTCTAATTTACCAAAAGGCATATACATGCTTTTAATACATTTAGAAAATGGCGAAACAAGCTCTCAAAAATTAATTAAGAAATAAAAAAAAGCGATTCAAATTGAATCGCTTTTTTTGTTTTAATTGGTTCTGGTTTCCAAATATTTTTGCCATTGCCAAGTCGTTCTCAACGCTTCTTCTAGCGAAGTATCAGCTTTCCAATTGAGTTCTTTTTCAGCTTTATCCGCATTAGCATAAGCGATTGTAATATCGCCCGCTCTACGATCACATACTTGATAAGGAACTTCCACATTATTCGCAGATTCAAAAGCTTTAACAATTTCCAAAACCGACGAACCTTTGCCAGTTCCTAGATTATAAACATCAATAAGTGTTTCTTCCGATGAAGCAAGCAATTTTTTGAGGGCCGCCACATGGGCTTTTGCTAAGTCAACGACATAGATATAATCGCGCACTGCGGTACCATCTTCCGTAGGATAATCATTACCCCAAATGCTTAGTTTTTCTCTAATTTTTGCAGCAGTCTGCGTTACATAGGGAACCAAATTATTAGGAACACCAATTGGCAATTCGCCTAATTTTGCAGTTGGATGCGCACCAATAGGATTAAAGTATCTTAAAAGCGTAATTTTTTTATGATTAGCCATTGCAAAATCTTTTAGAATTTCCTCGCCCATTTGTTTGGTTTTCCCATAAACACTTTCGGGCATTTTGAGTGGCGTATTTTCATCAATTGGCATTTCGTCCGCTTGTCCATACACTGTACAAGAAGAACTAAAAATGAAATTCGAGATATTTCTATTTTTAAATTCCTGAAGAATATTAATTAAAGAAAACAAATTATTTTCGTAATATTCCAAAGGTTTTTCCTGACTTTCGCCAACCGCTTTAAAAGCTGCAAAATTAATACAACCTTCAATATTATGTGCTTCAAAAACCTGAGATAGTAATTCTTTTCTTCTTAAATCGAACGGATAAAAAATTGGTTTTTTGCCCGCTACTTCTTCGATATTATTTAAAATAAACTTCTCCGAATTCGACATATCATCTACAATAACCACTTCAAAACCATTGTTCAGTAATTCAACAACGGTGTGCGATCCGATATAGCCTAATCCTCCTGTTACTAGTATTGCCATGTATTATAATTAGTTTTTTTACTCTGCTGACATAAACTCCAAAACCGCTTCTGTAATATATTTCAGTTGTTCTTCATCCAACTCGGTATGCATTGGCAAAGAAATAACCTGATCCAAAAGCTTATCGGTATTAATAAAATCAGCATCATTACTTTCTTGGTAATAAGCTTTTTGTTTTCTAAGCGCCACAGGATAATATATCATCGCTGGAATGTCTTTTTCAGCTAAGAATTTTTGAAGTTCATTGCGTTTTCCATTGGTAATTCTCAACGTATATTGGTGGAAAACATGGGACGAATTTTCAGCTTTTTGAGGCGTCAAAATATGCGGATGATTGGCGAATGCTTCGTTGTAATAATTGGCTGCCCATTGGCGCGCTTCGTTATAATTATTTAGCAACGGAAGTTTCTGTCTCAAAACAACGGCTTGGATACTGTCTAACCTTGAGTTAACACCAACTTCGTCATGATAATATCTCTCGTACATGCCATGATTCACAATACCTCTCAAGCGATGAGCAAGCTCGTCATCGTTGGTGAAAATAGCACCACCGTCACCATAACAGCCTAAATTCTTGGAAGGGAAAAATGATGTTGTACCAATAGTTCCCATGGTTCCGGATTTTTTAACAGATCCGTCAGAGAATGTATAATCTGCGCCAATTGCTTGTGCATTATCTTCAATAACATAAAGATTGTGCTCTTTAGCAATTTTTAAAATTTCTTCCATATTTGCACATTGTCCGAATAAATGCACCGGAATAATGGCTTTAGTTTTGGGCGTGATTGCTTTTTTAATTTGTTCTGGATCAATAGTAAATGTGTTATAATCTACATCCACCAAAACTGATTTCAATTTTAATAAATGAATAACTTCCACTGTTGCAGCAAAAGTAAAATCCGCTGTAATCACCTCGTCACCTTCTTTAAGGTCCAATGCCATCAACGCAATTTGTAGAGCATCTGTACCATTAGCACAAGGAATAACGTGTTTTACATCAAGATAATTTTCTAAATCGGATTGGAAAAATTTGACCTCTGGTCCATTAATAAACGCTGCGGAGTTCATTACATTGATAACAGCGTTGTCCACTTCATTTTTTATTTTATAATATTGACTTTGAAGGTCAACCATTTGAATTTTTTTCATAACGAAAACTTTGATTTTGTAAATTTACGCTTAATTTAGTTCTTATAAAAAAATAAGCAGTCATAAATCTATGAAAAAAATCTTTACAACCTTGATGTTTGGCGGACTTATATTCGCGCAGGCACAGCAGACAGAATTGGTTTTTGTCTTTTTCAAAGATAAACCCAACAAAGCAAGTTTCTACGCCAATCCACTTTCAGAATTGTCACAGAAATCTTTGGATCGTAGGACTCAAAAATCGATTGCACTTAACGATCAAGATGCGCCAATTGAAGCAAGCTATATTCAGAATGTCAAGAATTTAGGTTTTACAGTAACTGATTATTCCAAATGGTTAAATGGTGTCGCCGTTAACGCAACACCTGCACAGATCCAAACTTTACAATCTCAACCTTACGTTTCGCATGTGGAATCTTTTGTAAGAAATCCTTCTGGCAATCAAAAAGCTTTAGCAGATCGACCTAACAAATGGAAAAATATGAGTGCCAACAAAACCAATTTTAATTATGGTGAAGCAACTGCACAAATAAACCAAATCAACCTAAAACCATTACACATTGCAGGTTACACCGGCACAGGAATCGACATTGCAGTTATTGACACCGGCTTCCCTACTGTAAACACGGGAAGTGCTTTCAAAAGATTAAGAGATAATAATCAAATAAAAGGAAGCTATAACTTTGTTTCTAAAAATAATGACATCTACAATACCGCGCTAAATCCTCATGGTAGTATTTGCCTTGGGACAATTGGCGGATACATTCAGAATCAATTTGTAGGTTCTGCGCCAGATGCTAATTTTTACCTATATGTTTCAGAAAATGACGATGTCGAAATTCCAGAAGAACAACTCTATTGGATAGAAGCAGCGGAAGAAGCCGACAGAAAAGGTGTAGATCTTATTACAACCTCTTTGGGATATTATATTTTCGATGACAGTCGCTATGACTACACCTATGCGGATATGAATGGGACGACAACTTTTATAGCTCGTGGCGCCCAAATCGCTTTCGAGAAAGGTATATTCATCAATTTTGCTGCTGGCAACGAGGGGAATAATGACTGGCATTACATCATCACACCAGCAGATAATGCTAAAGTATTTTCGATTGGCGCTGCAGATCAATTTGGTGGTATGGCGACATTTTCTTCTTACGGCCCCAATTCCGCAGGCGTTATAAAACCTGATGCTTGCGCACGTGGGCTCTTTACAGCGACTGTTCTTAACAATGATGTTACAGAAGCTAGTGGCACCTCTCTAGCCAATCCGTTGGCCGCAGGTGGCGTTGCTTCTCTTTTGCAAGCACTTCCAAAAAGTGTCAATTTGGTAGATGTACAAAATAAACTTCGTGGCAATGCTTCGCTGGCTAACGCGCCAACAGATCAAGAAGGTTATGGCATTCTTAATTTCGGAAAAACTTATAACCAATTTTTAGCAACCGAGAATATTAAAACAACTAACTTTAGCATCTATCCCAACCCTGCCAAAGGTTTTATTGAAGTAAAATCAAGTGACAAAATACAATCAATCCAAATTTATGATAATATCGGTCGATTAATTTTAACTTCAAAATCTTCGAAAATTGATGTTTCTACATTAGAAAACTCAGTTTATTATCTAAAAGTAAATGACAATACGAAAGTTGAAAAGTTCATTAAAAACTAAATAGAAAAAGCTGTCAGAATTTGACAGCTTTTATTATTTAATTTTAAAATTAAGCCGAATTGCGACTCGCATTGATATTTCCGAATAAAGAACGCATCACTAATTTTTCGTAAAGTGCTTTGTTATCCGGATTTTTCTGAATTTGCATCAACGCATATTGTTGAATACTTAGCAAAGGCAAAACAATTTTTTCACGAATTAGAACCGATTTTCTATTTAATGGTTCTTCCTGCATCAAAACTTTGAAACCTGTCAATTTCAACATCAAATCTTTGGAAAGATTAAATTCATCAAAGAGAATATTCCAAAATGCACCAAATTTTGGATTTTCTCGCATATAATAAGTCAATGGAAAATACGTCTTATTCATCGACATCATCGAGTTGAGCACCAAAGTTTTGAAAAAGTCTGAGTGCTGATACAAAAGTTTAACATCATCAAATCGACCTTCTTCTTTCAACTGTTTCAAAGCGGTTCCAAATCCAAAAAATCCAGGAACATTTTGTTTTAGTTGCGACCAAGATCCCACAAAAGGAATAGCACGTAAATCTTCAAATTTTAGTTCACCATCGGCGCCACGTTTGCTCGGGCGACTTCCGATATTGGTTTTTCCGTAATATTCCAAAGTACTCATCTCCTGCAAATACGGCACAAACATGGGGTGAGATTTCAGTTGGCTGTATTTCTCAAAGCTAATTGTTGCCAATTCATTTATTAAATCCCGTTCTCTTTTGGAAAGTTCTTTCTTAGAATTTTCGAAAACGTCATTTTCAATCCCAGCGCTTAACAATTGTTCAAAATTATATTTGGCCTGATTTTTATTTCCAAAAACACTCGTTATAGTTTGTCCTTGTATCGTAAGCTCTATTTGATTGTTGGCAATTGTTTTCCCTTGTGATGCGTAAAAGTCATGCGTTTTTCCACCGCCTCTTGCTGGTGGCCCGCCACGTCCATCGAAGAAAACTACTTTTACCCCAAATTCTTTAGCAACTTTTGTTAAATTTTCTTTGGCGCGGTAGATTTCCCAATTTGCTTTGAGATAGCCACCATCTTTAGTCCCGTCTGAAAAACCGAGCATGATGTATTGTTCATTTTTGCGACGCTGGAGATGTTCTGCATAGATTGGATTTTCGTAAAGTTCTCGCATCACAGATTCTGAATTATCGAGACCATCCATCGTTTCGAAAAGTGGTACAATATCCATTTTGATGTCCGTATCTTGATAACCGCAAGCTTTCATCATCGCATACACATTCATAACGTCTTTAACCTCATCAGAATTCGAAATGATATAACGATGCAGACCGCGTTCGCCATTTTGCTCCTGAATTTTGGTAATGTTCAGAATGTTTTGTAAGCTGTCTTTTACAATTTCTTCAGAGAAATTTTCTGGTTTTATAATTTGATTTGAAGAAATAATTTGGTTAAATTTATCGTTATTTGAAACTTTAGAAATATCTTCTGTTTTAAATATATTTTGATAAATAGCATCGACAATTTTTTGATGAACACGACTATCTTGTCGAATATCCAATGTCGCAAAATGCGTCCCAAAAATCTTTACTCTATCGCGATAATCATCTAACAAATCATGGAATAGCGCTTGATGTTGGGTCACCAAAATATGTTCTGCGTCATTGATTTTAGAAATAATGTCGGTTTCAGAAATTTTAAAATCTTTTTGAAAAATCGCTTGATATAATTGATGGCTCAAACTTTCTAAAACATCAGAAACGCCTCTAAAACTAAGTCTTCTTCTTAAGCTTTTGAGATGTCCATAATAACATTTCAAAATAGAACTTCGCAGCTCATTCGCCACTTCCAAAGTGACATCCGAAGTCACAAATGGATTGCCGTCCCGATCTCCGCCTGGCCAAAAACCGAGTTTGATAATATCTGGATGAAGATGAAAATGCTCTGTCTCGAAAGTTTCTTTCAGATTTTTGTACAAGTCACCAATACTTTGATAATAGACATAGCGCAGATAGTAAATAATACTCATCGCCTCATCCAAAGGCGTTGGACGCTCTTTGTTAACAAAAGGCGTTTTCCCCAATTGCTGCAAAAGAACATCAATCTGTGTCACCGAATCGTTTTGGATCGCATCGCGCAAATCGTGGATAATCCGTTGCACGGCATTGGGATAAAACTGCGTAGGATGTGCCGTGAACACTATCTTGACAGAAAAATCTTTTAATTTTTTACGAACTTCTTGCAAACGATGATCCTGCACAGCACGTTCATAAAGATTCGGAATTGTTCCGCTATCTGCCTGAGAATGCAACTTCTGAAAAGCCGCATCTTCGATACTATCAAACAACACCACTTGTCGCTCAATATATTGCACAATTTTGAAAAGCAGTTCAATCTTTTGTTCTTCAGATTGCAGATCGGTATGATTTTTAAAAAATGAATTGATGATCGTTTCTGGCGACAAAGCTTTGTCATAGCCTTCCTTACTTTCTTCATATAAAAAAGGTAACAACATGCCGATATTCGTCATTTTATCATAAGGCAAACTCATGAACAACGAATTGTATATTTGGAATTTGTTCTCAACAAGTTGACGGAAAACTTCGGATTTTTTATCATTCATCATATAACAAATTTAATAATAAAAGAATTCCGTTCTCAATAAAATAATTTTAAATTGCTGGTTTTAATAAACACTTAAACAAGCTATCTAATTTTTATAAAAATGTTGTTACTCCTTATTTTAATAAATAGTTTGCTACTATTTTCACTTTTACTTTTTAGCGCATTAACCTACCAGAATTTACCCAAACGTATTCCTATTCATTTTGGACTAAATGGTGATGCAGACGGATTTAGCAGCAAAATATTTTATTGGTTGTTACCCATTTTAGGACTTTTGTTTTTCTCGCTGTTCAGTACGCAGGCTATTGATTTAAAATCACTAAAAATTTCGGATTCTTTATTAAAACAAAATTGGTTTTCGGACAAAGAAAACATCGTGATACTTTCTATTAACACCTTTGTTTTGATTTTATTTTTAGAAATCCAATCCAGCATTTATAAAGTTGCTAAAGGAAAACAAACAAAAATATCCAAATCGGTTTGGATCTGGACAGTCGTTATTATTATTGTTAGTCTATTATTGGCTATTTTGACAAATAGTTAAAAACTTTTCCGACGCTTTCAATAACATCGGAAGCTAAAAGACTTTCTTTCGCTTGATTTTTGAGCGCTAAATCGGCGGCTTTCCCGTGAATCCACACGCCAAAAATCGCAGCCTCCTTCGGTGAATATTTTTGAGCCAAAAGCGAGGTGATAATACCTGTCAACACGTCACCACTTCCGCCTTTTGCAAGTCCAGAATTACCGCTGATGTTGTAATAAACTTCTCCAGTATGTAAAATAATCTGTGTATGATGATCTTTAAGAACGATGTTCAGTTGGTATTTTTTAGCAATTTCTTTTGCCAGTTCTAAGCGTTCAAAAGAGCTCGCGGATAGCCCAAAAATCCTTTCAAATTCTTTAGGATGTGGCGTAAGAATAGAATCTTTTGGCACCCAAGATAAAAGATTAAGATGCGTTGAAAAAATCGCTAAAGCATCTGCATCTAAAACAACGGGACGACTATGACTTCGTAAAAAATTTTCTAATGCAGAACGGGCAATTTCATTTTTCCCAAATCCTGGGCCAATGCCGTATTCTCCGTCTTCTATGTAATTAATATGTTCAACTTCTTTGATTCCTGAAAATTCGAACATTGCTTCTGGAACTTGCATAAGGCAAGAAGAATACGCACATTCGGGCGCATTAATAAAGGTTAAACCAGCACCAGTCCTTGCAGCAACACGTCCTGCCAAAAGTATCGCACCTGTTTTCCCATACGTTCCTCCCACCAAAACGGCTTTTCCAAAATGTCCTTTATGGCTAAATTCTGGTCGGGATTTATATATTTTTTTGATTTCAAGTTCATCCGCTACATACGCGTCAACGACAACATCTTCAATAAAACCAGGACTAAGGTCTATATTTAAAACATGAATTTTTCCACAAAAAATTCCAGTTTCGGGATGAAAAAATATTTTTTTATAAAATTGAAAACTTAGAGTATCATTAGCTTTAATGAAAACAATACTGTTTTTATCAGCATCTGGGCTTAATCCCGATGGAAGGTCTAAAGATATGATGCGATTAGGAAGTTTATTAATTTCATTAATAAGATTTTCCCAAGGCTGTCCTATATTTTTATTAAGTCCAATACCAAAAATTGCATCGATCAGCACTGTTGAATTACGTAGCTCTGTCGTTGAAAAATCACAAGCATCTATAATTGGTATTGTTTCTGGAATACGCTGTAAATTAGTTACCGCATCTTTTGAAAATTTCTTCCCATAATTGACGACAACTTTAACTTTTCTGTTATTCTGAACTAAGAGTCTTGCTAAAGCCAATCCATCGCCGCCATTGTTGCCATTACCACAAAAAATAACGAAATCATCATTAGGATTAATATTTTTGATAAGCCATTCGCAGCTCGACTTAGCTGCTTTCTCCATGAGATTAATTGAAAAAATAGGCTTATTCCTTATCGTATATTGATCGCATTCACGCAATTGATTAACATTGAGTATTTTCATCCATGAGTTTTTTGTAAATTTAATAAAAACCAAATTGCAAATATGATTTTATTTATAAAATAATACAAGTGTTTTGTAAAAGATATTATTAAGTTAATGAAACATTAATATTTTTTTTATTTTTGTAAATATATTAAACAAAACACTATGGGATTTTTTAAAGAATTCAAAGAATTTGCTGTTAAAGGCAATGTGATTGACTTGGCTGTCGGTGTAGTTATCGGCGGTGCATTTGGTAAAATTGTTACGTCTTTGGTAGAAGACATTATTACACCAGCCATCCTAAATCCAGCTTTGAAAGCGATTAATGCAGAAAATCTTTCTCAATTAGTTGTTCCCGGTACAGCGATTAAGTATGGAAATTTTTTATCGTCTGCAATTTCTTTCATGGTTGTAGCTTTTGCATTATTTTTAATGATTAAAGGTATTAACAAACTGAAAAAGCCAGATCCAGTTGCAGAAGAAGCTCCAGCAGGGCCAACTCAGGAAGAACTTTTAACGCAAATCAGAGATCTTTTAAAAGAAAAAAATTAATCTTTTTTGCTAAAAAACTAAAAAACCATCGAAGTTTCGATGGTTTTTTGTTTATTAAATGTTATTATTTTTTTTGCAAACATTTTTCAAGGAACTGATCTTGTTCCCAAAGTAAATGCATAATATTTTCTTTGGCAACATACCCATGCGATTCTTTTGGTAAAAGAACCATTCTAACAGGTGCTCCTAGATTTTTAAGTGCTTGAAAATAACGCTCCGTTTGTAAGGTGAACGTTCCCGGATTGTTATCCGCTTCACCATGCACCAATAGCATTGGCGTCTTCATTTTATTAGCGTTCATAAAAGGAGACATCTCGTTATAAACATTAGGAACATCCCAATAATTGCGCTGCTCAGTTTGGAACCCGAACGGCGTTAAAGTTCTGTTATAAGCACCACTTCTCGCAATTCCACAAGCAAATAAATCCGAATATGTCAATAGATTAGCCGTCATAAAAGCACCGTAAGAATGTCCTCCCACAGCTACTCTTTTTCTATCGATATAACCTAATTTGTCCACAGCATCGATGGCTGCTTTCCCATCTGCTACCAATTGTGTAACAAAAGTATCGTTCGGTTCTGTTTTACCTTCACCAATAATTGGGAACGACGCATCATCTAGAACTGCATAACCTTTGGTCACCCAATAGATGAACGATCCATAGCTTGGGAATGTAAACTCATTAGGATTTTTGGTGTTTTGACCCGCTGTCGCCTTATCTTTAAACTCTTCAGGGTAAGCCCAAATTAACAATGGCAATTTATCTTTTTTGTTATAACCAAGCGGTAGATAAAGCGTTCCTGTCAAGTCAACACCATCATTTCTCTTATAATGGATCACTTCTTTGTAAACATCTTTGATGCTGGCAAAAGGATTAGCAAATTGCGTAACAGGTGTTAATTTTCCGGATTTAAAATTTTTGATATAATAATTCGGATATTCGTTTTTGGATTGCTCGCGAACCAAAATTTCGTTTTTCTTAATATCCAAAATATCAATTAAATCTTCTTTTTTCCCTTTAACATTCGATGTATAAAGTCTTGTCGTTTTTAAAGTTTTCCAATCAAATGAATCGATAAATGGAAATTGTCCTTCCTTGGTAAAGCCTTCTCCCAAAAGGTAGGATTTGCCAGCTTCAACATCAATCACATCGCGCCCGAATTGATTTCTTTTGGTTTGGAATTCTCCCGGATCTTTGTACATATCCTGAAAATTACGACTCGAAATAAGTTTGGTTTCTCCTGTTGAAGGATTTAAAAATTGTGTTGTTAAATTACGGGTATCGTACCAAGAATCCATAACTGTTGCATGTTGGTCATCGCCCCATTGTATTCCAGCAAAACGTTCTTTTAGTTTTACCAGAGATTTTGGCGCAGAATTAAAGGGTGCATCCCAGGTATAAACTTCATCACGAAAATCCACTTTCTTAGCAGGATCTCCACCATCCAAAGCTTGTACAAAATACAAACTTGCAGGTTTGTCAGCACGCCAAGCCATATTTCGTTTGCCTTCACGGGTCGCGGAAAAACCTTTTGGCATAATCTCCGTTAATGGAATCGTGTTAACTTTTTCAACTTCGTTACCCGATTCATCATACACCACACTTGTCATCGGAAATCTTGACAAAGGCACGATATACGAAAATGGTTTTTGTAATGTTGTGATGTTAATGTATTTACCATCTGGCGAGAAACTTTGCCCGGCATACATGTCCGCTTTTTTGAACAATGTTGCATTTCCATTAAAATCAACTTTATATAATTCTGAAGTTACTAATGTTTCAAAATTCTTTTCGTCTTGTGGGTTTTTAAGAAGATCCTGATAAGTTCTGTTTTGTGACACTTTGCCTTCGGCTGTGGAAACAATCGGTCCGGTTGGCAAGTTTTTTTTGTCATCTAAAAGACTTGGACGATTGTCTAGCAATTGACTGACCAACAATGCTTTTGAATCTCTAAACCAAGAATATGGCGAACCCATATTGGCATTGAGGTTATCAGAAGTTAGCTTCTTCGCGGTGGCTGACGCCAAATCTACAACCCAAAGCTCGACACCTTTTGCCGTCGTATTGGTGAAAGCTAAAGATTTTTCGTCTGGCGACAATTGCAGATAGGCGATTCTCGCATTGACAGGGAGACCTTTAACTTGAGTTTCTGATTTATCTTTAACTTTTTTAATTTTCAAATTGTTGGAATAGGTCATCGTACTAGAGATATTAGTCACAGGGTTTATCCTAAGTCCTCCCAACTTCATTTCGTCCTGATTAAGATCTTCCAAAGTTTTGTAAGTGGATCGGTAACTTAATACCACCAAGGCTCTTTTACTATCCATCATAATAGATGGTGGACGATCATAATCTGCTAATTGCAAAATCTCTGCGGACGGTTTTTGATAAGTGACATTTTCTTGTGCAAAACCAAGACTGGCAGCTACCAACAACAACATGGAAATTCTATTCTTCATAAAACTATTTATTTCCTTCGAAAATACGATTAATTCCTAAGTTGGGAAACTATAGCATATGTTAAATTTGTCCTAGCCCCGATAGAAGCGGCATCCTTTTGTGGGCGCGAGGTGGCGGAGCGTAGCGGCGCCGTCCGAGTAGCCCGCAAAAGATACAGCGGATAGCGGGAATTGCTCCAAAAAAAATCTATTAAAAAAAATAGGGGAAATTCTTACTGAAAATTCAGACAATTCAATTCGGATAAAAATGCGTAAATTGGCTCAATTTTAATGCTAAAAAATGAAAAGAAGATTTCTATTATCAGCAATTCTACTGCCTGCGACTATGGCTTTTGCACAACAGTATGGTGGAATGTGGATCCCTACAGAACTTAATGAAAAGGAAATGAAAGATTTAGGGATGAAAATTTCTGCAAAAGATATTTTTGACCCTAGCAAAGCGAGTATCAAAGATGCTGTGGTACAGTTCGATGGTGGATGTACTGCCGAGATTATCTCTCCACAAGGACTTTTGTTGACCAATCACCATTGTGGTTATGACAATATCCAGTCGCATTCTACAGTTGAAAACGACTTGTTAACCAATGGATTTTGGGCAAAAAATATGGACGGCGAACTTCCTAATCCTGGTGTAACGGTAGATTTTATAGCAGACATCAAAGAAGTAACTTCTCAGATTCTATCTGGTACAGATGGATTAACGGGAGCCGCTTTGGATGCTAAAATCAAACAGAATACGGAAGCTTATATTGCCTCTCAAAAAGTTGAAAACTATCAAAAAGTAAGTGTAAAATCCATGTACTATGGAAATAAATTTTACGCTTATGTTATTGAAACCTATAAAGATGTTCGTCTAGTTGGCGCACCGCCTTCATCTATCGGAAAATTCGGGAGCGATACAGACAACTGGGTTTGGCCAAGACATACAGGCGATTTTTCGATGTTCAGAATCTATGCAGACAAAAATAACAAACCTGCAGAATACTCTAAAGACAACGTGCCTTACAAACCGAAACATTTCTTACCAATTTCTATCAAAGATAAACAAGAGAACGATTTCACTTTTGTATTTGGTTTCCCTGGAAGAACGACAGAATATCTTCCTGCTATAGCTGTTGAAAAAGTAATGAATGAGACCGATCCTGCAATGATTTCTATGCGTGATGTGACCTTGAAAGTTCTTGATGAAAAAATGAGAACCGACAACGCCACAAGAATTAAATACGCTTCTAAATATGCCAGAATCGCAAATGCTTGGAAAAAATGGATTGGTGAAGTAGAAGGTCTTAAAAAGTCAAACGCTGTTGGTAAAAAACAAGAATACGAAAAATCTTTAATCGCCAAAAACCCTGAAATAAAAGCGACTATTGACGGACTCAACAAAGCCTATAACGAACAAGCACCTTATGCCCTGAACCGCGCTTATTATTCCGAATTGCCTAGAAATGCAGAAACTTTGGCGTTAGCAAGTTTATTCTCTAGTTACATGGACGCTGTAGAAAGTGGAAAATCTTCGCCCAAAACTGTAGAAAGTTTCAAAGCAAGATTAGCAGAAATTTATAAAGATTATGAAGGTGATCTTGATGCTAAAGTCACAGCACAAGTATTGGCGTTGTACGCAAACAAATCTCAAGCACAGTTTTTACCTAGCGGTTTAGAAAAGTTTAAAGATCCGAATGCGAATGCCGTAACATTGGAGAATTGGTCGAAAAACTCCATTATCACAGGACGTGGAAGTCTTAACGGTGCAACAACATATAGTGACATCAACAAAGTTTTTGCGGACCAAACCAAACTTATCCAGACCTTAAAAAGTGATCCGCTGATTCAGCTTTGGAATAATATTAAATCATCTTATGTTAGCACAACCCATGCTAAAGTAACCAATCTGCAAACCGATATAGACGCGTTGCAAAAAACTTTCATGGCGCAACAAATGGCAACAGATAAGGACAGAAAATTCTTCCCAGATGCTAATTCGACTTTGCGTGTAACTTACGGAAAAATCAAAGGTTCTACGCCGCGTGATGCCGTTTCTTACGCTTACAAAACCCATCTTGCAGGCATTATGGAAAAATACATTCCTGGAGATTACGAGTTTGATGTTCCTAAAAAATTGATTAGTCTTTACAATTCTAAAGATTATGGCATCTACAAAGATAAATCTGGCGATGTTCCTGTTAACTTCACAGCGACCAACCATACAACGGGCGGTAACTCTGGTTCCCCAGCTTTGGACGCTTACGGAAATCTTATTGGACTTAACTTTGACAGACAATGGGAAGGTACGATGAGTGACATCAACTTCGATCCACGATTCAGCCGAAACATCATGGTAGATACCAAATATATCCTATTTATCGTTGACAAATATGCCGATGCTAAATGGCTTCTCAACGAAATGAAGATTATTAAATAAAATTTTCTTAACATTGTCAAGGCGAAAGCTTTGACAATGTTTTTTTTCTAGTGAGTGCAAAATCTTTATTCTATTCCACGACTTCAACTTTTTTAAAATCTGTTTCGTTAAATTTTTTATCGAAATATCTTCCCTATCGCGATTTGGTGATTGTTTATCACAGCATTAGCGATCAACAATTAAAACACGCAAAACATCTTTTCCCGTACCGAAGTTCGAAAGTTTTTATTAAAGATCTTGACGACTTATCCAAAACTTTTGATTTTATCGATTGGGAAACTTTCCTTCAGAGAAAGCAATCTAAAAACAAAACCGGAAAACCAAAATTACTTTTAACTTTTGATGATGGCTACCGCGATTTTCATGATGTTATCGCACCTATCCTGAAACAAAAAGGCATTTTCGCCATTAACTTTATCAACCCAAAATTCATTGACAATCACGAGATGATGTGGCGCAACAAAGCCAGTCTTATCATTTCGGAGTTGGAAGAAAATAAGGATTTGTTTACAAAAATTCAGGATTTTAAAACTTTAAAATTGAGTTCTGATTTTTTAAATTTAAAAAAAGAAATTCTTTCTATTACATTTCAGAATCAACATCTCCTTGATCACATCGCCGATTTCCTAACTATTGACGTTCAAAATTATTTAAAAGAACATCAAGTCTATTTGACCACACCACAATTAGAATCTTTACAGAAAGATGGATTTGGCATTGCAGCGCACGGTTGGGATCATCCTTTGTACCATCAACTTACGGAAAATCAACAGTTGGAAAACACCCAAAAAGCTCTGGATTTTTTGTCCGAAAAGCAACTCAATAATGATGCATTTGCATTTCCATTTACGGATTTTGGCGTTTCCAATTCTTTTTTTGAAAATCTGTTTAATATCAATCCACAGCTACAATTTACTTTTGGCGCGGCAGGTCTTAAGTTCGACTCTCGATTTAAAAATTTACAACGCATTCCAATGGAAGCAGGAAACTACTCTGCCTCTCAAATTCTAAAAAGTGAGATTTTATACTTTCAGTTTTTAAAATTAGTTAATAAACATCGCATTTAGCGCAAAGATTTTATTTTAAACAAGTTTAAAAACTTCCTTTTGAAAATCAAGTTCGTTATATTTGTTTAAAATTGATAAACGTGGTTAACATTCTTGGATTAAATAAAAGTCAACTGAAAGGATTTACGACATCGGCAGCATTTCAAAATTTTGAATTTGCGCCAATTTCGGAGTTTCGAGAATTGTCCCACATCCACAATCCGCGTGCAAAAGAAGACGATATTTTGTTGTTCTTGGCTTACGAAGAAAACCAGCTAGCAGGCTATCTTGGCTTGTTGCCAGACGATGTTTGCAAAGATGGAGAACAGTTTCATTTTGCATGGCTTTCAACAATTTTGGTAAGCGAAAAATACCGCGGAAAACAAATCGCTCAAAAGTTGTTATATGCTGCCGAAGAAGCTTATAATGGCCGATTGATGATTACAGAATTCACAGAAAGTGCAGCAAGACTTTATCATAAAATTGGACTTTTCGAGAGCTTAACTTCTAAAAGAGCTGTGCGTTATTATTTCAAATCCAATTTGGCGGAGATTTTACCTTCCAAAAAAGCAGTTTTTGAGCGTAATAAAGATTGGTTACTTCGATTTGATAATCTGATAAATCCAGCCATTCCGTATTTTTCAAAATCGTCAAAACTCAATTATACTACCGCTTATCAATGGGATGAAGAATTAACAGCATTCGTTTCCGAACAACAGAAAAATCCGATTTCACGTGCTTCTGCTGAGTTTTCTTGGATGTTAAAATACCCTTGGTTATCGACAGAAAAGTCGCAAGCCAATTATCTTTTTTCGTCTTACGCCAAAAGCTACAAAATGTTTTGGGTAAAACTTTATGATGCTGAAAAATTAGTCGCTTGTTTTCTATGTTCTATTCGAAATGGACATTTGAAAATCTTGTATTATTTCACCGAAAACGCCAAAATCATTGCTGATTTTCTACCAGAAATTTTGAAAAGTTTTAAAGTCAAAATGATGACAATTTATGATGACAAACTCAATCTAGAATTATCAAACAAGAAAAGCCTGAGTGCACTTTACCGTCGCGAATTTGAACGAAACTATTTGATATCCAAAAAATTCCTTTCAGAATTAGGGGAAAATTTCAATTTTCAATTTACCGATGGCGACGGCGATTTCAGTTTTACTTAAGCTTAACAATTGCATTTTTGTCGGCGGTGTCTTTTAAACACATTGTCCCAAAATGGATACAATTTTAATCCAATAAAAAAGTTGGCGGAATGCAATTGTTTGTGTTTAAAAAACATAGGGAACAAATTGTCGCTTCCCAAAATAAGAGGACCTAGGCGCAAGTAAGCACCAAATTGTAAATTTCTATACTCGTACAAAGAAGTAGAAAATCCGTAACCGATGGCATTTTTTTGTACAGAATATGAAGCTGTAATCGCATTAATTCTTTGCAGAGTATTTTCAAAAATTGGGGTTCGTTGTATCCAATTCAGACTTACATATTTATTTTTACTAATATTTTTGCTCATTGAGAAATGTAGCGATGTCGGAAGTCCTATTCTAAAACCTGTGGATACTTTCGAAGTGTTGGGATTGCCATAAACTTCTTGGCTTAAAGTTCGTAGGAATTCTTCGGGATCGTCAAATTTTTTATTTTCGAAGGCGGGATTTTGTTCTAAATCAATAATTTCATTTCCAATAAATCTGTGATTTGCGCCATCAAAATTGACATATCCGACATCTAAAAGATTAAGACTCATAATAAAATCATAAGCTTCCTCATCATCATTTTGATTAATAAACGACAGCCCAAAGTCGATCCCGAAACCTTTTCCTTGTTGTTTGAAATTGTATTTTTTCTGTTGGAAATTATAGTTGGTTGCGTAACTTGCCTGAATGTTGTATTCTTCTGCAGAAACTTTTGATTTGCCATCAACATCGACCTCATTAATCAATTTAAGATCATCCAAATTTTGCAGATTATAAGCATCAAAACCTGCTTCATATTTCAAATTGAAACCAATATGCCATTTGTAGTCTGACTGTTCAAAAATTTGAGTAGAAACATTGAGTCCCACTTCGCCCCAATTCATAAAACTGGTATTAATAGGTTTTAAAAAATATTCGGCTGGACGATCTATATTTTGATTTTGAAATCTTAGATAATTATCAAAATCGATCACTGAAACCTGAGTTCTTAATCTTGTAAAAAGTCCAATATTAAAAGCTTTTTCGTTAATTCTTGTTTTGATAGAAAATGAAGGTCCCATAACTTCTGAACTTACAAAAGCAGCCGAAAAATTTTTATTGTAAAAATCCAAAACATTGGCTTGTGAAGTTCCCAAAATTCCTATTTTGGGATTTGCAGTTTCTATGGTTGCATTGGGTAAACCGAGTAATCTTTGTTGAGAAATATAAGCATGATCATTAAAAACACTGATATCTTCTGAAAAGAGCTGAATATCCCAAGGATTAGGATTGAGAAAAGTATGCGATGGCGAAGATGCTACTGAACTTATCCCACTGAAAAGATCATTAGACAATACGATATTCTGCTGTCCTTTGTAGCCAGCAAAACAAAGGATATTCGCAATAACGATTATCTTGATGAGATTCTTCGCATTCACCAATACACATTTACACTTTTTTACTAAACGAATTTAATAACACTTTAAGTATAAAATTATAAAAAAAATAAAAAAGTGAAGCCTAAACCTCACTTTTTATAATAATATTAACAGTTAAATTAATAACCAAAAATCTCTTCTAAACTAACTTCTTTGAAATCGCCCATTTTATTAATCGCGTCCATATTCAGGTTTTCTTTTTTCCCAATAATGGCAGTATTGTATTTCAATGTTTTTATTTCTTGATTATAGAAATTGGTCAAACTTGGTAAAGTTAAAGACTCAATTTCCGCATAAGTATCTTTTCTGATATCGTAGTTGATGCCCAACTTCGCCAATGCTAACTGATTGAAATAAATATTGGTTCTGTTAATTCTGTTAGATGCAATTTGTTTAAGCGCAGAACCTTTAGCGTTTTCGAATTGTGCTGGAATTTGTGGAAAATCCGCCATCAACTCGTTCATCGCGCTAACTGCTTGTGGCAATTTGTTGGCTTGTGTACCGATGTAAGTTGTCACATAATTCGGGTGGTTTAGCAAATTACTTGCAGAATAAGATACATAAGCAGAATAAGCCAAAGACTTGCTCTCACGAATTTCTTGGAAAACAATCGATGACAATCCACGTCCGAAATATTCGTTAAACACATTAATTTTTCCGAAATCTTTTGTGTTAACTTCAGAGGCTTTCCCAATTCTTGACATTTCTGTTTGTACCATGTCATAATTGGTAAAGAAAACTTTTCCGTCCGTTGCTGGCTCTGGATAAACTTTTGCTTTTGGCGCCACTAAACTGGCATTTTGAATAAAAGGCTTAAGATTATTTTGCAAAGCTTTTTCATCTTTTCCATATAAGAAAACCTCGTAAGGGTATTTGTTAAGATCTTTAATTTTTGTCATAAGATCGTCAACTTTGATGCTTTCCAATCTTTGTTTAGAAATAACATCTGAGAAGCGGCTTTCTTTTCCGTATTTCGCATAGTTACTCAAAGCGCCCATAATTCTGGTTTTGTCTTTTTTAGCAACTTCACGCGATTCCAAAATTGTTTTTACCGTTTGGTTATAAATAGTTTGGTCCGCTTTAACATCAGACATCCAATGGTTAAGAAGTTCTACACCTTTTTTCATGTTGCTTTCCAGACCTGTTAAAGTCACAATAATCTGGTCATTACCCGTTCTGAAACTGTTGGCAATTCCCAATTTATAAAACTCACCTTTTAGTTGTTCCGGCGTGTATTTTGATGTTCCTAAATACTGTAAAACTTGTACCGCTAAAGACATTTCTTTGTCATTATCTGATCCCATTGGGAACACATAACTCACTTGTGCCACTTCGTTGTATTTATTATTAACGAAGCTGATTTTTTTATCTTTGATTTTACTTGTTTTAATCGCCGTTTGATAATCGATAAACTGAGGTTTGATATCGCCAACTTTGGTATTCAAAATATCTTTTAAGAATGGCGACTGTACATCACGGTTCAATTTAATCGGTGTAATGCCTGGATTTTCGACACGAACCAATTTGTCATTCACGCCTTTTTCTTTATAAACAACCACATAATTATCTTTGAAGAAATCGTTCGCGAATTTTACAATATCGGCTTTTGTAATGTTTTCGTATTCATTAATATCATTCAGTTCGTCTTCCCAATTCACATTTTTGATATAGACATTATAAAGTGTTGTTGCTAGACCGTCAGCAGTTTCCCAACCTTTAAGACGCTGGACTTTCATATCATTGATGATTGCTGGCAACATCCAATCTGGGAACTCTCCTTTTTTAATTAAATCGATTTGGCTTAATAAAAGTGTTTTAGCATCTTCCATCGACTGTCCATCTTTGGGAACAATTGCCATGGTCATATTCCCGTAATATTTGAAGGGCGACGCATAAGCGTACGCACCCAAGGCTTTTTGTTGCTGATTGATATTAAGATCGATAAGTCCCGCATCTCCATTATTTGATAAAATATTAGCAACTAAATCTGCCAATCGTGCTTCTTTAGTTCCATAAGAATCTGTTCTCCAAGCCATTGTCAGTCGAGGTGCAGATGGACTTTTCACGGTTCTTGAAACTACCGAAGTCATTGGTTCTTCTGTTGGCAGTTGTTTCTTAGGAAGTTCTTTGTATTTAAAGCTTCCAAAATATTGGTCAACCAACTTGATGGTTTTGTCAAAATCGATATCACCAACCAAAACGACTGCCATATTATTGGGCACATAATACGTATCAAAATACTTGTGAATTGCCAACATTGACGGGTTTTTCAAATGTTCTGAAGTCCCAATAGTGGTCTGTTGTCCATTAGGATGTTTTGGAAATAATGCGTCCATCAGCTCATAATTCACCAATCTTCCATCGTTATCCTGCGCACGATTGAATTCCTCATAAACGGCCTCCAATTCGGTATGGAATAATCTTAAAACCAATTCAGAAAAACGTTCTTTTTCTACACGCAACCATTTTTCCAACTCGTTGGACGGAATATTATTTTTGTAAACCGTCTCATCTAGCCAAGTGTGAGCATTGGTCCCTGTTGCTCCCAAAGAAGAAATCGCTTTGTCATATTCGTTAGCGATGGTATATTTTGAAGCTTCCAAAGACACTTCATCGATTTTTTTATAAAGTGCTTTCTTTTTTTCTGGATCTTTCTCGGCTTTATGCTGTTCATAAAGGTCAGAAATCTGTTGTAACAAAGTTTTCTCCTTTGCCCAATCTTGTGTACCCAGCTTTGAAGTCCCTTTGAAAACCATGTGCTCCAAATAGTGCGCTAGTCCAGTATTATCGGCAGGATCTTGGTTGGATCCCGTTCTTACAGGAATGTAGGTTTGGATACGCGGCGCATCATCGTTTTTGGCAAGATAGACTTTTAGGCCATTTTTAAGAGTATAGATTCTAACACCATTGGCGTCATTTTTAACGCTGTCATATTGATATCCACTAGGATCGGTCAGGTGTTGAAGTTCGTATTTTTGTGCATTAGCTGCTGTCATCATTAGTAAAATTGAAACTGAGGTAATTAATTTCTTCATATTTTTATTTAGTCTTGTAAAGTTAAGGATTTTTTAGGCCGTATAGTCTTTGCTTTGCTAAATAAAAGCAAAGTCGATAAGTTTTGATATTTCTTCTAAAATTAAATTTTAATTACTAAAGAACACAGAAATACTCATAATTTTAAATATAATGTTATCTATCCTGAAAATAATCCGCCTAACTGAGTTATTATTTTAAGGTGTTAATCTTAATCATTCCTTTGTTTTCGTGGTACATCATACAAGTTATAAGACCGTCTTTTTCAGGACAATCGTTTGTTATTTCATAAGTGAAACTAACTTTATCTCCCTCGTTTTTTGATTTTAAAAGATGGTCATTACAAACTAAAAAATCACCTTTCTCGGCAATTCTCACATAGGTTCCTGTACAATCTCTAACAATAGTTCCTATTTCAGAAGATTTGTTATTCATACTGGTACAAGATAACAATGCACTTGTAAAAACGCCTATTATAAATAAATTCTTGATTGTCATAATAAATTATTTTTGATAAAATTACAAAACAATTTTAGATATAATGAGTATTAAAAGCTTTGTAATAGAAAAAATTAAAACTTAACACACAATACATAGCATAACAATGTAATTTGTTTTATATTTGTTGATATGAATGAAGAATTTATTAACAAATGGATTTCGCAGCTTAAAAAAGGAACCTTGTCATTTCTAGTACTTTCGATTTTGAGAGATGATACACAGCACTATGGCTACGACCTGATTCACGAAATTAAAAAACAAACTGAAATCGATATTGCCGAAGGAACGCTCTATCCTTTACTAAATAGATTAAAAACAGAAAATCTAGTCACAGCAAGCTGGATAGAACAAGAATCCGGAATACCTAGAAAATACTATACGATTACAGAACTTGGGAAAAATACTATCCTAGAAATGAAGTCTTACTGGGCTCAACTTAACAATACTATTGAAAAAATTTAACATGAAATTTAATGAAATTAAATTCGCTGATAACAATGCTGCGAGAATTTACAAAGACTATATTTCAAGAATTCAGAATGCTACAAAATACTGAACGCAAAAAATCAGCAAGAAATTTTAATGGAAATCAACAGTCCTATTTTTGAAAGTTTACAGAATAATGAAACATCACATAATGAGGTAGAAAAACTCTTAACGATTTTAGAAAAAATAGGTCAGCCAGAGTTTTTTTTGAAAGATCTAGTTGCCGAAAAAAAACTTGAAGAATCCACAAAATCATTTAATCCAATAGGTATTTTCAAAGCCTTGATTCTTAATCTAGGCAATGGTTTTTCGTATGTTTTATTCTTCATACTATACTTATTATTATTTGGTTTTATATTCCTGATTTTCGCAAAAATCATCGATCCCCAAAATGTTGGATGCTTTTATCGACCAAATGACATTTTTGTATTAGGAAAGATAAATTCTTCAACAATAGATTATACCCAATACGAACAAGTTGGCAATTGGTTTATCCCATTAATGATTGGGTTGACAATTATTTCGTTCGTTATCATCACTCTTTTATTAAGATTAAAAAAAACAATAAACATCCGACTAAAATGATAAATAAAACACTCATCACCTTTGTATCAATTGTAGTTTCTACAACTGCATTTTCACAAAGTTTTAATTCAGAAAAACTGAATCAATATTTTAATAATTTAGAAGCCAACGAAAAATTTATGGGAAGCGTGGCCGTCTCCAAAAATGGTAAACTATTGTACACCAAAAGTATAGGTTTTGCAGATGTTTCTAGTAAACTTAAAGCCAACGAAAATACCAAATACAGAATCGGTTCTATTTCTAAAACTTTTACAGCCGTTTTAGTTCTAAAAGCGGTAGAACAAAATAAATTAAAACTAACAGATAAGCTAGATAAGTATTTTCCAAACATCAAAAATGCTGGTAAAATTACAATTGAAAACCTACTGAATCACCGAAGCGGAATCCACAACTTTACAGATGATAGCAACTACACAAACTGGAACACCCAAAAAAAATCAGAAAAAGACATGTTGGAAATTATCACAGAAGGAGGCAGCGATTTTGAGCCTGATTCTAAAACTTCGTACAGCAATTCTAATTACGTTCTATTGACCTATATTCTCGAAAAAGCTTTTAACAAAAGTTACGCCGTACTTTTGAAGAAATACATCACAACACCATTACAACTTAAAAACACCTATTTAGGCAGCAAAATAAATACAAAAAATAACGAAGCAAATTCTTATAAATCCGAAAACAACCAATGGTTTTTAGAACCCGAAACAGATATTTCAATTCCATTGGGCGCGGGTGGAATTGTTTCTACACCAACAGATTTAGTGCAATTTAGCAACGCTTTGTTTGGTGGAAAATTGGTTTCCAAGACGGATTTGGAATTTATGAAAACTATTAAAGACGGTTTAGGATCTGGACTTTTTCAATTCCCTTTTTATGAGATCAAAGCTTATGGACACAATGGCGGAATAGATGGTTTTAGTAGCAGTTTTACACATTTTGATAAAGACAATGTCTCTTTTGCTTTAACTTCTAATGCCACAAATTATAACAATAATAATGTTGCCCTTGCGGTTTTAAGTGCCGTTTTTGAAAAGGATTATGAGATTCCGAATTTTAAAACTTACGTTGTAAAGCCTGAAGAACTTGCACAATACGTCGGAAATTATTCTTCATCGGAACTACCTATAAAGCTGAGCATTACATCACAAGGAAATATATTAACTGCTCAAGCAACAGGACAAAGTGCGTTCCCATTAGAAGCTTCTGACAAAGATATTTTTAAATTTGAAAAAGCAGGAATTGTTATAGAATTCGCGCCTTCAGAAAAGAAAATGATGTTGAAACAAGGCGGGAAAGAATTTATTTTTACTAAAGATTAAATTTTCTTTAGCAACTATAACATAAAAAACTCGTAAAATTTACGAGTTTTTTAATATTTCCCCTCCTTTGGAGGGGTGGCAAAAATTTTTCCAAATTTTTGACAGGGTGGTTTGTATTACATTTTCTCCATTTGGAAAGTCATGCTTTCAATTACTTTTAAAATCGCTTCTACAGTATCCATAGATGTTAAACAAGGAACACCATTTTCTACAGACATTCTACGGATTTGGAAACCGTCTCTTTCGGCTTGTTTCCCTTTAGTCATGGTATTTACAACATATTGAACTTTACCTTTTTGAATCAAATCAATTAGGTTAACGTTTTCTTCACCAATTTTGTAACCAATTTTTGCCGGAACGCCGTGTTCTGCGAAGAATTTTGCCGTTCCTTCCGTTGCCCAAATCCTGAAACCAACTTGGTTGAAACGTCTTGCCAATTCCACCGCTTCTTGCTTATCATTATCCGCAACCGTGAATAGGATAGATCCGAAGGTTGGAACTTTTCTTCCTGCTCCCACCAAACCTTTGTACAAAGCTTTTTCCAGCGTTGTATCTTTCCCCATTACTTCACCTGTGGACTTCATTTCAGGGCCTAAAGAAATATCCACTTTAGACAATTTACTGAAAGAGAAAACAGGAACTTTCACATAAACACCTTCTTTATTCGGGACTAAACCATTTTTGTAACCTAAATCCGTCAATTTTGCTCCTAAAACCGCTTTGGTAGCCAGTTTTGCCATTGGAACATCAGTGATTTTAGACAAGAAAGGAACCGTTCTCGATGAACGTGGATTCACTTCGATAACATACACATTTCCTTCAGAAATTACATACTGAATGTTCATTAAACCAATAATGTTCAATCCTTTTGCTAATCTTTGCGTATAATCAACTAAGGTATCAATTTGCGTTTGCGTTAAATTCTGTGGAGGATACACCGCGATAGAGTCTCCAGAGTGAACTCCCGCTCTTTCGATATGCTCCATAATTCCTGGAATAATCACCGTTTCACCATCACAAATGGCATCAACTTCCACTTCTTTTCCTGTTAAATAACGGTCGATCAAAACAGGTTGATCTGGACTTGCTTCCACCGCATTTTCCATATAATGCGCCAATTCTATTTCGTTGTAAACGATTTCCATGGCACGACCTCCCAAAACGTAACTCGGACGAACCAAAACTGGATAACCAATTTCATTAGCAATAACAATCGCTTCTTCTTTTGATGTGGATGTTTTTCCAAGCGGTTGAGGAATTCCTAAATCTTGAAGTGCTTTTTCAAATTTATCTCTGTTTTCAGCTCTATCAAGGTCTTCAAGGGAAGTTCCTAATATTTTTACACCATGAGCAGCCAATTTATCAGCTAAATTAATCGCTGTTTGTCCACCAAACTGCACCACAACACCTTTTGGCTTTTCGAGTTCGATGATGTTCATGACATCTTCCTCTGTTAAAGGCTCGAAGTATAATTTATCCGAAATCGAGAAATCCGTAGAAACCGTTTCTGGATTGGAGTTGATGATGATCGCCTCGTAACCCATTTCTTGAATCGCCCAAACCGAGTGAACCGTCGCATAATCGAATTCCACACCTTGTCCAATTCTAATTGGTCCAGAACCTAAAACGATTATTTTTTCTTTATCAGTAACGATGCTTTCGTTCTCTTCTTCGTAAGTTCCGTAGAAATAAGGCGTTTCCGACTCAAATTCTGCAGCGCAAGTGTCCACCATTTTATAAACTGGCATCACACCATTTTCTTTTCTGAAAGCGAAAACTTCTTTATTCGTAATTCCCCAAAGATATCCGATGTTGACATCTGAGAAACCAAGTTTTTTAGCTTCAATTAAGATGTCTTTGTTAAATTTATTTTCTTTAATTGTGGTTTCAAAATCAATCAGTTTTTTGATTTTCCAAATGAAGAATTTATCAATTTTACTCCATTCTACAATTTGCTCCCAATCGTAACCTCTTCTTAAAGCATCACCAATGATGAACAATCTTTCGTCATCGCAAACCTTTATTCTTCTTTCAATTTCTTCGTCTGTAAGCGCATCTGCTTGTTTTTTCTTCAACCCTAAATGACGAATTCCAGTTTCTAAAGAACGGATGGCTTTTTGTAAAGATTCCTCAAAATTTCTACCGATCGCCATTACTTCTCCCGTTGCTTTCATCTGTGTTGAAAGTCTTCTGTCCGCCGTTTCAAACTTATCGAATGGGAATCTTGGGAATTTTGTTACCACATAATCCAAAGCTGGCTCAAAACAAGCGTAAGTTTTACCCGTAACAGGGTTCATAATTTCATCTAAAGTTAATCCTACAGCGATTTTTGCAGCAATCTTAGCAATTGGATAACCTGTTGCTTTTGATGCTAAAGCCGATGAACGAGAAACTCTCGGATTCACCTCGATGATATAATAATTGAATGAATGCGGATCTAAAGCCAACTGAACGTTGCAACCACCTTCAATTCCTAAAGCTCTGATGATTTTTAGGGAAGCATTTCTCAACAACTGATATTCTCTATCCGAAAGTGTTTGCGAAGGCGCCACAACAATGGAATCTCCCGTGTGAACTCCCACTGGATCGATGTTTTCCATATTACAAACCACAATCGCATTGTCGTTGGAATCACGCATTACTTCGTACTCGATTTCTTTGTAACCTGCGATGGATTTTTCAATCAAACACTGTGTTACTGGAGAATATTTAAGTCCCAATTCAGAAATTTCACGAAGTTCGGTTTCATTGGAAGCAATTCCACCTCCTGTTCCACCCATCGTAAACGCTGGACGAACAATCACCGGATAACCAATTTTATTGGCGAAAGCAATTGATTCTTCCACGGTGTGAACGATATCGGAATCTGGAACGGGTTCGTTTAATTCGCGCATCAATTCACGGAACAAATCTCTGTCTTCCGCTTGGTTGATAGCAGAAAGCTTCGTTCCCAAAACTTCAACTTTGCATTCCTCCAAAATTCCAGAATTTTCTAAAGCTACTGCCATGTTAAGACCTGTTTGTCCACCCAAAGTTGGTAACAAAGCGTCTGGACGCTCTTTTCTGATAATTCTTGATACAAATTCCAAAGAAATCGGCTCGATATATACTTTATCGGCAATTTCCACATCCGTCATAATCGTTGCCGGATTGGAATTGATCAAAATTACTTTATAGCCTTCTTCCTTCAATGAAAGACAAGCTTGTGTTCCCGAATAATCGAATTCTGCCGCCTGACCAATGATGATAGGTCCCGAACCGATTACTAAAATTGTTTTTATATCTGTACGTTTTGCCATGTTCTTTTATTAATGTAACAATTTATCAATCTAACAGTGTAACAATCTAAATACCAGTGTAACAATGTACTAATCTAACACTGTAACTGTGTAACAATGTTATTATTCACCGTTTTCTTTTGATAAACTTGTGCTTAAAATTTTATAAATAATTTTTCCTATTTCTATAATCTGTGTTTCCAATTCCTCATTAAAAGGATAGGTTTTAGAATGCTTACACAGATATAACCAATATTTGGTTTCTTCAAGCTCTTTTGCTGCAATTTTCATTTTATTGATAAAATCCTTTTTGCTATAGGGGTTTTGTGCCTCAAAAGAATTTGCACCAATGGTTGTTCCAGAACGTAATAATTGTTTTGCAATGACAAATTTTTTGGACGATTCAAGAAGTTCGCAATATTCAATAATATCTAAAGAAAATTGAACTGTTTTTTGAATTAATGGATTGTTCTCAAAATTAATCATTACGCAAATTGTTACATTGTTACATTCTTAAATTGGTACATTAGATCAATAAACTCATCAAACAAATAGTTGGCGTCTTCTGGACCTGGACTTGCTTCTGGGTGATATTGTACCGAGAATACGGGGTGAATTTTGTGTTTTACGCCTTCATTGGTTCTGTCGTTCAAAGCGATGTGCGTTTCCACTAAATCTGTATTTTTCAAACTCTCTTGATCTACAGCGTAGCCGTGATTTTGAGAAGTTATCGCTACTTTATTTTTGGTTAAATCCAAAACGGGGTGATTTCCACCTCGGTGTCCGAATTTTAATTTGAATGTTTTTGCACCACAAGCCAAAGCGATTAACTGATGACCTAAACAAATCCCGAAAATGGGAACTTTCCCGATTAACTGACGAATCGTTTCATGGATATGTGGAACATCTTGTGGATCTCCAGGGCCGTTGGAAAGCATAATTCCATCGGGATTCATCATTAGAATTTCCTCTGCTGGCGTATCTTGAGAAACCACGATGATGTCGCAATCTCTTTGAGAAAGCTCACGAATAATTCCCAATTTGGAACCAAAATCCATTAAAACTACTTTAAAACCTCTTCCTGGAGCTGCATAAGGCGTTTTTGTGGAAACAGTCTTTACATGATCAACCGGAAAATCTTTTCCTTTTAAATCATTAATAACAGTTGTTTCATCAGCGTCGGCATTAACAATTTTACCTTTAACAACACCTTGATTACGAAGAATTCTTGTTAGTTTTCTGGTATCAATTCCAGAAATACCGCTTAGCTTTTTATGTTTAAAGAACTCGTCCAAATCCATTTGTGTCCTGAAATTAGAAGGCAAATCACACACTTCTTTTACGATAAGACCTTTAATGGCTGGTTCAATACTTTCGTAGTCATCACGATTAATTCCGTAATTCCCAATCAAAGGATAAGTCATACACACGATTTGTCCGCAATAGGAAGGATCGGAGATCAGTTCCTGATAGCCCGTCATTCCTGTGTTGAAAACCACTTCCCCTTCCGTGTCCAGATTGGCTCCGAAACCTTTTCCGTGAAAAACTTCTCCTGTTTCTAATATTAATTTCTTTTTCATTTTCTTTATTATTAGAGTCAAGAATCGAGATTCAAGAAGCAATATTTTCTATTGAAATCTTGCTTCTTGAATTTTGTTTCTTGTATCTTTTATTCAAATTCAAATCCTTTTTGTTCCAATGCATTTTTTAGGATGGCCATTCTAGCGTAAACACTGTTTTCCATTTGTTTAAAAATACGAGAACGCTCACATTCCACCAAATCGGTATCTATCTCCACCCCTCTGTTGATAGGAGCAGGATGCATAATGATGGCAGTGGGTTTCATATTTTTTTCGCGCTCTTTGGTTAAGCCGTATTTTTTATGGTATTCTTCTGCAGAAAAACTCATTTTTGCATCATGTCTTTCATGCTGAATTCTTAGCAACATTAAAACATCAACTTCCTTTATCAATTCATCCAGTTGAAGATAAGTTCCATTAATCAAAGCACCTTCATCAAACCAATTTTCAGGACCAGAGAAATAAACTTTTGCGCCCAATTTTCTCAATGCTTCAGCATTAGAATTAGCTACGCGGCTGTGTTTAACATCGCCAACGATGCCTATTTTCAAATCATCAAATTTTCCAAACTCTTGGTAAATTGTTACCAAATCTAGCATACATTGCGAAGGATGATTTCCTCTACCATCGCCTGCATTAATAATCGGAATGTTAATCGTTTGCAATACATCATAGAAACGATCTTTGTTGTGACGAATGACGACCAAATCAACACCGAGGCTTTCAAGTGTTTTCACAGTATCATAAAGACTTTCGCCTTTGTTGACAGAACTGTGTGACGCATCAAACGGAACAACCTTCAGTCCCAATTTTCGTTCAGCAATATCGAAACTGGTTTTTGTTCTTGTACTATCTTCAAAAAACAAATTGGACACAAAAATATCTTCTTTGGCTTTGAAGCTTTTTCCATTGGCGATTATCAAGGCTTCATGGACAATCTTGCTAATCTTTTCTTGAGTAAGTTGGGTAATATTAAACATCTGCATTTTAAGTTTTTAGCACAAAAAAAGCGAGGACAACAATCCTCGCTTCGTTAAAAAATATCGTTAAGAGCGCTTACGCCCGGTAAATCTAATGATATCAATAATGCTTTTTTCATTAACTGCAAAGATATAATATTTCAGCAATTCTCAAAAATGTTTTTCATGAAATTTAACTTATTTTATAAGTTTTTTGTTTTCCTTTAGCTTTTTTAATAGTTTTGTTCAAAATCAATAATTATGGACGCCAAAGACAGAATGATTCTCAGTATACTTCAAGAAGATTCTACATTATCTGTAAAAGAAATTTCTGAGAAGATAGGTCTTACTTTTACACCAACTTACGAACGCATCAAACAGCTTGAAAAACAAAAAGTTATTGAAAAATACGTTGCACTTCTAAATCGTGAAAAGCTCGATCTCAACATTATTGTCTATTGTAATATCCGTCTGAAAGAACAATCCAAAAAATCTTTGGAAGCTTTTGAAAAACATATGGGAAAATTCGATGAAGTACAAGAAATCACGAGTCTTTCTGGAGAATATGACTATATGTTAAAAATTATCGCAAAGGACATTAACTCATACAACGACTTCGCTGTTAATGTCATCTCTAACTCACCACATATAGGACAATATCATAGTTCTATCGTTTTACATGAGGTAAAAAAGAGCACCAAATTCAAGCTCGACTAAGCTTGCAGTTTGGTAGATATTTTGTGAAACTGATGTGCAATTTCGTCTAAACAAAGATTTCCGATGCTGCCTTGGTGGCTGTGCTGAAGATCTTTAATATTATAATCGAAAGTCCCGTTTTCTATGTCGTTGCCTATTTTGATATAAGCATCACGGAAGGATGCACCCGTTTTCACCTCTTCATTAATCTTCTCAACACTGAAAAGATATTTGTATTTTTCGTTCTCCAAAATACCATCGCGCACTTGGATATTTGGAAGTGTATAATTGAGAATCTCTAGACATTCTTTAAGCGAGTCGATGGCTGGAAAGAGAATTTCTTTCGTCAATTGCATATCGCGGTGATAACCTGATGGCAGATTATTGGTCAACAAAATCAACTCATTGGGAAGCGATTGTATGCGGTTGCAACGCGCTCTTACCAACTCGAAAATATCTGGATTTTTTTTGTGTGGCATAATGCTACTACCAGTTGTAAACTCTTTTGGGAAACTTATAAAATCAAAATTTTGACTTAAATAAAGACAAACATCATAACTAAATTTACCTAAAGTCCCAGCAATGACAGATAAAGCAGAAGCCAACAATTTTTCGGATTTTCCGCGTGTCATTTGTGCATAGGCTGCATTGTGATTCATCGATGTGAAACCTAATTTTAATGTGGTACTCGCTCTATCAATCGGGAACGACGATCCATAACCTGCGGCAGAACCTAGTGGATTTTTGTTGATGATATTCTTCACAGACAACAACAATTCTACATCATCCAAAAGCGATTCTGCATAAGCGCCAAACCACAATCCAAAGGATGAAGGCATCGCGATTTGAAAGTGGGTATAACCCGGCAACAATACATTTTTGTGTTGGTCTGCCAGACGGATAAGTTCTTTAAACAATACATCTACCAAAGCAGCAATCTCGCGAACTTCCTGTTGAAGATAAAGTTTGATATCCAACAAAACCTGATCGTTTCTGGATCTTGCGGTATGAATTTTCTTTCCTGTATCGCCTAATTTCTCAATCAAAATAGATTCGATTTGAGAATGAATATCTTCTGCGGTAACATCAATTTGGAAAATTCCGGATTCGATATCTTTAAGAATATTTTCCAGAACCGATAACATCGACAAAGATTCTTCTTGGGAAATAAGTCCTACTTCTGCTAACATTTTGCAATGCGCCATAGAGCCTATCACATCATATTTTGCCAAACGGTCATCAAAATCCAAATCCTTACCAACAGTAAATTTGTTAACTAAATCGTCTGTTTTGGATTGATCTTTCTGCCAAATTTTTTTCATTGTTTTAATTCTATTTTTGATGTCTTAATAATGACATCGGTATCAAAGTGTATTCTAAAAACAGTTAGTAGTTGCAGCCCGGCCTGAGTGGAGCTCATTTTTTTTGAAATGGATAAAAGCATGGCAAAAAAAATAGCGGGAACGGAGGACGGAAAAGCTGCCCAAATTAAATTATAAAACTTGTTCTAAAATATTGATATAGATGTCTATACCTTCTTTGATTTCGTTAATGTAAATATATTCGTCCGCTGTGTGTGATCTAAGGCTATCGCCGGGACCAATCTTCACCGAAGTGCATGGAATAATCGCTTGATCCGACGATGTCGGTGATCCGTAAGTTGTCCTCCCAATCGCCAATCCTGCCTGTACAAAAGGATGGTTAACATCGATTTTTGAAGAATTAAGTCTAAATGATCGCGGTGTCAAAGTTGACTTCATTTCTTTTTGGATGATATCAAAAACCTCCTTGTTGCTGTAAGAATCTGTTACGCGAACATCCAGTGTGAAATTGCATTTCTCGGGAACAACATTGTGCTGTGTGCCGGCATTAATCACAGAAAGTGTGACTTTGACGTCGCCAAGATACTCTGACGTTTTCTCGAATTTATAATTAAGAATATGTTGCAAATCTGCCATACACTTAACAATTGCATTGTCATTATTAGGATGCGCCGCGTGAGAAGCTGTGCCCGTCATTTCGCCATCGATAACCAAAAGTCCTTTTTCAGCGATTGCCAAATTCATCTGCGTTGGTTCGCCAACAATAGCCAACTCTACATTTGGGAGTTGCGGAAACAAAGCTTCGATACCGTCCAAACCAGAGATTTCTTCTTCGGCAGTCAAGGCAATAATCAAATTATGCGACAAATTTTCGGCTTCATAAAAATGTAGAAAAACTTGAGCCATCGCTACCAAAGACGCGCCAGCATCGTTGCTCCCCAAACCAAAAATTTTTCCATCTTTTTCTACTGGGATAAAAGGATCCATCGTATAAGCTTTGTTAGGCTTCACCGTGTCGTGGTGCGTGTTAAGCAAAATAGAGGGTTTCGAAGCATCAAAATATTTGTTGGTTGCCCAAATATTATTTTTGAAACGCTTGGTTACAATGCCTTTTTCTTTGAAGAAAGCTTCTATGATCAATGACACGTCATATTCTTCTCGGCTAAGAGAAGGCGTAGCAATCATTCTTTTGAGAAGCTTGGTGGCATTATCCAGCAATTCATTTATATTATTAACAGATTTCAGTTCCGTAGTTTCCATGTGTTATTTGTTCTTGTAGTTTAGTTTCATTAATTAAGAAAACTTTATTAACGCCTTTATTTTTGGCGCGTAACGCATTTTCAATTTTGGGGAGAATGCCTTTATGGATTTTCTTCTCTTTTTTAAGTTTTAAAACATCAGCCTCCGAAAGTGATTTTATCAACGTAGAACTGTCTTTAACATTTTCTAAAACGCCGTCTTTATCAAAACAATACAACAATTCGACATCGAATTTTTTGGATAATGCCTGCGCCAAAACCGAGGCTATTGCATCGGCATTTGTGTTGAGCAAATCGCCGTGATGATCGTGTGTAATCGCTGAAAAAACAGGAATTAACTCGAGTTTTAGAAACTTACGTAGCAGTTTTGCATTGACACTTTTGCGGTTAACATCGCCAACAAATCCAAAATCCACATCATCTACGGGGCGTTTCTCTGCATGAATCAAGTTGGCATCTGCACCAGAAAATCCCATCGCATCGCAATCCAAATTTTGGAGTTTTGCAACGATACTCTTGTTAATTTTCCCGGCATAGACCATTGTTGCAATATCCAAAGTCTGCGCATTTGTCACTCTCCTACCATCGACCATCTGTTGGGGAATATGTAGTTTTTCCGCCAACGTGCTGGTTAATTTTCCACCACCATGTACCAAAATTCGTTTTTCGGGAATTTCAGAAAAAGTATTTAGAAATTGTTCCAAAGCGACTTCGTCATCGATCAAAGCGCCGCCAATTTTTATGATATACAGTTTTTCCATGTTGTGTTTTGTTTAGCAGAGACTAAAAATTTTAGAATTGCTAAATCAGAGTTTCTTTGTTTGTGTTTTAAAATTAAGGACTTAGGGTTTAAGTCGTTTAATGATTATTTTAAGTCATTTAATATTTTGCTAAATACGGTTTGTGCTGAGAAAATTCTATTTTTTGTTTGTTGATAAATAATAGAATGTTCGCTGTCCATCACTTCATCACTCAATTCCACATTGCGACGTACGGGTAAACAATGCATCACTTTGGCATCGTTCGTCAACTTTAGTTTTTCTAAAGACAACATCCAATCGCCTTCTACTTCTGGCATTGTCGCATAATCCTCGAAAGACGACCAGTTTTTAACATAGATAAAATCAGCATCTTTCAAAGCTTCATCTTGGTTATGAATAACTGGCGTGTCTTTAACAAATTTTGGATCTAAGTCATAGCCTTCTGGATTGGCAATCACCAAATCGACATCCATATTCTGCATCCATTCTGCAAAAGAGTTCCCTACGGCATGCGCAATTGGTTTTACATGAGGCGCCCAAGTTAAAACGACTTTTGGTTTTTTATCTTGTTTCCAATTTTCAGTAATCGTGATACAATCTGCAAAACTTTGCAATGGGTGACGCGTCGCCGACTCTAGGGAAACAACTGGTACTTTTGCATGTTTTTCGAACTGGCTCAGGATGCTTTCGTTGGTGTCATCTTCTTTGGATTTCATCCCTGCAAAACAACGTACTGCAATGATGTCGCAATATTGGTTAAGAACTTCGATAGCGTCTTTGATGTGTTCTACCGTTCCGCCATCCATCACCGCACCGTCTGCAAATTCGAGGTTCCAAGCTTCTTGTGCAGCGTTTAAAATCAAAACATTTAATCCTAAGTTTTGCGCTGCAATTTGACTGCTCAGTCTCGTTCTAAGACTTGAATTAAGAAATACCAAACCTATGGTTTTTCCTAATCCTTTTGTTGGTTCCGCAAGAGGATTGGCTTTAATCTCTAATGCTTTTTTTATCATAGATTGAAGATTATCTACATCTTCTACAGTTGTGAATTTTTTCATTTTAGTTGTGGCTAATTTTTAAACAAACAAGCTTCTCAAACTTCATTTAACATTTTACACTCATCATGAAGCTTGTTATTTTTTTAATTTAAATTTTGAAGAGTATCTTCTAAAGCCTCAATAAAAATGTCGGCTTCTTTTTCTGTGATGTTAAGTGCTGGCAGGATCCTCAAAACATTTTTGTCGTTGGCATTACCTGTAAAGACAAAATGTTTTTTCAACAAATCTGAACGAACTCCCGCGCAAGCTTGATCTAACTCAATCCCCATCATCAGTCCACGTCGTCTAATGGATTTTATATGTTTGAAATTTTTGATTTTCTCCTCGATATATTGCCCAATTTTTTCAGCGTTATCAATAAGATTTTCATTTTTAATAACATCCAACACCGCGATTCCTGCCGCGCAAGCCAAATGATTACCGCCAAAAGTTGTTCCTAAAAGCCCATGGATCGCTTTGAATTTTGGACTAATTAAAACCCCAGCAATTGGGAAACCATTTCCCATCCCTTTTGCTGTGGTGATAATATCAGGCTTCACATCGAACTCCTGATGGGCAAAGAAATGTCCCGCACGTCCATAACCAGATTGCACTTCATCCAGAATCATCACGGCATCATGGCTATCGCACAAACTTCTAATTTTCTGAATGAAGTGTTCCTCTGGCAAATTAATACCGCCCACACCTTGAATTCCTTCTACAATAACGGCACTAATTTCTTTGGTCTTGAATATAGTTTCTAAAGCGTCAACATTGTTCCAATCACATTTTATAAAACGGTCAGAAAAGTTGACTGGCGCAACAATTTTGGGATTATCCGTTACAGAAACTGCTGCAGACGTACGTCCATGAAAAGAGCCCGAAAAATAAATTACATTCTTCTTCCCATTATGAAAAGAGGCAAGTTTAAGAGCGTTTTCGTTAGCTTCCGCACCCGAATTACAAAGGAACAAACTGTAATCTTCGTAACCCGAAAGCTCACCCAATTTTTGTGCTAATTCTACTTGTAAATCGTTCTGCACCGAATTTGAATAAAATGAAATTTTCTCTAATTGATCTTTCAGTTTATCTTGATAATACGGATGATTGTGACCTATGGACATCACTGCATGACCTCCATAAAAGTCTAAATATTGTTGTCCCTTATCATCCCACAAAAACGAGCCTTTGGCTTTTACAGGATTAATATCGAATAAAGGATATACGTCAAATAAATTCATTTTTTAAAAAAATTTTTATTTTAGTTTCAATAAAACTAAAATGCAATTGGTTTTAATTTTAAACCTAAAGTTTCTTCCCAGTTCATAGCGATGTTCATATTCTGTACTGCTTGTCCAGAAGCTCCTTTCAGAAGATTATCAATCACAGAATGCACCACGATAAAATCGCCTTGTTTTTCGATCTCGATAAGGCACTTGTTGGTGTTAACCACTTGTTTCATATCGATTGGCTTTTCAGAAATATGTACAAAAGGAGAATCTTTATAAAAGTTTTTAAACAACAGCTTCAGTTCTTCTAAAGTCTTATCACATTTAATTGTAGAACTTGTGAAAATTCCTCTTGCAAAATCGCCACGCCAAGGCACGAAATTGAGTTGTACCTTTCCTGAATTAACCGCGTTAACATTCATTAAAATCTCTTCAACATGTTGATGCGTCAAAGTTTTGTAAGCTGAAATATTATCGTTGCGCCAAGTAAAATGCGTCGTGGATTGCAGTTTTTGACCTGCACCTGTAGAACCCGTAATCCCCGTTGTGTAAACATCTTGCAACAAATTAGCCGAAGCTAACGGCAATAATGCCAACTGAATTGCTGTCGCAAAACAACCTGGATTAGCAATGCTTTTCGCAGATTTTATGTTTTCTTTATTAAGCTCTGGAAGTCCATAGATGAAATTTCGTTTTCCAAATTGACTTTCTAAACGGAAATCGTTACCCAAATCGATGATTAAGCTTTCTTTGTTAACTTCGTTTTGCAATAACCAATTTTGACTTTCTTTATGCG
The DNA here is from genome assembly GCF_053891095.1 of Soonwooa purpurea. Taxonomy (NCBI): domain Bacteria; kingdom Pseudomonadati; phylum Bacteroidota; class Flavobacteriia; order Flavobacteriales; family Weeksellaceae; genus Soonwooa; species Soonwooa purpurea. Next base: position 56,593 of record NZ_JBSSMA010000001.1, read on the forward strand.
GAAGACACAAAAACAAAATGTCAACATTTTGGAAAACATTGGTCAATTCCATGTCACAAATACCCGATAAATCAGGATAAATCTCAGAAATTTTAGTTCCAGAATTTGAGCGACTGAAAAGGCATTTCAGTTCCACTTCTGGATGAAAAACCAACAGACGCACCAACTCGCTTCCTGTATAACCGTTTGCTCCGATAATTCCGACAGATTTCATTAGCTTTTATTAATTTGATGATAAATCGTTAACGAATTGCTCAATACTTTAGTAAAGCCTTTAACATCATCTCCTGTCCATGTGCGATTAGCTTCGCCATAACTACCGAATTTATCGGACATCAAATCATTTTCGGACTCGATTCCGTTTAAAACAAATCGATAAGGATAAAGCGTTATAAATACTTTTCCATTAACTGTCTTTTGGGAATCATTAAAGAAAGTTTCTATATTTCTCATAACCGGATCCAGGAAAAGCGCCTCGTGAAGCCAGTTTCCATACCAGTCTGCCAATTGAGATTTGATGGTTTGCTGGTATTTTGACAAAGTATGTTTTTCTAATAAATGGTGTGCTTTTATCGAAATTAAAGCCGCAGCCGCTTCGAAACCGACACGACCTTTTATCCCAACAATCGTATCCCCAACATGGATATCGCGGCCAATCCCATAAGGACTTGCCAAAGCTTCGATCTTTTGAATTGCAAAAACTGGATGTGCAAAATTGTCACCGTTGACAGCTACAATTTCACCATTTTTAAATTCGATTTCCAATTCCGAAGTTTCCGTTTTCACAACTTGCGATGGATAAGCTGACTCTGGAAGATTATGACGTGATGTCAAAGTTTCTTTCCCACCAACGGAAGTTCCCCAAAGTCCTTTGTTTATGGAATATTGTGCTTTTTCAAAATCGATATTAAAACCATGGAGTTTTAAAAATTCGATTTCTTCTTCTCTTGACAAGGACATATCACGAATTGGAGTAATAATCTCCATTTCTGGACACATCACTTGGAAAATCAAGTCAAAACGAACTTGATCATTTCCTGCTCCCGTACTTCCGTGTGCTATTGCCGAAGCACCAATTTCCTTAGCATATTTTGCAATATTTTGCGCTTGTACAGTACGTTCTGCACTTACCGACAATGGATATGTATTATTTTTAAGGACATTCCCGAAGATTAAATATTTCACACAATCTTCGTAATATTCCTTTTCCGCGTTAATAAATGCATAAGTTGTAACACCTAGTTTTTCGGCGCGAGATTTTAATTCAGCTTCATCAGCTTCTGAAAAACCTCCAGTATTAACAGTAACGGCGTGAACTTCGTAACCCAAAGTTTCGCTTAAATATTTTGCACAATATGAAGTGTCTAATCCGCCACTAAACGCCAATACTACACTTTTCTTCATTTTTTGTATTTTTTTCTGTTATTGTATTAAATGGAAATGCCTCTTGTTTTGACGTGTACAACATTGCCGTACACAGACAATTTTCTCTGTTTTTACTTTGCAAAACCTTATAATTTACACAACTTTTACAACCTTCCCAAAATGTTTCATCTTTTGTAATTTCGGAATAAGTTACTGGCTTATACCCCAAATCCGAATTGATTTTCATAATCGCAAGGCCAGTTGTCAAACTAAATATTTTAGCATCAGGATATTTGGTTCGAGACAATTCAAAAATTTTATCTTTCATCATTTTTGCCAGACCTCTATTCCTGAAATTAGGAGAAACAATCATCCCAGAATTTGCCACATATTCACCATCGCTCCATGATGACAAATAACAAAATCCGGCCCAACAACCATCGTCATCAGTTGCTACAACCGCATTGCCTTCCAACATTTTATAACGCAAAAACTCTACTGTTCTTTGCGCAATACCTGTTCCTCTTTTTAAGGCCGAGTCCGCCATCTCCTGCTTGATTTCCTCCGCGTAATGCAAATGTTTTTCTGAGGAAATTTCTATCTTCATTGACTTATATCTAATTAAAGCAGCAAATTTAAAACATATTTTCTTTATAAAGCAAATTTTTCAGATATTTTTTATTGTTATTAAATTTAATTAAGGTTATTTATCTACAAATGTTAAAATATACATATTTGCTAAATTATTATATATTTGCTATATTAATATAGTTATTATGAAATCTTGTCCAAAATGCGATCAAAAGAATGTGGTAAAAAGCGGAATTATTAACAACAAACAACGCTTCTATTGCAAAAACTGCAATTATTATTTTACTGTTAAAAAATTAGGAAAACAAATTGATGATTATTATGTTACAAAGGCTTTACAGCTATATTTGGAAGGTTTAAGCTTTCGAGAGATTGAAAGAATTATTGGCGTTTCTCATGTAACAATAAGTTCGTGGATTAAGAAATACAATATCACAAGACCACCTCATTCGGATTTTCATCCTGTATACAAAATATTAAAACAAAATGAACTTATTGACTATCTTTCTAAAGAGGACAATATTAAAAATTCAGGTTTAATTATCACTGAATTTGCTGATAAATACATGCTTATTAAATGGGAGAGATTTAAAAAATAGAAAAAATAATTATTTTAAAATTTACAAAACTATACTATTAGCATAAATATATATTAAATTTTTGTGAACAGATTAATAATTTCATTTTAGCATCATCAAAAATGAAAATAAAAAATTATTAATCCATGAACAATATCCTAAAATACTTATCAATATCACTTTTAACAAGCATAAGTTCTCAGGTTTTTTCTCAAGATACCATCAGCAATGCTGATCTTCTGAAACGTATTGAAGCTTTAGAAGCTGAAAAAACCCAACCCAAAGAATGGGATATTTCGCTTTACGGCTGGGTTCGTACAGAATATAATTTTGACAGTCGACAATCTGCGTATTCTAGAGAATACAATCTAAATCTTTATCCTTTGAATGAAAAACTCGATGCCAATGGAAAAGATATCAACGGTGCTGGCGCAAGTAACTTTTTGTCAATCACAACCCGAACAGGTATCAATTTCAAAGGGCCAGATGTTTGGGGTGCTAAAGCTAGCGGAAAAATAGAAGCGGATTTCTTCGGAAACACCGAAATTAATAAAAGCTCAGCAGGTTCTGGAAGTATGGGACTTCTACGCCTAAGACACGCATACGCGACATTAGCATGGCCCCACACCTCAGTCACATTTGGTCAAACTTGGTATCCCGCATTTATCCCAGAAGTTTTTCCCGGCGTCGCCAATTTTAATACGGGAATTCTTTTCAATCCTTTTGGATGGGCAGGACAAATTAAAGTTACACAAAAACTAAGCGATCAATTCTCTTTCATAGCGGTTGCCTATAAAGATCGCGAATTTCAGACTGCAAATGCAATCGGCGCTTTTACCAACAGCGCAACAATCAACTCTTCGGTCCCTACATTCCATGGACAACTTCAGTTTAAAAATAAAAACATTATGGCTGGCATCGCCGCCGAATATCAATCCTTAAAACCAGTGATTGAAAGCAATAATCTCGCTTCTACAGAAAAACTAAATTCAGTGGCTTATTTGGCTTACTTCAAATATTCTGATGCCAAATTCAGTGCTAAACTCTACGGGATAACAGGTGAAAATCTTCATCATTTGGTTATGATTGGTGGTTTTGCAGGCTACACAGAAGCCAACGGACAAGAAAGTTACAAGCCGACCAAAACTTCATCGTTTTGGGTAGATCTTGCCAGCAACAACGACAAAATTGCGCCTGGCATTTTCTTCGGTTACACCAAAAATTCTGGTGTTGATGAAGGTTTTAAAAATTTATACATCCGTGGCACTTCCGGAACAAGAATTCTTGACCATGTTTGGCGTGCTTCTGCAAGAGTGGAATTTAAACAAAACAAATTCAATATTGCGCCAGAATTAGAATACACAGCTGCAAAATATGGCGACACACAAGCCGACGCCACAGCAGGAGGCAACATCACCAATGTCGGGAATTTCCGCGCGATGCTAAGAGTGATATATTCTTTCTAAACTCCAAATTTCAAAACACGACACCAAAAATCAAATTAATATGAGCGAATTACATCACGAAAACTATGAAAACCTGAGTGATAAGCAGAAAAACAGAACCATCTGGGGCGTTATCACAGCCTCGTCACTCGGCACACTTATCGAATGGTACGATTTCTACATCTTTGGAAGTCTTGCTGTAGTTTTGGCAACCAAATTTTTCCCAGCCGATAATCCTACCGCGGCCTTTCTTTCAACATTAGCAACTTTTGCAGCTGGTTTTGTGGTAAGACCTTTCGGGGCATTATTCTTCGGAAGATTGGGCGACATCATCGGCAGAAAATACACATTCTTGGTTACTTTATTAATCATGGGGTTCTCAACTTTTCTTATTGGTTGTGTTCCAAGTTACGAGACTATTGGCTTCATGGCGCCTGTTTTAGTTTTAATCTTAAGACTTCTACAAGGTTTGGCATTAGGCGGCGAATATGGCGGTGCCGCAACTTACGTGGCAGAATATGCGCAAGCTAATCGCCGTGGATATTGGACATCATGGATACAGACAACAGCAACAGCCGGTCTATTCATTTCTTTGATTGTAATATTAATTACAAAAACAACTTTATCAGCAGAAGAATTCGATGCTTGGGGTTGGCGTGTTCCGTTTTGGATTTCAATTCTCATGGTTGCCGTATCCTATGTTATTCGTAAAAATATGAAAGAATCTCCTTTGTTTGCTAAAGCAAAAAGCGAAGGAAAAACCTCTAAAAATCCGCTTAAAGAAAGCTTCGGAAACCGTTTTAATTTCAAATTCGTTTTGTTAGCATTATTCGGAGCGGCTATGGGGCAAGGCGTTGTGTGGTACACTGGACAGTTCTATGCGATGAGTTTCCTTCAAAAAGTTATGGAGGTTGATTCTGCGCAAGTGGATGCATTAATGGCAACCGCCTTATTTTTAGGAACGCCATTTTTCGTTCTCTTTGGTTGGCTATCCGACAAAATTGGCCGAAAAGTCATTATGATGGTCGGGATGCTGGTCGCCATATTATCTTACAGACCAATCTATGATGCCATGTACAAAAGCATCGATCTTGAATCAAAAACTGTAGCTACCAACGGAATTACTGAAAAACGCTTTGCTAAAATTCATGATAAAATCGTTACAGATAGTCTTATAAGTTTTCATAAAGAAATCACCTTTACAGATGGTACGATTTTGAAAAAAGACAGTCTTATCCACTGGACGCCAGCCGCCAATACAAATCTTGATAAAAAAATTGAAGCACCAAAAGTGTCACAACATGTCACGGTAAATGATGGTACAAAATGGAAACTGATTTTCCTCATCTTCATCCAAGTTATTTTCGTAACCATGGTATATGGCCCAATTGCAGCCTTCTTGGTGGAGATGTTCCCAGTGCGTATCCGTTACACATCGATGTCTTTACCTTACCATATCGGGAATGGCGTTTTTGGAGGATTACTCCCAGCAGTTGCCACCTATCTAGTAACCACAGGAAAAGACGCAGGTCATGCAAGTTGGTATCTGGAGGGACTTTGGTATCCTATAATTGTTGCAGGTGTCTGTCTTATTATCGGAACCATTTATTTAAAAAACAAAAACAGCATCAAAGAATAATTCAATTTTAAATATTGAAACTCAAAAATTCTTAACTTTAAAAAACAATCATTATGAACGTATTAAAAAAAATATTAGGTTTCGTGTGGATTGCTCTAGCAGTTGTAGTTGGCTATTTTGGCATCACCGAAATGGGTCTTCCAAAAATAACATCGGGCAAACAAGAAGATTTGGTATTTGGGATTATCATTTTGTTTATCCTTATGCCAATCATTTCGGGCGGATTAGCCGTATTTGGATATTATGCATTGTCGGGAGATTATGCTGACGAAAATATGTAAACATTCATTTTCATTGAAAACCATGCAAGGGCTTTTGTCTTTGTATGGTTTTATATAAAAAATATGAAAAAAAGACACGAACAAAAATTAGTTTTACTCAGCGTCGCGTTGCTCTTACTTTTTAGCGCGCCACTTTTGTTGCTATTCAATTCTGCGGATAAAATCTTCGGATTGCCGATGGTGTATATCTATTTGTTCGGCGTTTGGCTTTTCTCGATAATTTTTTCTTTAGTTGTTATAAAAAAGTACGATGAATAGTTTTATTTTGTTTGCTGTTGTTATGCTGTATTTGACTTTACTTTTTTTCGTTGCCCATCGCGCCGAGAAGAAGAAAAGTAAAATATGGATTAACAATCCTTACATCTATGCACTGTCCATCGCAGTTTATTGTACAGCATGGACGTATTATGGCAGCATTGGCGTTGCGGTCAACCAAGGTCTTAATTATCTTGCCATCTATATTGGTCCGGTGATTATCATTCCGGCTTGGATTTATATTAATACTAAAATTATTCGCATTGCAAGAGTCAACAAAATAAGCAGCATTGCAGATTTTATTTCTTTAAGATATGGCAACCGTCGAGGCTTTGCAGCCTTGATAACTTTGGTTTGTCTTTTTGCCATCATCCCTTACATTGGATTACAAATAAAAGCAATATCAGAAACCTTTCATCTTTTAACAAACACACCTGTTTCTAAAAATATACTTACAGACAACGCTACTTACGTTGTGATTCTTATAGCGGTTTTCTCAGGATATTACGGTACGCGCTATGTTGACGCTTCCGAAAAAAGACTCGGCATCATCGCTGCTGTTGCATTAGAAAGTTTATTAAAATTAATCTTTCTCGTTCTGCTAGGCATTTTTGTTACTTACTTTGTTTTTAATGGTTTTGAAGATATTTATAATCAAGCTTCAAAAATTAAAGATTTCAGTTCCAAAAATACATTTAAAGGTTTGGAAGGAAGTCTTAACTGGATTATTCTTTGTCTTATTTCCATCTCGGCATTTTTCCTTTTGCCACGACAATTCCACACAAGTATTGTTGAAAATCGTCAGGAAAAACATTTGAAAACTGCTATTTGGTTTTTGCCATTGTACCTTTTAATTTTCAATTTGTTTGTCTTTCCGATTGCTTGGGGTGGGCGCGTTATTTTTGATGGTCAAGATGTCAATCCCGAATTCTACTCGATTCTTATTCCACAGTATTTTAATAAAGAATGGATTAGCGTTTTGGTATTTTTGGGCGGACTTAGCTCCTCGATTTCAATGATCATCATTTCGTCAATCAGCTTATCGATTATGCTTTCTAACAACCTGATTATTCCATTTGGCTGGATTGGAAAATTTAAAGAAAATCAAGAAGCCGAAAACACACGAAGTATCACCAACATTAGAAAAATAAGTATTTTCATTTTGATTGTTGTATCGTTTATTTTTTACAAATATTTCATTTTAGAAACTTCTCTATACTCGGTTGGACTTATTTCGTTTGTCATTATTTCACAATTGGCACCCGCTTTTTTTGGGACTATATTTTGGAAAAGAGGCAGGTCCAAAGCAGCAGTTATTGGACTCGTTGCAGGACTGATTATTTGTTATTTTGGACTAATTCTTCCGCAATATTATTTCTCTTACAACCACGAGTTCAAAGGATTTTTGAGAGGATTGTATGAGGCTTTTGCGTTTTTCAACATTCCGTATTTTGATCGCGTTAATCAGATTTTCTTTTGGTCAATTTTGGTCAATGCTGGATTGTTCACCTTTATTTCTGTAAGTGTAAAAGGTGACTACCGCGAGCGCAATTTTGCAGAATTGTATGTTGATATTAACAAATACATTCAGAATCACGAAAACGCTTTTATCTGGCGAGGAACGGCCTATGTATCGGATATTAAAAATATTCTTGAACGATTTCTTGGCACACAAAAAACCGAACAAGCATTGCGAGTTTTTAATTTGAAATATAATATTGAAACAAATGTGGAAACGGCAGATTCTCGTTTTATAAAATTCTCCGAAAATCTTTTAGCAGGAAGAATCGGGACAGCTTCCGCAAAAATTTTGATAGAAGGCGTTACCAAGGAAGACAAAATATCTTTACCCGAAGTTCTTAACATTCTTGAAGAATCCAAGGAAAATATTAGTCTTAATAAAAAGCTAATCGAAAAATCTAATGAACTGAGATCGCTCTCTGAAAAATTACAAGTTGCGAACGAGCATCTTATTGTAAAAGACAGACAGAAAGATGACTTTCTGGACAGTGTGGCGCACGAACTTCGCACGCCGATTACAGCAATACGCGCGGCTGGAGAGATATTAGCTGACGACGACGATATGCCTATTGAGATTAAAAAAGAATTTCTTAACAACATCATCACCGAATCGGATAGGTTGAGTGAAATTATCAACGATATTCTATATCTTGACAAATTAGAACACGGCAAAACGCCATTAAACATCGGTCGTTACAACATCATCGAAACTTATCAAAAAGCGATAAAACCTTTGCTACATTTGATAAAAAATAACGATATTCATTTGAGTTTGGTCAATCTTCTTTCTGATGAATTTTTCAATTATGATGAAGCCAGAATGATACAAGTTTTTCAGAATATTTATGGCAACGCGCTAAAATTCACAGACGAGCAAGGCATGATACAAACCAAGTTTTTGACACAGCAAGAAGATTTAATTATAAAAATATTTAATACTGGAAAACATATTCCAGAAAATGATTTGGATTCAATTTTTGATAAATTTTACCAATCGAATAATCAAAATATTATTAAACCAATGGGCAGCGGACTTGGCCTTGCGATTTGTAAAAATATCATGTTCGCACATAACGGTAACATAAGTGCAGAAAATAGCGGACTGGGAGTGACATTTAATTTGACACTTCCAAGGATTTAAAAACAGAAAAGAGGAGATATGAAAACGATTTTAATTGCAGATGACGAACACAAAATATTGATGTCTTTAGAATATAGTTTCAGGAAAAATGGCTACAATGTTTACATTGCCCGAGATGGTACAGAAGTGCTGGAAATCCTAAATAATCTGACGCCAGATGTTATTCTATTGGATATTATGATGCCAAAACTAGATGGCTACTCTACTTTGGAAGAAATTAAAAAATTAGAAAAACTTAAATCAACCAAAGTCGCTTTCGTCTCCGCCAAAAACAATCCTGAAGATATTAAAAAAGCTTATGATATGGGAGCCCACGCATATTTTACCAAACCATATTCCGTAAAACAAATTATACAACAAATCGATGAACTGGTGGGTTCTACAAATAATTAATATGTAAAAAGATGAATGCAGAAACATTAACCCAAAGAAGTCTAGACAACAAAGAAGAATTCTGGAAAGAACAAGCTGAACAAATTAGCTGGTACAAATTTCCAAAAACCATAACATCTCTTGACGAAAACAACTATAACCAATGGTTTGCAGATGGCGAACTGAATATGTGTTATTTGTGCATCGACAAACATATCGAAGATGGTTATGGTGACCAAGTGGCCATCATCTATGATTCTCCAGTTACAGACCAGAAAAAAAGCTACACCTTCAACCAAGCTAAAGAAGAAATTTCTCGCCTGGCTGGCGGATTAAAATCTCTTGGATTAAAAAAAGGCGATACCGCCGTTATCTACATGCCGATGATTCCACAAACGCTTTTCTCCATGCTAGCCTGTGCAAGGATTGGCGTGATACATAATGTCGTTTTTGGAGGTTTTGCGCCACAAGAGTTGGTCGTGCGTATCGACGATTGCAAACCAAAAATTTTAATTACCGCAACGGCAGGTGTTGAGATTGCACGCCGTATCCCTTATTTGCCTTTGGTTGAAAAAGCGATTGAACTTTCTCAAGACAAAGTAGATCATATCCTCGTTTATAATCGTCAATTGGTTGAAAATAAAAACGAATATTTTGAAGGAACTTTAGATTACGAAGAACTTATCAAAAACTCTGAAGCTACAGATTGTATCGCTGTAGAATCTATCCATCCGCTCTATTTGCTTTATACATCTGGCACAACTGGAAAACCAAAAGGTATTGTCCGTGACACCGGCGGTTACGCAACAGCTCTTAAATTCTCCATGAAATATATATACGCTATAGAACCTGGAGAAACATTTTGGGCGGCATCGGATTTCGGTTGGGCTGTTGGACATAGTTACAGCGTTTATGCGCCTTTAATTAACAGAAATGCAACAGTTATTTTTGAAGGCAAACCTGTTATGACACCCGATGCAGGAACTTTTTGGCGCGTTATTTCCGAGCACAATGTCGTATCGATGTTCACAGCGCCAACTGCCATCAGAGCTATTAAAAAGGAAGATCCCAATGGCGAATTGGTGAAAAAATACGATTTATCTTGTTTAAAAAAACAATTCCTAGCTGGCGAACGTTGCGATGTTGCTACTTTGGATTGGTTTAATGAACATATCGGTGTTCCGGCAATTGACCATTGGTGGCAGACAGAATCGGGCTCACCAATGCTCGGACTTATGACTGGATTTGATGATTATAAAATTAAACGTGCTTCCGCAGGAAAACCTATTCCAGGTTATGATATCAAAATTTTTGATGAAAACGGCTACCAACTCGACGCACACCACGAAGGTTATTTAGCAATAAAACTTCCTTTACCTCCTGGCGCACTACTTGGGGTTTGGAAAGATTTTGAAAGATTTCAGGACAGTTATTTGTCTCAATTCGATGGTTATTACTTTTCGGGAGATGGTGCCATAATTGACGAAGACGGTTATGTTTTTATCACAGGTCGTGTGGATGACGTTATTAATGTTGCGGGACATCGCTTATCAACATCCGAGATGGAAGAAGTGGTATCCTCACATCCCGACGTGGCAGAATGCGCCGTTGTTGGCATTGAAGATGAACTTAAAGGCCAAATTCCATTTGCGACAGTCGTTATTAAAAACGGTTCCGAAATTACAGACGAACAAGTCGAAAAAGAAGTTGTCCAAAAGGTTCGCGAAAAAATCGGCGCTGTAGCAAGTCTTAAAAATGTAATGGTCGTAAAACGACTTCCTAAAACACGTTCTGGAAAAACACTCCGAAAACTAATACGAACTATCCTTGACGGAAAAGAATTCAGCATCCCTTCTACCATAGATGACGAAACGATTATTGAGGAAATTATAGAAAAATTTAAAACCTACAACAAATAACATTTAACAATGAATACCTACCAAATAAAAAACCTCCCAGATTATTTTAAACAATATAAAAAGTCCATTAAAAATCCTAAGAAATTCTGGGACAAAATCGCGGATGAAAATTTTGCTTGGTACCAACGTTGGAGCAAAGTGGTAGAATTTGACATGGAAGAAGCCAATATCAAATGGTTCAAAAATGCAAAAATGAACATCACAAAAAACTGCCTCGACAGACATCTTGAAACGCGTGGTGACAAAACAGCCATCATCTGGGAGCCTAACGATCCTAAAGAAGAAGCACAACACATCAGCTACCGCGACCTTCATGAACGGGTTTGTAAAATGGCAAACGTCCTCGAAGAAATGGGTGTACAACGTGGTGACCGCGTCTGCATCTATCTTCCGATGATCCCAGAATTGGCGATTACCATGTTGGCATGTGCCAAAATGGGCGCAGTACATTCGGTGATATTCGCAGGATTTTCGGCTTCTGCTATTTCTTCTAGAGCTAATGACTGCGGTGCAAAAATTATTGTTTGTTCAGACGGAAGTTATCGCGGCAATAAAGCTTTAGATCTAAAATCCATTGTGGATGAAGCTTTAATACAATGCGACACTGTTGAAAAAACTTTGGTTGTCAAAAGAACACACAATGAAGTCAACATGAAAGAAGGACGTGATTTTTGGCTAGATGACTATTTTCACAAAGCTTCTTCGGATTATGTTACTAAAATCATGGATGCCGAAGATCCATTATTCATCCTTTACACATCAGGCTCGACTGGCAAACCAAAAGGCATGTTGCACACATGCGCAGGATATATGGTCTATACAGGATATACGTTTAAAAATGTTTTTGATTATCAAGAAAATGATATCTTTTGGTGCACGGCGGACATCGGTTGGATCACTGGTCATTCCTATATTCTTTATGGTCCATTAATTAACGGTGCCACAACACTTATTTTTGAAGGTGTACCAACTTATCCAGAGCCCGATCGCTTTTGGGAAGTTATCGAAAAACACAAAGTTACGCAATTCTACACCGCACCTACAGCGATTCGTTCTCTTGCGAAGGAAAGTGTAGAATGGGTGGACAAACACGATTTATCAAGCCTTAAAGTTATTGGCTCTGTTGGAGAACCTATTAATGACGAAGCTTGGCATTGGTTCAACGATCATGTTGGACAAAAAAAATGCCCTGTCGTTGATACTTGGTGGCAAACAGAAACTGGCGGAATTTTAATTTCCCCTTTGCCATTTGTTACACCAACCAAACCTACTTATGCAACACTTCCCTTGCCTGGCGTGCAGCCTGTTTTAATGGATGACAAACGCAATGAAATTACAGGAAATCAAGTTACAGGAAATCTTTGTATCCGCTTTCCATGGCCGGGAATTGCGAGAAGTATCTGGGGTGATCATCAACGCTACAAAGAAACCTATTTTACGGCTTTTCCAGGAAAATATTTCACAGGCGATGGCGCTTTGAGAGACGAAGTTGGTTATTACAGAATTACAGGTCGTGTGGATGATGTGATTATCGTATCTGGTCACAATCTAGGCACGGCGCCAATCGAAGACAGCATCAACCAACATCCGGCTGTTGCAGAATCTGCGATTGTTGGCTACCCTCACGATATCAAAGGTAATGCACTTTATGGTTATGTGATTCTGAAAGAAACTGGAGAAGGCCGAGATCGTGAAAATCTTAAAAAAGAAATCAATCAGTTAATCTCAGACCAAATAGGACCTATCGCCAAGCTGGACAAAATCCAATTTGTATCGGCACTTCCGAAAACCAGATCTGGCAAAATTATGCGTAGAATTTTGAGAAAAATTGCAGAAGGCGACTTTAGCAATTTTGGGGATACATCAACATTATTAAACCCAGAAATTGTCGACGAAATTAAAAACGAGAAAATTTAACATTCTTTAGCTTATTGCTTGTTCGGTTTTTGATATCTCTATAGTTAAACACCAAAATATTTAATTATGTCAAGTATTATCACAGGATTGTTTACCAATCAAAGCAACTACGGAGGTCTAGAAAAAGATTTAGAAGCAAAAGGAATATCTAGCTCGCGCTACATTGTATATTTGGATAAAAATAACCTTAACAATTACGCCGCAAGTGTCGAAGTAGAAGATGATGTGGAAGCTGAAAAAGTTTCGGAAGTATTTAATAAAAACGAAGTCAAAAAGACCTATTTGTTTAATAACATGACGATTAAAGATGCGACGAACTACGACGATTTAAAAAAAACAATCGAGAGAAGAGCAGCCGCAGAAATCCCGAATACACCAGATGTCAAAATCAAAGAAACCGATTCGGGAATTGATTCTCAAGTAAAATTTTAGTCGAAAATAAATCCGCCCAAAATCTAAAGATTTTGGGCGGATTTTAATTTTATGTAAAAAAGGCTAAGCTCTCAGCTCTGCACCGAATTCTTTTTGAAAAGACTTAATCAACGCATTCATCACCTCGTTAATATCTTTATCTTCGAGAGTTTTTTCTTCGTTTAGCAAAGCAAAACTCATCGCGTAAGACTTCTTAGCTTCTGGCAAATTTTTCCCTTCGTAAACGTCAAACAAATTAATCTCTTTCAAAAAAGGCGACTTATTTTTCTTAGCAACCTCGTACAACTCCGCATACGTAATCGATTTGTCAACCAATAATGCAAGATCTCTACGGATTTTATTAAATTTAGGAATGTCAACAAATTTGAAGTTCTCGTTGCTTCTCAAAGACTGACAATTTTCTAATTCGATTTCCGCATAGAAAGCCTCTTGGTCAACATCTGCATCTTTCAATAAAGCTGGTGCAACTTTTCCGATTCTTGCTAAAGTTTTACCTTCCGAAAGGATTTCTAAGGCATCAGAAAAACGACTATCTTCTAAAGCTTTTTCTTCCAGTTTAAGATTTAATCTCTCTAAAAGAAGCATCAAATAAGCTTTTAATTTAAAGAAATCCGAAGTGCTTTTTGGTTGCAACCAATTTTCAGCAAAATCGCGTCCTGTTGTTAAAATAGCCAATTGTTTTCTTTCTTCATATTTCTCAAATTTATGATATATTTTACCCAATTCGAAAAACTTAATATCTGGATGTTTTCTGTTAATATTGTAAGCAGCATTCGCCAAAAGTCCTTCCAACAAAGACGTTCTCATTGTAGAAAGCTCGTTGCTTAAAGGATTAAGAAGTTTTACCGCATTGGTTACGTCTTTTACAGAAGTTAAAGAATTGTTCATCACCTCGTGGAAACCTTGGCTTTGCAGCGTTCTTGCCCAAGCGTTTTCTAAAGCATCTTGATCGTCTAGACTTAATCGTACCGTTGTAAAAGATGTTTTTTGAGGCGCTTCGATTTTGTTATAACCATATATTCTTAAGATTTCTTCGATGACATCAATCTCTCTGGTAACGTCTGCGCGATAAGCAGGCACCGACAATTCCAGACCATTTGTAATCTCGTTAAGAACCGTAATTTCTAGAGATTTTAAAATTTCTTTAATCTTTTCTCTATGAATTTTAACACCCAAAATTTGATCCAATTTAGAATAACGCAAAACCACATAGAAAGGTTCAATCTTAGTTGGATAAGATTCTAAAAGATCTCCAACAAGTTTTCCACCAGCAATATCCTGAAGCATTTTAACAGCATGTGTCAAAATTGTTTTTGTATTGTTAGGATCCACACCTCTCTCGAAACGGAAAGATGCATCGGTATTAAGTCCATGGAATTTTGAAGCTTTTCTTACCGCAACTGGGTTAAAGTAAGCGCTTTCCAAAAATATTTTAGTCGTCGCCACAGACACGCCGCTATTTTCACCACCCAAAACGCCTGCGATACACATTGGATTTTGGTTGCCATCTTTAATCATGATTTCGTTGCCGCTAAGCTTACGCTCTACCCCATCCAAAGTTTTGAACAAAGTTCCTTCTGGCGATGTCCCAACTACCACTTTGTGACCAGCAATTTTGTCCGCATCAAAAGCGTGCAAAGGCTGACCATAACTGTGTAAAATATAATTCGTAATATCGACAACATTGTTAATTGGTGCAAGACCAATCGCCTTGATTCTGTCTTTTAACCATGCTGGCGAATCTGTAACTTTAAGATCTTCCACAACAGCACCTAGATAACGTGGTGTTAGTGCTGTATCTTCTATTTCTATACTAAAATTATGAGTCGCTTCAGAAGTCAATGCTACGGTTTCAACTTTTGAGAATTCTGATCCTAAATTATTGGAGGACAAATAAGAATGAAGATCTCTCGCAACGCCATAATGCGACATCGCATCGGTACGGTTTGGCGTTAATCCGATTTCAAAAACTTCATCATTTATCAATTCAAAATAATCGGCGAAGTTTTCTCCGACTTTATATTTTGTTTCGTCCAAAACCATGATTCCAGCATGATCGTCTGACAGACCAAGTTCGTCCTCGGCACATATCATCCCTTCCGAAACTTCACCGCGGATTTTAGCTTTTTTAATTTCAAAAAAGTTTCCTGTTTTATCATAGATTTTGGTTCCTACAACGGCAACAGGAACAACTTGTCCTGCAGCAACATTGGGCGCACCACAAACAATGTCCAGAACTTTTCCACCTACATCTACCGTTGTTTTGCTAAGTTTATCAGCATTAGGATGTTTCTCACAAGTCAAAACTTTTCCAACAACGATACCTACTAGACTGCCTTTGATGCTTTCGTACTTGTCGATACCTTCTACTTCCAGACCGATGTCTGTTAAAAACATACCGATTTTCTCCGTAGTCAAATTGGTTTTAATGTAATCTTTAAGCCAATTATTTGAAATTTTCATTTTTCTGAATTTGAAATTTTAGAATGCTGACATTTTAATTTCTATTTTAATAAAAATTTGTCAAAAATCCTTTAGTAAAATCTTTATTTAAACAAAATTTGAGACCTGAATTTCAAATCTCAAATTATAAATTTATTATTTATCAATGCTTATAATCCGATTACCGGCATAGAAAGCATCAAAATATTTTCGTTGTCTTCCAAACCGTCGATTGGCTCAATAATACCTGGGCGATTGGGTTGTGACATTTTGAAAGTGATATCGTCTGCTCCTAAAACCGATAACATCTCTGTCAAAAATTTGGAACTGAATCCGATATTAATGTCTTCTCCATTATAATCGCACGGAATCTGCATATCTGCTTTGTTTGCAAATTCTGTATCTTCTGCATGAAGGTGAAGCACATTGCCTGATAATTTGAAACGAACTTGGTTAGTCGATTTGTTTGACATAATAGACGCTCTGCGGATAGAACTCAACAACAAGCTTCTGTTAATGGTCAATACATTTGGATTTTCTTTTGGAATAACTGCGTTGTAGTTAGGATATTTTCCATCGATCAAACGGCAAATCCAAACATTGTTACCAAATGTAAATTGCGCCATGTTTTCGTTGAACTCGATGGCTACTTCCTCCGCCGAATTGTTCAAAATATTTTTGAAAATCGCTAAAGGTTTTTTTGGCATGATGAACTCCATTGGCTCAGCATTCTGCAAATCGGTTCTTTTGTAAACCACCAATCTGTGAGAATCTGTTGATACGAAATTGGTTTCGTTTTCTGCAAACTGGAACAGAACGCCTGTCATTACTGGACGAAGCGAGTCGTTGCTTGTCGCAAACAACGTATTGCTAAGGGCATCAGCCAAAACACCGCCGGGCATTACCACTTTTTGAGACGCATCGAATTCTGGCAACTCCGGATAATCTTCTGCATTGTCTAGTGCTACAGAGAAATTATCTTTCTCGTCCAAAATTTCTAAAACGCTACCATTGCCTTCTGGCGCATCTTTCACAACCAAAGTCAAAGGCTGTTCGCCATAAGTTTTCAAAAAATCCTGAAAAATTTTAGCAGGCACAGCTATCTTTCCTGTATCATCCGACATAACCTCGATAGACGTTATCAAAGTTGTTTCTCCGTCTGACGCAGTCACTTTCAAGTTATTTTGCTCTAACTCAAAAAGATAGTTTTCCAAAATTGGTCTGGATTGCGAACCAGAAATTACACCACTAACAGTTTGTAAGGCTTTTTGCAATTCGCCACTGGCAACAATAAATCTCATAAAAGCTAATTATTTCGATTCACAAAGATAAAAAATTATGGCAAATTGGCAGTCTGATTTCTAATTAATTATCAACAATTACCGTATTAAAGTAATTTTATTTTACTTTTGGAAAGAAATTACTCAAAAATCCAAAGCTTTATGAAAAAACCGCCTTTACACCAAAGTTTCAAATATACTTTTCAAGGTTTTTTTTGGCTTTTACGTAACGAAAGAAATTTCCAAATCCATATTGCAGGATTGTTAATTAATTTGGCGTTGGTCACTATTTTACCTCTTCAGCCTTTAGAAATTATAGTTGTAATTGGCGTTTCATTTTTGGTTTTAATCACAGAAGCGCTTAATACATGCATCGAAAAAATCTGTGACTACATCCAACCTAACTTCGACTCCAGAATCGGAATTATCAAAGACATCGCTGGCGCCGCTGTTTTATTGTCTGCAATATTTGCTGTTGTAGTTGGGCTTTTGGTGTACTGGAAATATATATTTAATTAAAAATTAAATTAGTTTTTCAAAAACTTATTGATAAATTCTGATGTTTTGGTTTTAATTTTTACCACATACAAGCCAGACTTCCAGGATTTAACATCAATTGGAGAAAGCGATTGCGATTGGTAAACTAATTTTCCACTTGCATCGAAAACAGAAAGCACGTCAAGCTCTTTAACACCTTTAATATTCAAAACATCGGCAGTTGGATTTGGATACAACTGAATTTGTACTTTATCAACATTATGAATATCTAAATTGTCTAAATTTTGGATTTTAACATTATCGACTTTAAAGCCGGATTGGTAATTATCGAACTCAAAATCAAACTCTTTAATAGAAGTAACTTGACTATTGAATGTGGAGGTTAAAACTTTCACCTGATCAATAAAATACTCGATTTTTTTGGTACTAAAATCGACATTCACTTTCAGATTATACCATTTGTTTGCTTGCCAATTTTTGGTCGTTATACTGGTGAAATCTCCAACTTCGAGTGTCGAATCAAAATTATAATAAAAGCCACCAAGACGCTCATACTCCTCAACATCCATACTATATAATGTTAGCATATCATAATCCGAAGCACCAACCGAATCCATGTAAACATCTGCAGAGATGGACATTCTTGGATAGTTGGGAACATCGTAAAAAATACCGCCCCAATTTTCTTCCTGCTCCGCATTTGCGGTTATTGACACCGAGTTATTGCCCAAACTCGCAATGGTATTAACAACCTGAGAATGTGACGCATCGACATAGCCCCAATTGCTCCATCCTTTTTGACCATTGAAATTACCCAAAGTAAAGCCTTCGGAAGTTTCAAAAGAAAATTTAGTTTCTTGTGAAAAAATATGCTTTGTTGCTAAGAATACTATAAACGCGGAAAGAAGTAGTTTTTTCTTCATATTATTATTTAAAGGGGAACAAAAATAAACAATCTTTTAAAACAATGATTATATTTTTAAACAATTTACAATATTTAAGATTATTACATAAGTCATATTTTCAAATGATTGTTAATTAATTAAAATCCTTAATTTTGTACTTTCTCAAAAAATTATGGAAAGTATCAAAGTACACGACAAAACTTTTGTCCCTTATCTAAAACATGACGAAATTATTGAAATCGTAAACCGAGTAGCAGCCGATGTCTACGAAGATTACAAAGATGAAAGACCCGTTTTCATCGGTGTACTGAGTGGTGTTATTCAGTTTTTCTCAGATTTCATAAAAGCCTATCCCGGCGAATGCGAAATCGGTTTTATCAAGATGAGTTCTTATGTTGGAACAGAATCCTCCGGTATCGTTTTCAAAGAAATGGAACTTACCAAAGACATCAAAGACCGCCACATCATTCTTATGGAAGACATCGTGGACACAGGTAACACCATCGAAAATCTCTTCACTTACTTCAAAGAGACACAACGTCCAAAATCAATAAGAGTAGCCTCGTTGTTATTAAAACCTGACGTTTATAAAAAAGAATTCAAGATTGATTATGTTGGAAAAGAAATTCCAAACAAATTTGTTTTAGGCTATGGACTGGATTATGATGAATTGGGCAGAAATCTAAAAGATCTTTATCAACTAGAAGAAGGAAACATCAACCATTAATTATAAAAAGTAGAAATCCTTCAAGGTTTCTGAAAAATAAATCTATTAAAAATGATTAACATCGTATTATTTGGTCCTCCGGGAAGTGGAAAAGGGACACAAGCACAACATCTAATTGAAAAGTTCAACCTTCAACAAATTTCCACGGGCGATTTATTTCGTTTCAATATTAAAAACGAAACAGAATTGGGAAAACTCGCTAAATCTTACATCGACAAAGGCGAATTGGTACCAGACCAAGTAACTATCGACATGTTAGTTGACGAACTTAGAAAACCATCAACTGCAGCAGGTTATATATTCGACGGTTTCCCAAGAACAGCTAATCAAACACAAGCTTTGGAACAAATCGTAAAAGACGAACTAAATTCTGAAATTAGCATTTGCCTTTCTTTAGTTGTTAAAGATGAAGTTCTTGTCGAAAGATTACTAAAAAGAGGCGAAACCAGCGGTAGAACAGACGATAGCAACGAAGCTATTATCAGCAACCGTATTAAAGAATATTATGCTAAAACCGCTGAAGTTGCAGAACTATACAAGCAACAAGGCAAATATGTAGAAGTTAACGGCATCGGCGAAATTTCAGAAATTTCTGAAAAGCTTTTCGCAGAAGTCGAAAAAATAAAATAGTTGTCAGTTGTTTGTTGTTAGTTGATAGTTTAACTAAGAGCCGACAACCACCAACCAACAACCATCAACTAAAAAATTATGAGCAATTTTGTAGATTACGTTAAAATTCATTGTACATCCGGTCATGGAGGTGCTGGTTCCGCCCACCTTCGTCGCGAAAAATACATTCCAAAAGGTGGTCCCGATGGTGGCGACGGTGGACGTGGTGGTAGCATTATCATGAAAGGTAACGCACACGAATGGACCTTGCTTCCACTTCGTTACACGCGACATGTTAAAGCTGGTCGTGGCGAAAATGGAGGAAAAAACCAATTAACTGGAGCTGCGGGAGACGATATTTACATTCAGGTTCCTATTGGTACCATTGCAAAAAATGAAGAAGGCGAAATTATCGGAGAAATCCTTGAAGACAAGCAAGAAATCGTTCTTATGCAAGGTGGAAAAGGTGGACTTGGAAATGAGCATTTCAAATCAGCAACCAACCAAACGCCAAGATATGCACAACCTGGGCTTCCAGGCGAAGAAGGTTATGTTGTTTTCGAACTAAAAATCCTTGCAGATGTTGGTTTAGTAGGTTTTCCTAATGCTGGAAAATCCACACTTTTGGCATCTATTTCGGCAGCGAAACCAAAGATTGCTAATTATGCCTTCACCACATTAACACCTAATTTGGGGATTGTAGATTACAGAAATTACAAATCTTTTGTAATGGCAGATATCCCTGGAATTATCGAAGGTGCAGCCGAAGGAAAAGGTCTTGGACATCGTTTTTTACGCCATATAGAACGTAACTCTATCTTACTTTTTTTAATTCCGGCAGATTCTGAAAATCATTTTAAAGAATTCCAAATTTTGGAAAACGAACTAAAAGAATATAATCCGGAACTTTTGGAGAAAGATTATATTATTTCTGTTTCGAAAGCCGATCTTTTGGATGACGAATTAAAAACTGAAGTTTCCGCAGAATTTCCAGAAGGTAAAAAACCAATATTTTTTTCAGGCGTTACTGGTGAAGGACTTATGGAATTGAAAGATGCAATTTGGAAACAACTTCACGGTTAATAATAGTATGAAATACCTATTAAGTCTTTTTAGCATTTTGTTGCTGACGGCTTGTCAGTCTCAAAAATCGGTATCCAAATATCAGACATTAGAATATGAGACAACGCCATGTTTCGGATTTTGTCCAATATTTAAAATTACAATTAATGCCGACAAAAGTGCAACTTTCGAAGCAGAACGTTTTAATTTTGGAGAAAACCATACAAAAACAAATTTTTCAGCAGAACGTGAAGGTACTTTTAAAACCACTATTAAAGCTAAAGATTATAACAAATTGGTCGCTTTGATTGATGAGCTAGATCCAAAACAACTCAATGATTTCTATGGTGATAAAAACATCATGGATATGCCAACTTCTTTTTTAAGAATTAATTATGCCGATGGAACATCAAAAATTATTGAGGATTACGGAAAAAGAGGAACTCCAAAACTAAAAGAAGTTTATAAGTTTTTTGCGGATTTACGCTTAAATCAAACTTGGAAAAAAGTAAAATAGCAGACTTAATTTTATTTAAGCTAACTTTGCAATATCAAATTCCTTCTACATGAGGGAATTATTTTTTTTAAATATAAATCATCAATTTGAATTTCACAGACCTCCAACTTATAGAACCTATCGTTAAATCGATTCACGAATTAGGATACACCAACCCAACACCCATTCAGCAAAAAGCCATTCCAGAAGTCCTAAAAGGCTGCGACGTACTAGGTTGCGCCCAAACCGGAACGGGAAAAACAGCAGCTTTTGCGATTCCGATGTTACAAAATCTTTCGCATTCGAAGTATAAAAACAATAAAAAAATAAAAGCCTTAATCTTGACACCAACACGAGAATTGGCCATTCAGATAGAGGAAAATTTTAAAGAATACGGCAAACGTCTTCCACTGAAATCGTTGGTAATTTTTGGTGGTGTTAAACAAGGCGCACAGGAAGCTGCGATCCGAAAAGGTGTTGACATATTAATCGCCACGCCTGGACGATTGTTGGATTTTATAAATCAAAGAATCATTAATCTGCAAGATTTAGAAGTTTTCGTTTTGGACGAAGCCGACCGTATGTTGGACATGGGATTTGTACATGATGTGAAACGAATTATCAAACTTATTCCTCAAAAAAGACAAACATTATTTTTCTCGGCGACAATGCCAAAAGAAATTAGCGCCTTAGCCAACAGCATTCTTCAGAATCCTGTGAAAGTCGAAGTAACGCCCGTTTCATCAACAGCAGATACCATTCAGCAAAGTGTATTTTTGGTTGAAAAAGATGATAAACTGGAACTTTTGATTCACGTTTTACAAGACCAAAAGATTGATCAATTGTTGGTCTTTTCGAGAACCAAACACGGCGCAGACAAAATTGCAAGACGACTTCATAAAGCCAACATCTCTGCGGAAGCGATACATGGTAACAAATCTCAGAATGCCAGACAAAATGCCTTAAACAATTTTAAATCTAAAAAAACGCGTGTTCTGGTTGCAACCGATATCGCTGCGCGAGGCATTGACATTGATGAGCTAAAATACGTCCTGAACTTCGAATTGTCAGATGTTTCGGAAACTTACGTTCACCGTATCGGAAGAACGGGACGCGCAGGTAATGATGGGACGTCGTTCTCTTTCGTTGACGGTTTGGACTTGGTGAATCTTCGTAATACCGAAAAATTAATTGGTAAAAAAATCCCTATCAATCGCGATCATCCTTATCATACAGATAATCTTATCGAGCAAAAACGCGATAGCAATAATAAGGCTGCTGCCAACACAAGACCTTCCAAAACACAGGAAAAAGAAAAAGTCGCCAAAAAGAATTATTATAAAAAAAGTTCTAGACAAGGCAAAAAATAAACAAAAAAAACGTCATAAGATTGATACTTATGACGTTTTTTTATAAACTAAAACTCGAAGCCTAATTTCTCTTTATTAACCACTGGATTGGCGTAGTGACTTAGAAAATGCGTCTTGAGTTCGACATCATTTTTATCGATACTTAAAGCCATTCTACGTTCAAACAATTCCTTTTCATCTTGCGTGTAATATGCAGAATAACGATTTGCCTCGTTAAGAATATCCAACGCGATGAAACTGTTTGGGAATAATCTATAATTACTAATAATCGCTTTATCAATCGACTCTGCAATCATTTGGATTTGCTGATTATTGTTTTCAGATTTCGATTTTATCTCATCCAAAGTCTCGCTAAGCACTTCTCCAAAATGGATGTGGATTCTTTTCTTTTGTCCCAACACGCCAGCCATCACATTTTCAAAATCTTCATTTTTCGACTTTACAAGCACTTCAGAATTTTTGGACTGAATTGCTTTATAGGTTTTCAGTTTATCCGTCGGATCATATTCGTAAGAAATGCTGACAGGAACTATATTCAAGCTTTTAAAATAATCACAAACATCAGACTTTCCATTGGTCATTGCAATCATTTTGAGAACGCCAGGATGTGTGGTATCGTTACCATCTTTTGTACGACCTTCACGCTGTGCAATCCAAACCGATTGATGCCGATTTAGAATTAAATCTTTGATATAATCTGACATCAATTGACTACTTTTCAAAAGTTCGCGCGGCGAAACATCACGTTTAACCAAAAAATTTCTGTTAAGCTTCGCCAAAACCATAAAAATATCGCGCTGTACCAGATTATCACCAATAGCGGAAGCCGTCAACTGAAATCCATTTTCTAGCAAAGCCAAATTGATCAAACTCGTATCCAGAACAATATCTCTATGATTGGAAATGAAAAGATAGGTTTTATTTTTATCCAAATGTTCTAAACCTGAAATCGTCAAACCATCCGAAGATTGTTTTAAAATATTACGAATACAATGGCTGATGACTTTATCCTGAAAATCTTCGATACTATCAATTGATGCTAAAATATTTGAAATTTCGTTTTCGGACTTTCCCGGAAAAGCGAACTGTAACAAAGCCATCATCATCGGATGTTTTGCCATCGATTGTAACGCAGGATGTACTTCTTCCCTATTATAAAATCGAATTGAATCTAAACAAGAATCCATAATTAATTATTAATTCCAAAAATTTTTAATGCTGTTTCTGTTGTCCTTTTGTTAATGTCCTCAAACGAAACGCCATAGATATCTACCAGTTTTCCGGCAACCAATTCTACATAAGCACTTTCGTTACGTTTGCCACGATGAGGAACGGGCGCAAGATAAGGCGAATCTGTCTCCAAAACTATTTTATCTAAAGGAATTTGATTCAAAAACTGATCGACTTTTCCGTTTTTAAACGTTGCTACGCCGCCAATTCCTAAAACAAAACCTAAATCCAAAGCATGATTCGCTTGCTCTAGATCTCCTGAGAAACAATGAAAAACACCTCTAAGTTTCGGATGTTTTTTTCGTTCTAAAACCTCGAATGTTTCATCAAAACTGTCGCGGGTGTGGATGACAATTGGCCAATCTTTCTCAATCGCCCAATCTATTTGTTGTTCAAAAGCTTTAACCTGAATATCCAAAGTTGACTTGTCCCAATAAAGATCAATCCCAATTTCGCCAATCGCAACAAAATCGCGTTGATCGATGTATTTTTTCACCAAATTCAATTCGTTCTCCCAAGATTCTGGCTTAACAGAACATGGATGAAGTCCCATCATAGCGAACATCTTATTGGGATAATTAGATTCTAAAGCGAGCATTTTTTCATGCGTTTCCGAATCGATGGCTGGCAAGATAAATTTTTCTACGCCTTTGTCTAAAGCGCGCTGAATCATTTCTGCTCGATCGACATCGAATTGTTCCGAATATAAATGAGTATGTGTGTCTATCATTTTTAAAATTTTGTAAAACTGTTTTATAAACTCTTAATGAGGATGTATTTAACAGTTAGTGGCTGTGTTGCACAACTTTTTTCGAGATGGAAATATTCTGCACAAATATTGGTGGAAATAGCTCCTAAAAAACTACAAATCAAAAAATCTTCTAAAGATCAACATTTTCAAAAATTGAATGTTTGGCTTTTTGGCGCTGATTTTCTATTTTCTGTTTTAAGTTTTCCAAAAATTTTTGATGTTTTGGACTTTCCTCATCGGAAGATTTATGCTTGAGCGCAGCTTGGATTTTGTTATTTTCATTAATGAACAATTTGGTATCATCGGCGAAAAAAGCTTGTCCAAATTTCTCCCAAATATATTGCACCGCTTGCTCATTCGGGTGAATAAGATCGTCTTTATAAAAGCGATAATCCCGCAAATCGTCCATTAAAATTTCGTAAATCGGAAGATAATAGCAATTGTTATAATTGGGGATAACATCATGCATTGCCGATAAGAGTTTGGCTTTGCTCAGACTATTTTCGGTCATGCCATCTTTGGTGTGACGAACGGGCGATAAACTGAACAAAATCTGAACATCCTCTGGACAGATATCCTTGATGCATTCTATACTTTCCGCAATATTTTGGCGAAGTTCTTCATCTGTCAAGAATCTTTTGTTAAAAAACTTTTGTGGAATTTTATGACAGTTGGCAGCAATTTTATTTTTTGGTAAAAATTCATAAACGAAAGCACTTCCGTAGGTGATAATCACCCATTTTGTGGTTTGTAAAAAGTCGTTAGCAGCTTGTAACTGGCTATTGATTTTTTCCAAAATCTTATGTGCAAATCTGGAATCAAAAGAGGAGTGATGATCCAAACTCATGAACAAGTCATTGGCCAAAATCAAGTCAATCTCCGAGTAATCTTTCCCTTTATAAATCCTTTGCAAGGCAGTGTTAATCGCATACGGATTGAACAAAGTCCCAAACGGATTATTAAAAGTCTGGAGTTGACCCTCCTTTAATTTAGTATGAATCTCGGTTGCAAAACAAGAGCCGATCGAAAATATAGAATCTTCGATATCTATGTTTTTTTCTACAGCATTAATGTCAACTTCTGTTCTGAAAATCATAATCTATTTTTCTCTTTTCAACAAATATTCTGCAAGTTCTAAAAGGGCTTGTTTTTTCTCTGGCGCAACCTTTATTTTTTCTAAATGTTCTAAAGCTGTTTCGCTATGTTGATGTACCAGGCGAAGCACTTTTTCTTCAACTTTGGTACGTCTAAAGATTTTTTCTACACCATAGATTTTATCAACATTATCGGTTTTTTTGGAATACCAATAATCGAGTTCTGCACGTTCTTCATCATTAGCATGTTCCAAGGCTGTTAAATAGAGAATTGTTTTTTTGTTTTCGTATATATCGCCCGCATGTTTCTTACCTACTGCTTCTTGGTCGCCATAGACATCAAGATAATCATCCATAATCTGGAAAGCTATACCAATATGTTTTCCAAAGTTATAAATTGATTCGGCATCTTCATCGCTTGCGCCAGCTATTAAAGCTCCAATTTGTAAAGAAGCCGCACTTAGAGATCCTGTTTTGTAAGTAATCATCTTGATGTAATCGTCATGGCTTACATTGCTCATGCTTTCGAAATTAACATCGTATTGTTGACCTTCACAAATGACAATTCCTGTATCTGTAAATATTTTTAAACATTTTTTAAATAATATGGGCTCTAGATCCAAGAAAAACTGATAGGCTTTAAAAAGCAAATTATCCCCCGACAATATCCCTACATTAAGGCCATATAAAGTATGAATTGTTGCTTTGTTACGACGAAGTGGCGCTTCATCCATAATATCATCATGAATCAAGGTGAAGTTGTGAAAAAACTCAATGGCTAAAGCGGGTTTTATCGCATCATCCAAATTACCATCAAAAAGCTCGCAAGCCATAAGTACCATAATAGGGCGCATCCTTTTGCCACCATGCGCCATAATGTAGTTCATGGGTGTATAAAGTTCTCCTGGTTGATCATTAAAACGATAGTTTTCTACGGCTTCGGAAACGATGTTCTGGTATTTATCTAAAAAGTTCATAAACAAATTTGATTTATGCAAAAATACAATTTTTAAACGGTTTTAGTCCATCAAGAAGTTATGCAAAACCGTTTAAAAAAAAAAACTTTGTCTTAAGAAAGACAAAGTTTAATGATATTTAAAATTCTAAAATTTTAGAATGCAATAACGATAAGATAAGTAATCCCTGCAACAATGGCACTAATAGGAATTGTTAAAATCCAAGCCCAAAGAAGACTTACCGTAACACCCCAACGTACAGCAGAAATTCTTTTTGTCAAACCAACACCAATGATAGAACCTGTCACCGTGTGCGTTGTAGAAACAGGAATACCAAAGTGGTCTGTAATAAATAATGTAATTGCACCTGCTGTTTCAGCACTTACACCTTCCAAAGGCGTTACTTTTGTGATACGCGTTCCCATGGTTTTGATGATCTTCCAACCACCGCTCATCGTCCCCAAAGCAATTGCTAAGAACGATACCAAAGGCACCCAAATATAATGTTCTGTAAAGAAGTTGAAACGCTCACTAGATTCCATTAACGCATATTGGTCATTCAGGATATTAACATGGTAATAGATAACCGCTGCCCCGATGATCCCCATAACTTTTTGAGCATCATTAAGACCATGTCCAAGACTGAATAACGCTGAAGATACCAACTGCATTTTCTTAAATTGTCTTTCAGCTTTGTGAGGATTTGATCTCTTATATATCTGAATGATAATGAGGGTAATGATAATTGAAATTATCATACCGATTAAAGGCGCCAAGAAAATAAATAGAAAAATAGGAATAACAACCTTAAACTTCACAACATCTTGCGAAAAGAGTTGTTTAAAAGCTTCTCCCAAAACTTTCACCGTCGAATAATCTGGATGCGCCGCACTTACCGCTTGATAATCTAAAGCCAAAGCATGCATCAAAGCAGCTCCGATAAATCCACCAATTAAGGTATGAGACGATGAGGACGGGATCCCAAACCACCATGTTAAAAGATTCCAAGCAATTGCCGCGATAAGTCCCGCAAAAATCACTTCCAGGTTGATATAATTTTCGTTGACCGTTTTGGCAATGGTGTTACCAATTTTAAACTCGCCAATAATATAAGCTGCGATAAAGAAAGCAGCAAAGTTCCAAACTGCGGCCCATAATACGGCCTGAAACGGGGTTAATACTTTTGTGGAAACGATGGTTGCAATAGAGTTAGCTGCATCGTGAAACCCGTTGATATAATCAAATATTAAAGCTAATGCAATAATAACAATCAGTAAAATTGGAAAATCCATTCTTTTTTATTTTGTTATGTGAATAGATTTAGGCGTATTTAATGACAATACTTTCCATTGTGTTAGCAACATCTTCTGCTTTATCTGTAACCACTTCAAGATAATCAAGAATTGACTTTTGCTTGATAATTAAAATCGCATCGTTGGTCTCGAAAAGCTTAACTGTCGCTTGGCTCAATACATCGTCGGCAATATTTTCGTACGAATTAATTTTAATACACGATTCTTTAACCTCGTTTGGATTTTTGAAATCTTTGAGATTTGCTAATGCATGTTTGATCTCCACGCAAGATTTGTAAATTAATAAAGAAAATTCTGAATATACTTTGTTTTCTGGGGTTTTGTAAAGATAAATATACTTAGCCGATGCATAAATATAATCTGCAATATCGTCTAATCCTGCTGCAAGAAGGCTGATGTCTTCTCTGTCGAAAGGTGTGATAAAATTCTCTCCCAACTGCACGAAAATCTCGTGTGTTAAGTCATCCATTTTATGCTCGTAATCGCTCATTTGATTTAGCATTGACTCGTCATTTACATCAAATTCTAAAAGACCATCATGAAAGGTTTTTGACATTTCAACTAATGTGTCTGCTACTTTTTCGAACAAATCAAAGAAGATTTTGTCTTTTGGCTGGAATGCTCTGAAAATATTTCCAATTCCCATTTTATTTTTATTTACAGTTTTTGTGACCACAAATATCGTTAAATAGGTTAAGCTTAATAACAATGCAATGTTAATAAATTATTAACAATCAAAAAGCCTGCATCACTTGGATACAGGCTTTTTATTATTATTTTGAGATGTTTAGTTTGCGACTTCTGCGCGCATCTCTTTTCCTTTAAACTTCTGTGTTTGAAGGCCTTTAACAACTTCATCTTTAAAAGATTTTTCGATTTCGAAGAATGAGAATTTCTCTAAAATCTCAATATCTCCAATATCTGCTCTTTTCTTAGACTTAGAAGTGGCTTTGTTAATAATCTCTAACATATCAACTTTCTTCAACTGGTCGCGTTTTCCAAGGTTAAAGAAGAAACGCACCATATCTTCGTTATTTCTTCTTCTACCGCCTTCGCGTCTTCCGCCTTCTCTTCTCTCACGAGGTTCGCCTCTTCTTTCGCGCTCTCTACCTCTTTCTCGACGGCTTCCTCTGTCATCTCCACCATTAAATTTGGCTTCAACCAAATCGTTACGATCTTTGTAATACAAAGCCAATTCTTTCAACTGGAACTGTAACAACTTGTGCACCAATTCCTCTTTTGAGAATTGGGACAAATCTGGAATCAACGCATCATCAAAAGCGAAAATATCTTCAGAATTCTCGGTTAATAGTTTTTCAAAAACACCATTAACCTGGGCCTTCACAATATCATCACCTGTCGGGATTTTCCCTTCTGTGATTTCTATCTTTGTAGAGGCTTTTATTTGTTTTAGTTTTCTACTTTCTTCAGGTTTTATTAAAGATAGAGAAATACCATCTTTACCTGCACGTCCTGTACGACCACTTCTGTGTACAAAAACTTCTGGATCATCTGGTAAAGAGAAATGAATAACATGCGTTAAAGAATCTACGTCTAATCCTCTAGCAGCAACATCTGTCGCTACCAAAATATCGATATTCTTCAAACGGAACTTCTTCATAACCGTATCACGTTGCGCTTGTGACAAGTCGCCATGAAGTGCATCTGCTGCATAGCCGTTTTGCATTAAGAAATCTGCAACTTCTTGCGTTTCCATTCTTGTACGGCAAAAGATAATCGAATACTGATTAGGATTCGCATCGATCATTCTCTTCAAAGCTTCTTTCTTTTGACGGTAACCCACTACGAAATATTCGTGCTTGATGTTCTTTTTAACTTCGTTAATAGAACCAACCGAAATACGGTGCGGATTTGTCAAATAGTTTTTAGAAATTCTTTCTACCTCTTTGTTCATCGTTGCCGAGAACAAAAATGTCTGTTTGGTTTCTGGTGTTTCACTGATAATCGTTTCCAAATCATCTTTGAAACCCATAGACAACATTTCGTCAGCCTCATCCAACACCAACCAATGGATGCTAGAAAAATCTAAAGCTTTTCTGTTGATAAGGTCAATCACACGTCCTGGAGTCCCCACAATAATTTGTGGTTTCTCTCTCAAAGAACGGATCTGCTCCATAATACTACTACCTCCATACACCGCAGTTGTTTTGATGTTTGGTAAATACTTGGAGTAAGTTTTTATGTCTTTTGTAATTTGAAGACATAATTCTCGCGTCGGACAAAGCACCAAAAATTGGATTTTGCGACTCGTATCGTCAATCATATCCAAAATCGGAAGCGAAAACGCCGCTGTTTTGCCTGTCCCGGTCTGCGCAAGTGCGATAAGATCGCGGATATCTGATAAGATAAATGGGATAGTCTGTTTTTGGATTTCTGTAGGGCTTTCGTAGCCCATCTCGCCAATTGCCTTCTGTATGTCAGGACTTAAACTGGACTCGGAAAATAACTTCATTAAGTTGTATAAAATTTTTGCAAAGATACAATTTTATTTTTGACAATTTTTATAAACTTTTGTTAACAAATATATATTGGGATAAAAGCAATCAAAATTAAATAGAAAACTGACACTCAATTTTTTTTAAAAAAAATCTGCAAAATACGGGAGAAAAACATCATATTTACTACTTCAAATCTATTATGCTTCCATGGGTTTATATAGTGACATCGCCGAATATCTACAGTACATATCGCCTCGTTTTTATAAGTCGCGCTATTTTAAAAAACTAAAAAACCTTAGTCCAAACAATATTATCGAACGAAATGTGGAACCCGAATTTTGGTGGGTTAAAAACTATCTTAAAAAAGATGCTGTATTTATTGATATTGGGGCAAATGTTGGCGCTTATCTTTATTTATTACAAAATCATTTGAAGCCCAAAAATATATTTGGTTTCGAGCCCAATCCAGAGCTCAATTCACGTTTGAAAAGACTATTTCCAAATATGCACATTTTCTCATCAGCTTTGTCCGACGAAAACCTGAATGCGGAATTCAAAATCCCAGTGATTAATGGTCAAAAAGTACATAGCCGTGGAACCTTGCAAACACAAATTAAAGAAAAAGATGAGGAAAAAATTATTCTGCAAACAGTACAAGTGGTGAAAATGGACGACCTAAATCTCAATACTTCAAAAATTGATTTTATAAAAATTGATGTCGAAGGCAATGAAATGAAAACACTTCGAGGCGCCCAGAAAACTATTCTACAACACCGACCAACACTCATGGTGGAGATGGAACAACGCCATCATAAAGAACCAATTTGGAGTTTGATATCTGAGATTGAAAGTTGGGGATTTACAGCGAATTATCTCGACCGAGAAAGTTTGAGTTTAAAAAAATTAACAGAAGAATTCATACTTTTGCAAGATTCGACTAATGTTAAGAATTATCAATTTTACATTAATAATATTATTTTCATTCCAAATTAACAAGAACACAACATGAGCGTTGTTGCACGTCAAGGCATAAAATATTCAATTATAGGTTATCTGGGGACATTATTGGGAATTATTTCCTCAATTTTCATATTTCCACATGACATGGAGTTTTATGGGAAATTGCGATTTATCCTTCCTACAGCCGAAATGTTTATCCCAATAGTTGTTTTTGGATTGTCATTTTCTAATGTGAAATTTTTTTTAAAAACCAAGGAAGATGGCAAACATCACAATTTCCTCAGCTTATCTTTGCTTGGCGTTGTCATCAATTTCATCATTTTTTGTGCGCTATATTTTTTAGCAGCCACCCTTTTTCCAAACTTAAAAAATTCCGAAACATGGCAAATGAAAAATCTTATTTTTCCCATGATTTTGGTTTTAGCGTTATCATCGATTTTTAATAAATATATTACCAATTATAAACGGATTGTTGTCTCCAATATTTTTGAAAATCTGGTGCCAAAACTGGCTAATCTTGGTGCTTTTATCATTTTTGTATATCTATGTTTCTCCGAAAAAATAGCTTATGCCTTTTTCTTCGGAATGTTTGTATTAACACTTCTTGGTTATGCATTTTATGCTAATAAGCTCGAAAAAATCCAACCCGATTTCAGTACAAATTATATTAAAAAAGACCAATTTTGGAAACAAATTTTCTTTTACAGCTTGTTTGGATTTTTGGGAAATATCGGTAATTATCTCGCCGTAAGGATTGACAATTATATGATCGGCGAATTTATCGACTTCGAGGCCAACGGCGTTTACAGCACTATTCTCGCTATTATTGGTATTATTAATGTGCCACAAATGGGGCTTTTCAATATTTCGGCGCCGATTATCAACAAAAGTATTAGCGAACATAATTTCGAAGAACTCGACCACTTTCACAAAAAAACATCACTAAGTTTGTTTTTCTTAGGTTTGTCTTTATATTCGTGTATTTTGGTAGGATTTCCCTATTTAACAGACCTTATCAAAAATGGCGATTTGTTAAAACAAGCGGAACCTGTGGTTTGGATTCTCGGCTCCGCATTTATTTTTGATCTAGCGACAGGTTTCAACGGCCATATTATCTCGTTGTCAAAATATTATCGTTTTAATATTGTCATCATGTTAATCTTGGCAAGTTTAACTATTGGGCTTAATTTTGTTTTTTTAAAATACACCGATTTAGGAATTATTGGCATTGCGATGGCAACGGCTATTTCTCTTTCTATTTTCAACAGTATTAAAATCATTTTTAATTATCAAAAATTCAAAGTTTTCCCTTTGAGTATGCCGATGCTTTATGCGTTGGTATTAAGCTTTTGTGCGATTAACATTGCGATCCTAACACCCAACTTTTCAAACAGTTTACTGAATTTATTTTTAAAACCAAGTATTGTTATAGCCATTTTATTAATCGGAAATCACTTTATGAAAATCTACCCTTTGGATAAATATCTGAACAAAAACTTCTTCAGAAGCCTTACAAAATTCAAATAAAAAAAAGGAAAAGTTTGGCAGGGTAAACTTTCATAAAGATTTATATTGCAAATGCTAATATTAACCTCAGGAGGCAGAAAGAGAATTAACCAAAAATTTCCTTATTTGTTACTCAAATATAACAAAATTAATTCTTAACCAGCTCATTTTCAGAAGATGAAGTTATCCACATTCTATTCACAAAAGATGAACCTTTCTGGCTCCTCGAGTTTTTCTAAAGAATAGATAATCAATATTTTATCTTGTAATTTAATTTTATTCCAATAGAAAGCGCCAGCAAAACGACTTTCCAAAATTTCCCCTTCTAGACCATGATCTGAGCGTTTTATCTGATGAGGAAAGTAGAAATTTTTATTAAGATTAAACTTATGCTTTTCAAAATCCGTAAAGACATTTACTTCGCCTAAAAGTTTGGCAACATATTCATTCGTAGGCTGTTGATAAGTTTCTTTCGGCGTGTCATATTGTAATAATTCACCTTGTTCAAGAATAGCAACTTTGTCAACCCAAGGTATAATCTCCTCCAAATTATGGGTCGAAATAATAACCGACAAACCCATATTTTTAACCAAAGAAAAAAACTTATCACGAAGATCAAATTTCCGAGAAGTATCCAAATTGCTGAACGGCTCATCCAACAATAACAGCTTGGGCGTAACTGCCAAAGCACGCGCAATAGCAACACGCTGTTGTTGTCCTCCACTGAGATTTTTGGGAAGCACTTTGGAAAAATCCGCCATGCCCACCGCTTCCAAAAGCATATTAACTTTATCCTTTTTTTCACAAAGATTAATATTCGAAATAAACTTTCCGACATTGTCAAAAACATTGGCATAAGGCATAAGATCGTATTGTTGCGCCACCAATTTCATATCCGCTTCTCCAGGAACAAGATTCGCTTTTAGTCCTTTAAGCCTTCTTCCATCAAAAATAATGTCGCCTTGTCGCCAATCGTACAAACCATAAATAAGGCTCAACAAAGTTGATTTTCCACAACCACTTTCTCCTGCTAAAGCAATAACTTGGGCATTTTCCATTGAAAAACTGAAGTTTTGAAAGAGTTTTTGTTCGGGTAAATAACTGAATTCTAAATCGTTTATTTCTAAAAGCATAATGCAAAATTACAGATTTTAAAATACTGATATTATTTGTTATATTAGCACAATAATGTCTTAATTATAATTTTATGATGAAAACAAATCTGTTATTTGGAGGATTGGCAGCTTTAGCAATTTCTTTTACCATAATCTCTTGTGGAAAAGACAAACCTGTGACAAGCGAAAGTAACGAAGTTTTAACCACTACAAACGGCCGACTTTACGTTGTTGATACGATGAACAGCAAGGTAGAATGGAAAGGTTTTAAAGTTTTCAAAACAGATAACACCAGCCATATTGGTTCTATAAAATTCGAAAGTGGCGAAGTTACAATCAACGAAAACAAACTTGAAAGCGGAAAATTTGTGGTGGCCTTAACAACTTTAGCCAATAGCGATATCAAAGATGCTGAAGAATCCGCTAAGCTGGATGGCCATCTTAAAAGCGCCGATTTTTTCGATGTTGAAAAGTTCCCAACCGCTTCTTATGAAATTACGAAAGTTACTGAAGCTACAGAAGGCAGCGATTACAACACGATATTAGACGGAAACCTAACTATTAAAGGTATTACAAAACCTATCAGCTTCAATGCTAATGTTAAAATGGGTGAAGGCGAACTACAAATTGCTACCGAACCGAAAGACATTAGCCGTGATGAGTTTGGCATTAAATTCCAAATCCCAGCAGCCAACGGCTTGATAAAAGACGAAATCAATATCCAAATGTTGATGAAAGCCATCGAGAAAAAATAAATTATTTTTCAATACATAACGAAATCTGCCCATAGTTGGCAGATTTTTTTATTAAGAATAGCGATAAAATTTGTAATTTTGCAACTTATAATTATATCCTAAGTAATGACAGAAAGAATTGATGAATTATTGGTAGAAGTAGAACAATTCAATTCCACAGCAAAGGAAGAGATTGAGCAATTCCGCATCAAATTCAATGGTAAAAAAGGCGTTTTAAATGATTTTTTTGAACAATTCAAAGAAGTTCCCAATGACCAGAAAAAAGCTTTTGGTCAAAAAATCAACAGCCTAAAACAAGCCGTTGCAGCGAAATTAGACCATCTTAAAAACGCTACAGAAAACCAAACAAGCATCATAAAAGATGATCTTACAAAACCCGCTTTTCCTTTAGAATTAGGAACAAGACATCCGATTAATCTTGTTAAAAACAGAATTATCGAGATTTTCCGTTCTATAGGTTTTGCCATTGCCGACGGACCAGAAATCGAGGACGATTGGCACAACTTCACGGCGCTTAACTTACCAGAATATCACCCGGCGAGAGATATGCAGGACACGTTCTTTATCGATACCAATCCTGACACGTTGCTTCGTACGCACACTTCGTCTGTACAAGTGCGTTATATGGAAGAGAACGAACCGCCAATTCGTATTTTATCCCCAGGTCGCGTATTCCGTAACGAGGCTATTTCGTCGCGTTCGCATTGTATTTTCCATCAAATCGAAGGTTTGTATATCGATGAAAATGTAAGTTTTGCGGATTTGAAACAAACCATTCAATTCTTCACAACAGAATTATTTGGAAAGTCAAAAATCAGAATGCGTCCATCGTACTTCCCTTTCACAGAGCCAAGCGCAGAAGTTGATGTGTATTGGGGACTTAACTCCGAAACGGACTACCGAATTACAAAAGGTACAGGCTGGCTAGAGATTATGGGTTGCGGAATGGTGGATCCTGCTGTTCTTAAAAATGTAAATATTGATGCTGACAAATACAGCGGATTTGCATTCGGAATGGGAATCGAGAGAATTGTAATGTTGCTTTATCAAATGAGCGATATCCGCATGTTCTTTGAAAATGATGTCCGAATGTTGAATCAATTCAAATCTTTATAAAAAAATAAATCCACCGAAATGGTGGATTTTTTATGGATTAAATCTAAGTATAATCCATTTTCATTCTATTGATTTTACAGTTTTATGATTTTTAAAACACGAATTTACAAACAAAAAAAGCCCAAATATTTGGACTTTTTAGATTATGATTTTATGATTTAAAATCTTATTTTGTGAAATTTACCGGATATTTTGTTCCAGAAATCTTGTCGATACTTGCCTTTAACGAGCCTACTTTTAATTCAGCTTTTATAGCTATCGGAATTCTATTTTTATCATTGGAAACCCAAAGTGTAACACCTTCTTTTTCTTTGAAAACGCGTCCACTCATTACCGATGGAATAATTCTAAGACAATTAATAGTCCCAAATTTTGTCGAGACTCTCTCTGTCCCGGAAATACGCAACTGAAACGGAAACAACTCATCATCAATCCAAATATTCATCTTGATTACATTTCCAATCTTTAATTGATTGTCGTCAAGATTTCTCAAATAATAGAAACTCGACAACATATCTTGTACACCTTTAACTGTGTTAATAATCTTTGGCTCTCTATCTGTATTTTTTTTATCGACTAAATAAATGGTATTGTTAGCATGATTGAATGTGCTTTGCAAATGCTGACGATAGCTACCTTCCGCCACATTTCTCACATAAAAATAAGGTTGTCCATAAAGATTGATATAACTCTCATAGACATCATCCACTTTGAAAAACGCTCGCACGGCTCCAGAAGTTTTACCAACACCTTTCACGTAAAAATAAGGTTTTCCGTTGAGCGTGGCATTGGACGTAGAAAGCGTGGCAGAACCAGCAGTCAATATACCATAATGGATTCTATAAGTAAGACTTTCACCCGCTGCAATGTTATCATATTGGGCAGATGACATCATAAAACAAAACATTGCAAACAACAACATTATTTTCTTCATTTCTGTAATTTTGATATCAGTTAGACAAAAACGTTGCCAAATATAAGACAATAAATTAAAGCCTTTAAATTCTGGGAATCTAAAGGCTATATTTTTTAGTAATTTCTATTAATTTTTCTTAATTAACTTAATGTTGGGATGTTTATCGCGTTAATATTAATTTTAAAGTTGGATAATTGTGATTTAATTTTAGAAAAATTAGATTTAAAAAAGTGAGTCTGCTCAAACAAATCTTCGTAATAAGAAATTCCTTTTAATAGGTTTTCTTTAAAACTTTCCCATTTTTTGATTTGTGATTTTGTCAAATCTTCTGAAAAATCAAAAATGTCGTTTCTTAAATATTCAACATACAATTTCAGTTCATTAATAAAGATATTTGGACGCTTATTGTCTGGCAAAATATTTTCATAACCATAAATATGGCGCACCATTTCTGCCAAAGACACTTCTTTATCAAAATAGCTAAGATTAGGCCCTGGACAGACGACAACGCCTTGCTTCTCGCCTTTTATCGTCATACCTTGTTCCAGATATGCCGAATTTACCAAGCCTACGCACAGACAAGATTTATCCGTAATTGCATTTCGTTTTCTTTGAAATTGCTCGGGTGAGAAAGTCTCTTTTGTCGCTTCCAAATCTGCCAGTTTGATATCTTGGTATTTTTTGGACGCCGTACAAGTTCCTTTTGGAGAGAGTTCTTTACTTAGCGCCAACAATTTTTTAGGACAAGAACTTCCGAATTTGTTTTTAGAAATATTCTGCTCTTTAATCAACTCGTTGGTCGTACCTTTTACCGAATTGAACGGAACCCCCAATGGCGAAATATGACTTAAATAGAAATCGGTTTCGGTTGCTTTTGCTAACAAATTTCTTGTTTCGCTATCTACAGAAGTCGCTTCTGGAACCAGCAAAAACGGCGATCCCCAACCGGCGCTGTCCACCTTGTAATTCGATAATAAAAACTCGTGTTCTTCGGCTGTGCCAATTCCGCCTTGTACAGATATTTTGATTTCTAAAGGCTGTGCTAAAGTCGGACGAGATTTTTGTTCCAGAGCAGTTTGCATCAGTGCATGAGCAGAATTTTGCAACTCAGTTTTCTTTTGTTTGAATTCTTCCATAATTGGGCCTAGCAAAATACCTTCGGTTGCAAAAGCATGTCCGCCACAGTTGAGCCCAGACTCTATACGATATTCTGAAACCCAAAGACCTTTTTTTGCAAGAAAATTCCCTTGTATCATCGCAGAACGAAAGTCGCTAACTTTAAGAATAATTTTCTTTTTCAGCTCGCCATTTTCGTTTGGATAAAAATCGTCAAACTCCTCCAAATAGCTGTAAAGTCTGGGATTCATCCCCGCAGAAAAGATAACCGAGGAAGTCAATTTGCTTTTTGCAAAACCTCTTAAGGATGCATGTGCGTCGTTGTACATCGTTGGCAAAGCTGTATTTTTAACATAGTTATCTTTGTCTACTTTTGTCATAATATTGACATCGATTTCGCCTGGTGTCAATTTGGTTTCCAAAAGATTTTTAAGATTGTTTTTCCAATCATCTTTTTTATTAATCGCGTTTTGCAAAGCATCTTTCAGCTCCGAAGTGCCAGGCAACATTCCTACAAAATTTTTAAGGGATTCTGTATTCTTGTTAAGCTCTTCTTTAAAGCTATTAAACTTTTCTTTAACGACATCGTCCATCATGTTAAGATAAGCCGTGATTCTTTCTGCGCGGTAATCTTCGGCTTTTATAGAAATTGCCTGAAAATCGAAATTAAATTTTTTACTGTAAAACTCTCTCATTCGTTCGACAATCTCATCATCGATAATCGACACTACAGAAGAGATTCCGTATTGTGCTACCCGAATTGGGCTGTCAATAGTGTAAGCCAAACCCATTACTGGAATATGGAAATTATGCACAAGTTTGTTACTCATTAATTATTGTTTTGGTTAGATTTTTAATTATAAACTCAATGAAATTTTAGGAAAATCTCACTGAAAACACAAATTTATTCGTTTCCACATAGTTATGCAAAGAATAACACCTGCTATTTCGCAGGAAAATCTAATTTAAACTCTTGAAAAATAAGTTTTGAATTTTTATAAAATCTATAATTTAAGAAATTTGTGTTCCTGTTTTAATGACTGCATTTTTCTTAACAACGATGAGTCCGTCTTTTACAGAATAGGTATCGTAGTCGCCATCGGGTATGTGTTTTCCGCCAATATACGAACATTGTCGCCTATTTGGCAGTTTTTATCAATAATAGCGCGTTCGATATAGCAGAATTTCCCAATGCCAATGTTAGGAATATCGTGACGTTCGTTTTCAAGAATTTCGGCGGTGCTTTGATAATAATCTGCTCCCATAATATAAGAACTCACAATGGTACTTCCTTTATCTATTCGGGTTCTGTTACCAATAATGGAATTTTCAATTTTCGTTGCTAAAATGATACAACCATCACCGAAAACAGCTTTACTAACGAAAGATCCATTAATTTTTGAAGGTGGCAACATTCTCGCTCTTGTATAAATCGGTGATGCACTGAAAAGGTTAAACTGTGGAAGGTCTTGTGCCAAATCCAGATTGGCTTCGTAGAAAGACTCGATGGTTCCGATATCTGTCCAATAGCCATCATACTGAAAACTAAGGGTATTGTATTTACCAATAGCTTTGGGAATAAAATCTTTACCAAAGTCGTCACCGTCATTTTCTTCGAATAATTTTTTCAGGACATTTTTAGAAAAAACATAAATCCCCATGGATGCGAGATAATTTTTGCCTTCGCGTTTGTTAGCATCTGAAACTTCGGATTTCCAATTGGGAAGGATTTCGGAACTTGGTTTTTCGATAAAATTGGTAATATTACCAGCTTCATCGGATTTTAGAATTCCGAAACCTGTAGCATCTTTTGCATTAACCGGAATACTTGCAATGCTAATGTCGCCGTTGTTTTTTTCATGAAAGTCGATCATCTCACGAAAATTCATTTGGTATAATTGATCGCCTGACAAAATTAAAATATAGTCGTACTCATACTTTGCAAGATGCTTCATCGATTGACGTACGGCATCCGCAGTCCCTTGGTACCATTGGTCGTTTTCAATATTTTGCTCGGCGGCCAAAATATCGACAAAACCACGACTAAAAATATCAAAATGATAGGTGTTTTTGATATGTGAATTAAGCGAAGCTGAGTTAAATTGTGTCAAAACTAAAATCCTGTTATAGCCAGAATTAAGACAATTGGATATTGGGATATCAACCAATCGGTATTTTCCTGCGATAGATACAGCAGGTTTTGAACGAGAGTCGGTCAATGGAAACAATCTTGTCCCACGTCCGCCTCCCAGAACTACCGAAAATAACATTTGCTTTCATATTAATAAGTCGTGTTTTAGTGTCAAGAAACTAAGTTTCTGAAAATGTTTTGTTATTGATTTTCAGCTCCGTATTTGTATAAATGTAAGTAATTTTCTGCAGATTTCTCCCATGAAAAATTAAAATTCATGTTATTTTCTATTAACATTTTTATCCGTTTTTTATCCTGATAAACAGACAATGCACGTTTTATTGCATGAATTGCACTTTCTTCATTAGCTTCTGTAAAATTAAAACCACTTCCGCCACTTGAAATATCCTCAACAGTATCTTTCAATCCACCAGTATAACGTACAATCGGAATTGTTCCGTAGCGCATAGCATACATTTGGTTTAATCCGCAAGGCTCAACCCGCGATGGCATAAGTAGAAAATCTGCAGCTGCATATATCTGGTGCGACAAATATTCTTTATATCCCAAATCCAATGCAAAATTGAAATGATATATTTTTTGTAAATCTTTTAAAAGGTGTTCCACATGAGAATCGCCAGAACCCAACACAATAATATTAAATTGACCATTGGTTTCTGTTATTGACTTGCTAATAATCCCTGGAAGAAGGTCCGCTCCTTTTTCACCAGCGAATCTTCCGATGAATCCAACAAGTGGCAAATCTACATCCAGACCATATTTTTTACAGATTTCAGATTTGTTTTTCGATTTTCCGATTTCGGCATTTTTAAGGGAATAATGCTGCTTAATCATTGGATCTGTTTCTGGATTCCAAACTTCTGTATCTATACCGTTAATTATTCCAAAAGCTTTTTGTCGCTCTTGAAATATTAAAGCTTCAAGCCCTTGAAAGCTCGTAAACAATTCTTCCAAATAACCTTTAGAAACTGTATTAAAAACATGACAAGATTTTATCATCGCCGCCATTGGATTAATTCTGGAATCCCAATCCAACAAACCATATTGACTTGCGTCAAAAAAAGGAAGGTACTTCGACATCGACCAATCCATACTTCCTTGATATTCTCCATTATGAACGGTGCCAACTGTTTTTACACCTTTTAAAAACTGAAATTCTGGACAATTTTCTATCATAAAAGGCACCAATCCTGTGTGATAATCGTGACAATGTAAAATATCTGGACGAATCTCCATAGCGGATAACCAATGTAAAACAG
Organism: Soonwooa purpurea; assembly: GCF_053891095.1. Lineage (NCBI taxonomy): Bacteria > Pseudomonadati > Bacteroidota > Flavobacteriia > Flavobacteriales > Weeksellaceae > Soonwooa > Soonwooa purpurea. Next base: position 98,136 of record NZ_JBSSMA010000001.1, read on the forward strand.
CATGTTGAAAAGCAATAAATTGCTCTGACTCATCCCAATATCCATAGACTTTCTCTCGATCAAGAAGTCCTGGAATTTTCACCAAATACAAATCAAAACCCAAATCTTGAGATTTCTCTTTATAGACAATTACGTCATACATCTGCTCTGCTTGATGAATAAATCCCTCCAAAACGATTTCAAAATCATGATTATAAACAAAAGCATTGTTATACCAAGGCATTATAACACTTGCTTCTAATCTCATTTTGTTTTGATATTTTTGCAAAGCGCCCACAACATCAGCTAATCCACCAACTTTTGCAATGGGATAACATTCCATAGAGAGATGAAAAATTCTCATATTATTTTATTGTTTTTTTTTAAATGATTCTTTTCAAAATAAGTCCTGACAATGGTGGTAAACGAAGTTCTAAAGCAAAGTTTCGTCCCATACATTTATTATTCTCGACTTTATTAACATTAGGAATTATGCCACTTCCGCCATATTTTTTGTCATCCGAATTAAGAATAATTTCCCAAAATTCCCAGTCCACACCAATTTGATAATCCATGCTATTCGGCGTAAGATTAAGAATCACCATTAGCTGATTCGCCTGATTTTTTGCTTTTCTTAAATATATAAAGACCGAATGATTGCTGTCCTCGCCACTCACCCATTCAAAGCCATTTTTATCAAAATTAAAATCATGTAAAGCCGATTCTGTTTTATATAAAATATTAAGATCTTTTACAAAATCTTGCAATTGTCGATGAATAGGATATTCTAAAAGATGCCAATCCAATTGACTTTCAAAATTCCATTCGTTGGTTTGTGCAAATTCGCTGCCCATGAACAAAAGTTTAGTACCTGGATTTGTAAACATATAAAGATACAAGGCGCGTAGATTAGCAAATTTTTGCCACTCGTCACCATTCATTTTGTAGATTAAACTGCTTTTACCATGCACAACTTCGTCATGTGATAAGGGCATCATGTATTTTTCGTTGAACATATAAAGGCTCGTAAAAGTCAATAAATTTTGATGGTATTTGCGATAAACAGGATCTTTTTTAAAATAGTTAAGCGTATCATGCATCCCACCCATCATCCATTTCATATCGAATCCGATGCCGCCCTCCGAAATGGGATGCGTTAATTTGGGAAAATCTGAACTCTCTTCCGCAATCGTTATTACATCTGGAAATGCCTCATGAACAGCCCAATTGAAATCTTGCAGAAATTTTTTAGCTTCCAGATTGACATTTCCTCCAAAAACATTGGGTTCCCACTCGCCTTCATTCCGCGAATAATCCAAATGCAAAATAGAAGTTACAGCATCAACACGAAGGCCATCTACATGATAGCGATCGAGCCAGAATAGCGCATTGCTAATCAAAAAGGATTTGACTTCGGGACGGGCATAATTGAAAATATAGGATTTCCAATCTGGATGAAAACCTTTTTTGGGGTCTTCATATTCATATAAAAAGCTACCATCAAAACAATGCAAAGCATTGGCATCTCCAGGAAAATGTGAAGGCACCCAATCGAGAATAACGCCAATATTATTTTGATGAAGCTGATCTATCAAAAACATCAAATCTGTAGGTGCGCCAAAACGAGAAGAAGCTGCAAAAAAGCCTGTAATTTGATAGCCCCAACTCGGATTGTATGGATACTCCATCACGAGCATAAATTCCACGTGTGTGAAATTCATTTCTTTAATATAATCAATTAATTCGGGAGCTAGTTCTCTGTAAGTTAAATATTGGTTGGGCTTATTTTCGCTCTTTTTCCAAGAGGCCAGATGAAGTTCGTAAACGGAAATTGGAGAATTATTAATGGATTTTTCCATACGGTCTGCCATCCATTTTTTGTCATGCCAAACATACCAAGTGGATGTAATAATAGAGCTTGCCTGGATCGCTTGCTCCATCTTTACGGCAAAAGGATCGCTTTTTTCAAGCAACGCACCTTTTGACGTTCGGATGCTGTATTTATAAATTTCAGAAATTGTAAGACCGGGAATAAAAGTTTCCCAAATTCCCGATTGATCCTCTCTATTTAATAAAGGATGTTTGTAATGACTCCAATTATTAAAATCACCAATTACAGAAACTTCCGAAGCATTGGGCGCCCAAACGGAGAAATAAATGCCAGATTCGCCATCTACAACAATCTCATGTGAGCCAAATTTTTCATAAAGCTTAAAGTGATTACCGCCAGAAAGAGGTAAATATCATATTCTGTCCAAAGAGAAAAAGCTTTGGCTTTTGGCATAAACAAGCTGTTATAAGACATTAAGAACCATAGCAAGTTAAACAATAATTAGGAATTGGCAAGTTAAATTTTAGACATTCAGCTAAGTTTTAATTATTAATTAAACGTAATGATAAAAACATTCTACATTGCTCAATCAAAATAAAATCATGAAAGCGCTTCGCTTTTGAAATTAGTTAATATTTGCGTAACTTAGTAAAAGATTTTGCATTATTAATCAAAGCATTAGACATTGTTACGTTTTTTGCAACATATTAACGACTACTAAAAATCCGAATTGGATTGTTTATAAATTAAAAAAACAAAAACACAATGGTACATAAATATCGAGAACTTTTCAATCAGGAATTCACCGACGAAAAATACGCGTTGATGAAAGAGATGATTTACGAAAAAACTGGTCAATATACTGGTTTTCGTCTTTGCGAAACGCCTGTATTCTTACCTTATTCTTTTAGGGAAAAAATATTATATGCGGCAGAATCTATTCTTTATCAAATTAATAAAATCCCGAAAGAGATTTTTGACAAAGCTGTTCCTGCCCATCGTATTGTACCACATGACACCGAAAAACCACATTTTTTGTGCATCGACTTCGGGATTTGTCGTGGTGCCGACGGCAAGCCCATTCCACAGTTGATAGAGCTACAAGCTTTTCCTTCGCTTTATGCTTTTGAGGAATTACACCGCGATGTTGTTTTCGAGGTTTTTCCATTTTTGTCAGAGTTGTCACAAAGGATTCCTTATGACCAACTCATCGAAATTATGAAAGAGGTCATCGTAGGTGATGAAGATCCAAAACATGTTATCCTCATGGATATTTTTCCGGAACAACAAAAAACAAAAATCGATTTTAAAATCACCGAAGATCTTTTGGGAATCAAAACCGTTTGCCTAAGCAAAATCAAAAAATATAACCGTAAAATATATTATGAAAACGATGGCGAACTGATCCAAATTAAACGTATCTATAACCGCGTGGTCCTAGACGAGTTGGACAGAATTGAAGATTTTCATCCCGAATTTAACATTCGTGAGGAAGTTGATGTGGATTGGGTAGCGCACCCGAATTGGTATTATAAAATCTCGAAATACATTTTGCCGCTTTTGGAACATACTTACATCCCGGAAAGTTATTATGCTAACGAATTCCCAGCTGATGAGAATATTGAAGACTATGTCTTAAAGTCGCTATATACCCTCAGCGGTGTTGGTATTAATCTAAATCCTACCAAAGAAGACCTTGACAATTTAAAAGATCCTTCGCAATATATTTTGCAGAAAAAAGTAGAATATGCAAATGTCTTTAAAGATCCAAATGGTGATTTTGCCAAAGGAGAAATCCGAATGTTATTTATATGGAAGCCAGGCGATGAGTTCCCAACTTTTCTTAACAATATGGTAACGCTCACAAAATCCGATCGGATGAATGAGGATTTTAATATCGCCAATAAAATATGGACAGGAAATTCTTTTGCCTTGTTTGTGAAGTAGTTGATATTTTTTAATAAATAGGTATAGAGCGTTGTTAGGGTTTTGAACCCTAACAACGGTTCTGTTTTATGACAACACCAAAATAGCATCGAGAATCTGCGGCCGGGATAGTAAGGGCGCGAGTACAGCGAGCGGTCTGAAGAATGGCGACGGAACAAGCCAAGGCTTCTGAAGACGAACCCCCTGAATAGCCCGAAATGCCGCCCAAATTATAAAACTAAGACACCAAAAGACTACACCCGCGGATGTCGGAATGGTCTATCCTACCGAGAACTTGGAAGCTTTTGCTAAGTATGTGAGGCGTAGAATTCACAATGAATTTTCCCAAATCCTGCGTGGCGATAAAACTGCACGAATGGCGGTTGGCAAGATCGATAATGTTAATCGCGCCAGTTCTGCCCGCCTCCATGTACGAAAAAGGATCTTCGGTATTTCGGATTAAAATCCGCATCCAATTGGGACAATCGTAAATATTTCCGCCCAACGAGTAGGCCTGCGACAGCAACTCAGTCATCGAATATTCTGAGTAGATTTTTTCGGTTTTGAAGCCTTCTTGAAAAATGGCCAGTAATTCATCTTTCGTCATTTCTTCTTTGCGACCTTTCATACCGCCCGTTTCGATAATGATGAGATTTTCGGTTGAATTAAGTTTTAAGTGTTTTGATTTTAAAGTATCCAAAAAATCGAGCAAGGCAAACGAAACGCCGAAAAGAATGACTTTTTTGTCAGAAATACGATTTAGCAATTCTATTAAATCCTCGTGATTGTAGAGAAAATAGCCATTTTCTGGTTTTCCAGATTTTTCGATGAGATAATTGACCATATAGATTAACGACGAATTTTCGCGTTCCAAATAACTTGGCAATAATCCTAAAAATATAAAATCTTCTGGCTTTCCTATAAACTCTTTAAAACTTTTATAAATACTTTCCTCATACAAATTAAAATCGGCAATCCAATGTTTGGAAAGATTCTTTTGGGTAGTGCCCGAACTTTGAAAATATTGTTGGCTTGTTTTGTTTTGATTTAAAACCTTGTGATTTTTGAACATCTCAATCGGCAAAAACGGTATGGCTTCTATGCTATTAACTTCAGAAGGATCAATATTGAGATAATCGACAAACTTTTTATAAACCTCAACATTTTGATATTGATAACGAAAACAATCCAAAGCTTCTTTTAGAAAATCAGCTTCGGTTTTAATATTAAAAATAGGATTTGACATGTCAGAAAAATTTACGCTTCGTAGGTTTTAAGATGAAATTCACCATCGAAAACGCCGTAAGTAAAATAGGAAATCCAATCGCCAAGGTTGATATATTTCGAAGATTTTGGCAAATCCAAAACCATGGGCAAATGGCGGTGTCCATAGATGAAATAGTCGATATCTTCGGTCTCCAATTTCTTTTTAGAATAGACGATTAAAAACTCGCGTTCTTCCCCCAAAAAGGCTTTATCTTCTTCGCCAGAAATCATTTTATTTTTCTGAGACATGTAAAGCGCAACACGCATTGCGATATCGGGATGCAACCATTTGAAAGCCCATTGTGCAATAGGATTGGTAAAAAGTTTTTTCATTCTTTTGTAGCCTTTATCACCAGGCCCAAGCCCGTCACCATGTGCTAGAAGCATGGTTTTTCCTCTTGCCATAAAATATTGTTTTGAAAAGAAAACCGTACAACCAATCTCCTCTTCTAAGTAGTTTTTCATCCAGAGATCATGATTTCCGACAAAGAAATAAATATCGATGCCATTATCTTTCAGCTCTGCTAATTTTCCAAGAACACGGACATAACCTTTCGGGATGACGTATTGCCACTCGTGCCAAAAATCAAACAAATCTCCCATTAAGAAAAGTACCTGCGCATCGGCTTTAATCTCGTTAAGCCAACGGATGAATTTCTCTTCACGAACTTTACTAGATTTTGGATCGGGTGCACCAAAATGTTGATCCGAAGCAAAATAAATTTTCTTATTAGGAAGCAGATTAATTTCCGTCATGTGTACTTTGGTTTACGAAAAAAAAATAGTTTTTTGAAATTTTGGCGGGGTAAAAACTAGTTCTCCTCAGCCAACCATTCGCCATAAGAATTCTCTGTCTCATGCAGTTTTAGATAAGCTAATTCGATATTATTAGGAAGTTTATTTTTGATTTTAGCTGCGATATCGTACAACATGTTTTCGCAAGTGGGTTGATAATCACAAAAAATCACTTTATGACCTTCTGCTTCCAACTTTTGCCCTAGATCTTTGTGCGGCGAAGCGCCATTCACCAAAACAGCATGATCCCAACTATCAACAATCTCTTGTTTTACAATGCGTTTGATATCACCAAAATCAACGACCATACCATTTTTAACATTATCAATATCATTAATAGGTTCGCCTTTTACGGTCACAAAAAGCTTGTACGAGTGGCCATGCATATTTTTGCATTTTCCATCGTAATTATAAAGCACATGTGCGGTCTCAAAAGTGAAAATTTTAGTAATTCGAATCATATGGCAAAGATAAGAATTTTCGATTCTAAAAATAAAGATTGTGACATCTACAAGTGTTAATAACTTTTCTTTTCATAAAAACTTTAAAATTCGTAATTTGGCACATAATATTTAAAAAGTAAAATCAAATCATGTCAACATTAACATTCGCTGAAAAAATCGCACAGGCAGAGAATTTTCTTCCTATTAACGGAACGGATTATATTGAATTTTATGTAGGAAATGCGAAACAAGCAGCACATTATTATAAAACAGCTTTCGGCTTCCAGTCGGTAGCTTATGCAGGTCCAGAAACTGGTGTTAAAGATCGAGCGTCTTATGTTTTGCAACAAGGGAAAATCCGTTTGGTTTTAACAACAGGACTTAAGTCTGATTCGCCAATTAATGAGCACGTTATTAAACATGGAGATGGTGTTAAAATTTTAGCACTTTGGGTAGATGATGCTTATAAAGCTTTTGAAGAAACAACGAAAAGAGGTGGAAAAGCCTATCTGGAACCAATGACAATTACTGACGAATTTGGAGAAGTTAAAATGTCTGGTATTTATACATATGGTGAAACGGTTCACATGTTTGTAGAGCGCAAAAATTACAATGGTGCTTTTATGCCAGGCTATGAGAAATGGGAATCGGACTACAATCCAGAAGAAACAGGTCTTTTGTATGTTGACCACTGCGTTGGAAATGTTGGATGGGACAGAATGTTGCCAGTTGTTAAATGGTATGAAGAGGTTATGGGCTTTGTAAATATTCTTTCTTTTGACGATAAACAAATTAATACAGAATATTCTGCGTTGATGTCTAAAGTAATGTCCAACGGAAATGGTTTTGCCAAATTTCCAATTAACGAACCCGCTGAAGGAAAGAAAAAATCACAAGTTGAAGAATATTTGGACTTTTATGAAGAAGAAGGTGTGCAACACATTGCCGTAGCAACCAAAGATATTATCCACACCGTTACCGAACTTAAAAAACGCGGTGTAGAATTTCTTTCTGCGCCACCAGAAGCTTATTACAATATGATCCCTGAACGAGTTGGAGAAATTGATGAAGACATCAAAAAACTTCAAGATTTAGGAATTCTTGTTGATTGTGATGAAGAAGGCTATCTGCTTCAGATTTTCACCAAACCTGTCGAAGACCGTCCTACTCTATTCTTCGAAATCATCGAAAGACATGGGGCGCAAAGCTTCGGTGCGGGTAATTTCAAAGCATTATTCGAAGCCTTAGAAAGAGAGCAAGAAAGAAGAGGAAATCTTTAAAATAATCACTTACGAATTTGTCAAAGTTTTACAGCTTTGGCAAATTCTTTTTTTTATTCAAAACACACTTTAATGAAAAAAATTATTTTATTATGTACATTAATTTTTGCTTCCGCAAGTTTTAGTGCACAAAATTACAACCAGCTTAACGACATCATTTCGAAAATTGAAAAACGTGCAAAACAAAATAGAAATGCCACAGATTTTCAGATTCAAAACAAAAAATTTGTTCTTATACAGACTTTTGAAGATCATGATGAAAGACATGTCGTAGAATTTAATGGGGACAATACTGTAACCTTAATCGAGCTTTTTGATGATAAAGCAACCAAGCAAACTTCATCTAACATTTTCACAGGTGATTATGTCAGAAAAAACAATGTGATATCCATACGAGCGGATAAGTTGGAAGGCAAAAAAATCGGAATGCCACTCACTTATACATTATATCTCATGAATGCCAAAAACATTTGGTATCTTAAGGACTTAAGCAACGATACACGTTGGATTGAAAACAAAAACCTCGGTAAGAAAAAATAAAATTTAAAAATTATGAAATCTTTTATAGAATACAATCCTGATAGTGACTTCTCGATACACAATATACCTTTCGGCGTAGCGGTATTTAATAGAGAATATATTGCATGTGCCACAAGAATTGGCGATATCGTCATCGATCTTGCAAGCTTATACGACTTTGGTTATTTTGAAAATATAAAAGGTCTGGAAGACAATATTTTTGAAGCCTATACGCTTAACGAATTTATTGAATTAGGAAAACCAATTACAAATACGGTACGATTAAAAATCCAGGAACTTTTCCTTGAAGATTCAGCATTATCAAACGACGAAAAAACCAAAGAAGCCTGTTTCTTCAATCTTGATGAAATACAAATGATGATGCCTGTCCACATCCCTAACTATACCGATTTTTACAGTAGTATAGAACATGCAACCAACGTGGGAAAACTTTTCCGAGATCCAGAAAACGCGCTACTTCCCAATTGGAAACATCTTCCGGTAGGTTATCACGGTAGAGCTTCTTCAATCGTTGTTTCTGGCATCGATATCCAACGTCCTGTTGGACAAATAAAACCGCCAACTGCGGAAAAACCTTTCTTTAGTCCAAGTTTACAATTAGACTTTGAACTCGAAATGGCTTTTGTAGTCAATAAAAATACAGAACTTGGTGAGCACATTCCAGTTTCAGAAACGGAAGACGCTATTTTCGGAATGATGATCTTCAATGATTGGTCTGCAAGAGATATCCAGTCTTGGGAATATGTACCACTTGGACCATTTTTAGGAAAGAATTTCGGATCCTCAATTTCGCCATGGATTGTTACTTTAGAAGCTTTAGAACCATTCAGAACCACATCGCCAAAACAAGAACCAGAAGTTTTAGATTATTTAAAATTTGAAGGGGATAAAAATTACGACATTAATCTTGAAGTTTATCTCAAACCAGAAAATGGTGAAGACAATTTAATTAGCGAAAGCAATTACAAATTCATGTATTGGAATATGTCACAACAATTGGCGCATCATACCGTGAATGGTTGCAATGTTGAAGTTGGCGATGTCTATGCCAGCGGAACCATTTCTGGCAAAGACCAAAAATCTTTCGGATCGATGCTAGAGCTAACATGGAGAGGACAAAATCCATTAAAACTTAGCAACGGCGAGGAACGAAAATTTATTGAAGATAATGACACCATCACTATGAAAGCTTGGTCAGAAAAAGATGGTATCCGTGTAGGTTTTGGGGAAGTTACAGGAAAAATATTACCTGCAAGATCAATATAAACCTTGAAAGCATTTTAAACTTTAATAACAAATTTTTGAATCCTTCTCTGATTCAGAATTAATATGAAAATAATTGATCCTAAAGAACTCTCGAGTCCCCAATTACAATTGGTCATGCAGTCGGCAATTGCGCCACGTCCAATTGCTTTGGCTAGTACAATAAACGCTAAAGGCGAAATCAATCTTTCGCCCTTTAGCTTTTTCAATATGTTCAGCACCAAACCACCGATTCTCATATTTTCACCAAGCCGTCGCGTTCGTGACAATACGACCAAACATACACTTCATAACCTGTTAGAAGTTCCGGAAGTAGTCATCGGAAATGTCAATTATAACATGGTACAACAAGTCTCTTTGGCGAGTACAGAATACGAAGATGGCGTTAACGAATTTGTAAAATCTGGCTTAACAATGAAGCCCGCCGAATTGGTAAAACCACCATTAATAGCTGAATCTCCCGTTAATTTTGAATGCAAAGTTTTAGAAATAAAAGCTTTGGGCGATGTTGGCGGATCAGGAAATTTAATCATTTGCGAAGTTGTAAAAATCCATATCCAAGAAGAATTTTTGGGTGAAGATGGTAATTTGGATCAAAACAAATTGGATCTTGTGGCAAGACTTGGCGCTAACTATTATTCAAGAAGCAATGCTGGAAGTCTTTTCGAAGTTCCAAAACCTTTGGTTACAAAAGGTATTGGCTACGACCAACTTCCTGATGTTATCAAAAACAGCAGCATCTTTACAGGAAATAATCTCGGAATGTTAGCGAATGTTGAAAGCTTGCCTGGAACTGATTTTTCTAGTGAAGAAAATATCCATATCAAAGCTCAAAAAGAACTTCATCAAAACAATATTGCCAAAGCTTGGGAAATTTTAAAATTAGATTAATGAAAAAAATAACTGCACTATTATTGGCTTGTTCCGCAAGTTTGATATTCGCTCAATCCATTTCTGAAAATCGAATTAAAGAAATTGTCACCACTTTATCCTCGGATGACATGAAAGGTCGAAAAGTCGGAACGCCTGAAAACGAAAAAGCGGCTGAATATATTGCTGAGCAATTCAAAAAGAACAAATTGGATTACTGTTATGGACAATCGTATTTGGTTCCTTTTCATTACAAAGACGAAATGTATTTTAACGTTTGCGCTATCAAGAAAGGAAAAACAGATAAGCTTATCGCATTCGGGGCGCACTTTGACCACATCGGAGAAAAAAAATCTGGCGATGACAACATCTATAATGGCGCCGATGATAATGCTAGCGGAACCTCTGCGGTAATCGCACTTTCGGATTATTACAAAGACCGAAACGATGAGTATTCTTATATGTTTTTAGGCTTCAATGCTGAAGAAATTGGATTGGTAGGTTCTCGCAATCTAGCAGATAATGGTGAATTCAAAAAATATCTCCCGAATATTAAAGCGCTTTTTAACTTCGAAATGATTGGTACCAAGTCAGAATTTGGTGCTAACAAAATGTTTATGACGGGCGATAACGTTTCAGATTTGGACGAGTTAATCAATGCTAACGCGGTTGATGATTTTAAAATCGTTGCCGATCCTTATCTTAGTCAAGGCTTGTTCTACCGTTCGGACAATGCTTCTTTTGTAAAGAAAAATGTCGTGGCACACTCGTTTTCTACAGTCGATATGAACAATCAAAATCATTATCACAAAGTGAATGACGATATTTCTGTCATTGATTTTAAAAACCTAACACAACTGGTGAATAGTTTTGCAAAAACGCTTGACAATACTTTGAAAAAAGATTTTAAGCCTACGTATAACGATCAACTTAAAAAATAAAAAAAAGCAGTCTCAATTATCTTGAGACTGCTTTTTCTTTTATTTGCATTCAATTATTTTACAAGATGTGCGCGAAGCATCCAAGCCATTTTTTCGTGTTTTTCTAAAAGTCCAACCAAGAAATCTTCGGTTCCGAAATCTTTGGAATCTTCCATTTTCGCAACAGCATCACGAATGTATTTGATGATGGATTCTTGATCTTCTAACAAAGCTTTTATAAAATTTTGACTATCGTTTTTCGCAATTTTTTTCTCTGTTAATCGACTGAGTTGCAAAAATTCTTTCAAAGTTGCTGGCGCCGATTGTCCCAATTGACGAATGCGTTCTGCAACCTCATCAATTACTTCCGCCAACTCATCATATTGACTTTCAAAAAAAACATGCATACTGTGAAAATCTGTGCCTTCGACATTCCAATGTGCATTTCTGGTTTTGGTGTACAAAATATGTTCGTCTGCCAAAATTACGGACAAGATCTCTGTATTATCTTTAATTTGTTTTGCTTCGATTCCGATTGAACTTTTCATATTTTTATTTTTTTAATTATTTAAATTTTATTTGACAAAACTAATGCAAAAAGTCAACCAATAAAGCTTTTTTAAATTTATAAAAGAGTTTATCGCGTTTTATAAAATCTATCATACATTAATTTTTAATTCGTAAAATCAATTTAAAATATTTCTTAAAAACTCGATAATTTCTTCTGTTGCTAAAGCCAAATCTTCTGGCATTTGAGATTTTGTCCAAGGCTCAGAACTTCCAAAACCATGATCTGCATCTTCAATAATAATTAATTCCGATTGTTTGGACCACTCTTGCAGTTGTTCTGCTTCTTTTACTTTCACCGTATCATCCGCCGCGCCATGGATAATCAAATATGGAATTTCTAAACTCCTGACAGCTCTTTCGATATTAAAATGTTTTTCGTGTTGTTTAAAATCTTCAAAAAATTGGTAATAATGTGGCATCTGTTGTTTGGTCCTTTGATTTTCGATATACACAACGCCTGCTTTTTTGATATCTTCAATGACTTCAGCAGACGGAAAACGCGAGCCATAATCCGAAATACCTGCCAAACCGACTAAGGCTTTTACGCGAGAATCCTCACTCGCTTGGATGGCAATATTTCCATTGCCTCGGCTATGTGCCATTAAAGCTAAGCGCTCTGGATCAACTTCTTTTTGTTGTAGAAAATAATCGATAACCACTTTAAGATCAGACATTTCTTTAGAATAATTATTGTGTCCGAAAGCTTCCAAATCAGCAAAATTCGTTGTATCTTCTAAAGTGGTTCCGTTGTAAGAAAAATTAAATTTAACGACATAAAATCCAGCTTCTGCAATTTTTTGAACCATCAATTCCCAAGCGCCCCAATCTTTGTAACCTTTGTAGCCATGTACAAAAATTAGCAATGGCAAATTGCTTTCTCCTTTTGGGAAATAAGCATCTGCCAAAAAGGCTTTAGTTTCGGGATTTTTAAGGATAATATTCTTATTTATTTCTAATGACATGTTTTTATTTTTAAAGTTAAACAAAATCTCCTCAATGCTACAATATTTGGCACGTTGGCTTTTAAAATTTTCGATGGCTTAATTTTTGAGATCTCTTTATCCAGAATTTAAAAATATCATGAGACATAAATTTATCATCACAGCAACACTTGGCACCATTGCGATTGCAGGCGTTAGCCAATCTTGCGTGGCTTTGGCAACCTCAAGTATTGGACTTTCTATCATCAAGAGAATATTGGTTGGCGGAATTTCTAGCGGATTATCAACTTTTAAAGATAAAAATGCATTTTTGTCTAATAATCTTATCGACCAAGCTATGCCTTCGCAGTTGAGAAGTATCAACGCTACATTGAGTGGTCTTGGACTTTCCAGCTTGGTACAAAAAGAAAAAGAATATATTGCTGAAGCTGCGGCATTCACCTCAAATCTTGCAGAACCGATTTTGATAAATGGTGTTAATAGTCTTACCACGAACGATGCCGAAAGAATTGCGCAAGGCGGCTCTGGCATTGCAACTCAGATTTTGAGAGAGAAAACAGAATCCCAACTTATCGCTGCACTAGCGCCGAAAGTGGATGAAAAACTTAACGAATACGGCATTATTAAAACTATAAATACCGCTTTGAAAGGCAATAATCTACTAGGAAATCTTTTCGGTGGAAATTCTAGTAGCAATAATAACGCAAGCATGATAAGTAATTTAGCAACACAACAAATGGTAAATGGGCTTTTCGCGTTAATTTCTAATTATGAAAAACAAAATGCAGATGTCTTGAACAATGCTTTTAAAAAGTAAAGATTCCAAAGTTTTGACTTATTAAAGAAATAAAAACTTTATGAATATTAAACAGTTAGTTTTTTTTTAAAATAATGAGTTTGATATTCTAAAAATTAAATATCACTATCTTTGTATTTCCTATATTTTGGAAACTTTTTATTGATTTAAAAACTTAAATTTATGGCAGAAATTATCAATAGCAATTATAAAAGTCCTGATGAATTTTATAAATCGCTTCATGAGAAATTGACAGATCATCATAATTTTCCTGAAGAATATTTGTACAAATTTATCATTCCCAGTGATTCTGGAAAGATTACAGAAATTCTGAAAGTCTTTGACGGTCTCAAATTCACTTTTAGTAACCGCGAAAGCAAAAACGGAAACTATACAGCTTGTACGATACAATGTTTTGTACTAGACGCAGACCAAGTTATCAACATTTATAAAAAAGTTGCCGAAATAGAAGGCGTAGTAATGCTTTAAAAAATAAGCCTCTAGAAATTTCTAGAGGTTTACTTTTTTTAAACCTAAACTTAGTATTTTATCTTTTTATTAATATTTATAAAAGCTTTTGTTTGGTTTAATTTGAGATTTTATGAACTGATAACGAAGCCTCTCTATCTGTGAGCAAATTAAGATTTACTAAACCGCCTAATCGCACCGCGAAAGTAAGTTCATCATCTTTATTTAGTTTATAAATTGTATTGATTTCACTAGAGGAAATTATAAGATTAAGAACACCTAAGTTAAGTCCTCCGAGGAGTCCACCTATTAATTGCGTCAAACTAATATTAGCTCCAGAGAAATTTCTCCTATCAATCTCAGTACCATTTTTAAAAATTTTTATGCCAGCAAAACCTCCATTAAAAAGATCTAAAGCTGACAACTGTATTCCCGATCCGTAACGAAAATAATAACCTATGGAATACATGCCAGCTTCTTGGATTTTTAAAATGCCTGTTGCAATCATTGGAGATGTACTACCATTATGAAAAGTATTATTAGAGCCCGTAGCCGTAGAAAAATCAATATATTGATCATCTGCCAGTAGAGCAATATTCAATATACCGTTACCGCCACCTATTCGCGCTTTGTAAACTGTACTATTAACTGATCCAGAGCTGGAATTGTCAGTAGTTTGCATTCTTTTCCATACACTTCCATCAAAATAATAATATCCTACACTTGTCATATTAATTCGCTGATCATTGGCATTGCCTCCCGTAACGTCAGTAATATAGACCGAAGTACCTTGATGAGAAGCACCATAAGAAATACTTAGGTTGGTTAATTCTGCCCGCGTTAGTCTAGGTGTTTGCAAACCAACATATTGGTTGGTATCGACAATATTTCCACTTGCATCTCTTTTAGCACTTACATCTAAAGTTGCATTTGGTGAAGTTGTATTAATACCTACCTGTGCATTAACTATCATACCAAAAGATACAATAGCAAGTATATTGAATAAATATTTCATTTTTAAACCTATTAAATTATAAAATGTCATTAACACAATTGTATTGGTCTTTAGTAATTAATTAATAGACTTTTAATTAAGACTTAAACAATAAGAGAAAAAAATATAATTAAATAATAGGTGGCGCTCTCAACACCGATAAGAGGAATCTCTCAAGTAAAAGAATGAAAACTCGATGGAATGAAAAAATTCTGCTGTTAAGTTTCTTGCCTATCATGTTTATGTTTTATGTATCAAATATAAATCTCCCCCAATCAAAAACACTAATATTTCAATATGACATAGGTATGACAACCTATAATAAGAGTATGACATAAATAATACAAAAAAAACAGCATGGTACTTTAGGGGTATGACATCAATATCATATCAGAAATAAAATTTACATTTCTGAAAAGAATTCGTAAATATTAACATCATCTGGAATAGAAAATTTTTTCCTAATTCTGTTTTTTCTTCGTTGGACGGAAGTATGTTGAATCACTAAACATTGTGCAATTTCTTTTGAACTAAAATTCAACTTAATCATGGAACAAAAAACCAGTTCAGACTGTTCCAACTTAGGATTAATAGTTTTTAAATTACATATAAAATTAGGATACAAATCAGCAAAATGTGTCAAAAATGAAGCGTCATTCTTTTTTGCTAATTGTATTATATCTTGCAATGCCATCTTCGTATTTCGGTTTTGTAAATCATGATCCAATTGTTGAAGCTTGCTTTTTAACTCTTTATTTTTTTTATACTGAAAAGCTATTATCAGTATTAAAACAACAACAATAATAACATATAATTGAACATTTACAAGAATATCATGTTTAATAATTTTAGAAAAAGAATTTGTTATAAATATTCTTTTGTTAATAGAGTCTAATAAAAACAAATCTGAGTGTTGGGATAATAAATAATCGAGAGATACAAAATCCGATTGGAAAATCTTATTCATGCTTCCGCCATATAAATATTTTAAATGTTCAGGAAAAAGACTATTCGCGATGTCTTTTGTGCATCGAAAGATGATAGAAATAAAAGCGTTCATGTTATTTAGGTAGTTTTCATTATAAATATAATATTTTTTATAACAACACACACATAATAAAACAAAAACACTAACAACACACTTATAAGCCATTATTATTACAAATAATGTTTATTATTATTCAAAAAAAACAATAAAGATTTGACACAAAAAAAGCCTCCAGAATATTCTGAAGGCTTTTCAATTATCTAAAAATTCTTGAATTAAGAATTTTCTAAAATATAAGTAAACATCAATGGTGCACAGATAGTTGCATCTGATTCCACAATGTATTTAGGTGTATCGATATCCAGTTTTCCCCAAGTGATTTTTTCGTTCGGAACCGCTCCTGAATACGAACCGTAAGACGTTGTAGAATCGGAAATCTGACAGAAATACGACCAGAAAGGAACGTCTTCCCACTCTAAATCCTGATACATCATCGGAACTACACAAATGGGGAAATCTCCAGCGATACCGCCACCAATTTGGAAGAAACCAACGCCTTTTCCACCTGAATTGGCCCTGTACCATTCCGTTAAATAAATCATGTATTCGATACCTGATTTTACGGTGTGAACATTTAAGTTTCCTTTGATAACGTTAGAGGTGAAAATGTTTCCTGTTGTAGAATCTTCCCAACCTGGACAAACGATAGGCAAGTTTTTTTCAGCCGCCGCTACAATCCAAGAATCTTTAGGATCGATTTCGTAATACTGCTCTAGAACTCCAGAGTTTACTACTTGATACAAAAATTCGTGTGGGAAATATCTTTCTCCTTTTTCTTCAGCAGCATGCCAAACATCTTCCAAATGTTTTTGCAATCTTCTGAAAGCTTCTTCTTCCGGAATACAAGTATCGGTTACTCTATTATAATGCTGATCTAGCAATTCTCTTTCCTGCTCAGGCGTTAAATCTCTATAATTAGGAACTCTTTTATAATGTGAATGCGCCACCAAGTTCATTACATCTTCTTCAAGGTTTGCCCCTGTACAAGAGATAATATCTACTTTTCCCTGACGAATCATGTCGGCTAAAATTTTACCCATTTCTGCTGTAGACATTGCACCAGCAAGAGTAATCATCATTTTCCCGCCATCTTTTAGGTGGGCAACATAACCTTTAGACGCATCTACCAAAGCAGCCGCGTTAAAGTGTAAATAGTACTTTTCAAGAAATTCTGAAATTGGTCTATTGCTCATTTTGAAATTTATTTTTGCAAAGATAATAATATTGCAATGTAAAGCCGAAGTCTTCCTAGGAGAAAAGCGCTTTTTGTCATTTGTTAAATTTTAGATTAAAAAAGTAAATAAAAATATCTTCCTTATCGTTTAACCTAAATATGTGTAACTAATTTTTTAAAGAAAGCCTTATCTTTGCCTAATCAATTCAATAAAATGAAACGATATATTTTCGCTTGTTTATTTTTTTTAACCCATTTTTATTTTAGTCAAAACAACAAAACTTTAGAATGTTACGATCTTAAAAAAATTCTAAAAGTTGAGGCAACACCTCTGTATCAGCCACATTTGGACGCCTCGAAGAAATTTAAAATTAAACTTCTAAAGGACACCAAAGATGTTAACAAATATAATGACAAAGGAAAACTTCCAAAAGTAAAACTAAGCGCAAAAGGTTACAAAGTTCAAAAACTGGATTACAGCAGACCTTATCTTGTGACCAAAGCAAAAACCACTTTAGAAAAAATCGGAGCGCGATTTAGCAAAGAAAATAATGGTGCGAAAATTACCATCACCTCTATCACAAGAACTTTGGAGGACCAATGCAAACTTAGAAAAGTCAATTCCAATGCTTCTCTTGGGATAAGCTCTCACAACTACGGAAATTCATTTGATATTTCTTATGTTCGCTTCAATGGAAAGCTCGCCCACAATCAAAAACTAGACGCCGCTCTTCTCAAGGTTTTAAAATATTATGAAAGCCTGGGAAGAATATATTTCATCAAAGAAAAACAGCAAAGCTGTTACCATGTGACCGTACGAAACTATTAAAGCATCAAAAATTATTGGTTATTAATAGCAAAAAGCAAATTTTCTCTCTCGCTTAAAATCCTTACTTTTGCACCGAAAATTTTAAAACATGATTTCAGTACAAGGTTTAGGACTTCATCATTCGGGAAGTTATCTTTTTAGAGATGTCAATTTTACGATCAAAAAAGATGACAAAGTCGGATTGGTTGGGAAAAATGGCGCTGGGAAATCTACGCTTCTCAAAATGCTTTCTGGAGAAATTAATTTCTACGAAGGCAACGTTGTACCCGATGGTAACATTACAATTGGCTTCCTAAAACAAGACCTTGATTTTGTAAAAGGCAGAACCGTTTGGGACGAAACCATGCAGGCTTTTGAACAAATCAACGCGTGGAAAGCAGAACTGGATAACGTTAACCACCAACTGGCAACCAGAACTGATTACGAAAGCGATGACTATTCCAATATCATTCAAAAAATGACGGAACTCAATGATCTGTTGATGAATCATGATGCTTATAATTTGGAAGGCGATGTGGAGAAAGTATTGTTTGGTTTAGGTTTTAAAGCTGACGATTTTCAAAAAATCACCGACGAATTTTCTGGTGGCTGGCGCATGAGAATAGAACTCGCAAAACTTCTTTTACAAAAAAATGATTTGATGCTTCTCGATGAGCCTACCAACCACTTGGACATGGAATCTATCGTATGGCTCGAAAATTTCCTTAAAGATTACAATGGCGCCATTGTATTGGTAAGTCACGACAAACAGTTTATGACTGCTGTCTGCAACAGAACTTTTGACATCAACAACAAAAAAGTTGACGACTACAAAGCCAACTATACCAAATATCTTGTGATGCGTGCAGAACGTCGCGAAAAGCTAACACAAGCTAAGAAAAATCAAGATGCCGAAATCAAGCAGATGGAAGATAACATCAACAAGTTCCGTGCTAGTGCGACAAAAGCTTCTTTCGCGCAATCTTTGATTAAAAAATTAGAAAAAATAGAACGCATCGAAATTGATAACGATGACGTATCGAAATTCAATATCCGATTTGTACAATCTGTTGTTCCGGGAAAGGTGGTTTTCGAAGCCGATAAACTAGGAAAATCTTATGGCAACAAAAAGGTTTTTGATGATGTCGATTTCTTTATACAACGTGGCGATCGTATCGCTTTGTTGGGACAGAATGGTCAAGGCAAAACCACTTTAGCAAAAATCTTGGCAGACGATATTAAAGATTATTCGGGATCGTGGACACTCGGTCACAATGTTAACATTGGCTATTTTGCTCAGAATCAAGAAGAAGTTTTAACACCTGACAAAACGGTTTTACAAGAAGCAGAAGATGCCGCAACTGAAGAAACCAGACCTAGAGTTCGTGATTTGCTAGGATCTTTTTTGTTCCAAGGTGAAGATGTTAACAAGAAAACCAAAGTCCTTTCTGGTGGAGAACGTAACCGTCTGGCACTTTGCAAATTGTTGCTACGTCCGTTCAATACGTTGATTATGGATGAGCCTACGAACCACTTGGACATTCAGTCAAAGGAAATTATCAAATTGGCTTTACAGAAATTCGAAGGGACTTTGATTGTTATTTCTCACGACCGTGAATTTTTACAAGGACTTTGTGATAAAATTTTTGAATTCCGTGATGGAAAAATGAAAGAATTCTTAGGAAACATTGATGAATACCTAGAATTCCGTCAAAAAGAAAGCATTCGCGAAGTTTCTATTGAAAAGGCAAAACTTCATGGTGAAGTCCAAAAAGCTGTTGAAGAAAAAAAAGCCGAGGAAAAGCCAATCGCCACAGAAAATTCTACCAACAATGCTTTTGTGAGTAAAGAACAAAAAGCGATTTTAAATAAAATTAAAAAAGTTGAAGAACGCATTTCTGAACTTGAGGAAACGATTGCAACATTTGAAACTCAGTTTACTAAAGAAAACCCTAGTGACGACACTTTAGAAAAATATAACAAAACAAAAGAAGATCTTGACGTAGCCCTACAAGAATGGGAATATCTGTCCGAGCAGACTTCATAATATTTAATAATCCTTCATAACTGAAGGATTTTTTTTTAGCTTCTTTAAAATTATGCTAAATTCGCGGCAACATAAAAACTACCATGAATATCCCCTCAAAATCATTAATTGCAGCAAGCTTTCTGTCCTGTATAAATTTGTTCTGTCAAGAAAAAGACAGTATTGTTCTCGATAATATAATTGCAGAATTACCCAAAACACAATCTTACAAAATCTCAGAAACCGAAACCTTTACTTATCAAAAACCAAGAATCTGGGACTTGGTTAACAAAATCCCGACTAACGTTGTAGGAACTGCCAAAGATGTCGTTTCAAAAGAAGTTTACCCTTATTCATTAGGTGCGTTAGGTTTAACACTCGCTATGTTACCTGCAGATCCTTGGGTTATTAAAAATAGTCGCAGTTTTGGCAATGATTTGGGATTATCAGAAGATCATTATTACAAAGATTTAGGTCCTTTAAAAATTATTCCAGGAAATGCTAACTCCGCATTTTATTTTTTAGGAAACGGAATGACCGTGGTACTTTTATCTGGCGGAATGCTAACTTATGGACTTATTGACAACGACTATCGTGCGATGAGCACATCATTACAATTGCTAGAAAGTATCGCTATTTCGGGATTATTTTCTCAACCTATAAAAAGATTAACAGGACGCGAAAGTCCTTTTGTTACCATTAATGAAGGTCGTCAACACAGCGCTTGGAAATTTGCGCCCAGTTTTAAAACCTATCAAAATGACACTTCCCGATATGACGCTATGCCCTCTGGACACCTAATGACCGCCATGTCTGCGTTAACCGTATTAACAGAAAACTATCCCGAAAAAAAATGGATAAAACCTATAGGATACTCACTTTTAGGACTTTTAGCTTTTGAGATGATGCAAAGCGAAGTCCACTGGGCATCCGACTATCCTATCGCAATTTTGTTGGGTTACATTATTGGTAAAAATATTGCAAAATCCAGAATTACAAAATCTTCTGATAAAAATATCGCTAACAAACCTAAAAAATACAAACTTCAGTTAACCGCAGCACAAGTTTACGAATACAAAACATTAGGATTAAGTATTAAATTTTAAACGCTAAAAATTCAAAGATAAATCCGTATTTTTGGATATTTAATACCTTTTCAAATGAAATTTTTAAAATACTCTTTGCTTGCTTTATCAATTAGCAGCTTGGCTTTTGCACAGGAACAAAAATTTACCATGGCGGAAGCGGTTAATGGCATGCGAAGCACTTTAGCTCCTAAAAGCATTTCTCAATTTTCTTGGTCAGAAGATGGACAATCCTACATCCAATCTGTGAAAAATGCTTATTTAGCCACAGATTTGAAAACGAAAAAACAAGACACTTTAATTTCGTTGTTTCAACTGAATCAACATCTTGGTACAAAAAAATTAAAAGCACTTCCTAGAATTAATTTTATTGGAAATGACAGCGCTTATTTTGTGGCAAATAATGAAATAACTTGGTTGAAAAAAACTGGAAAAAACTGGACGATTGCCGAAAAAACTACGATGCCAGAAAACAAAGAAAATTTTCAACTTTTAGCAGACAACAAAAACTTCGTTTATACCAAAGACAATAACTTGTTTTTAAACAAAAACGGAAAAGAAATCGCCATTACCAACGACCAAAACAAAGATATTGTGAATGGCCAAGCGGTCCACAGAAACGAATTTGGAATAAAAGGCGGAATCTTTCCTGCACCTAATTCGGAATTGGTGGCTTTCTACAAAATGGACCAAAGCATGGTGAAAGATTATCCCATTATCGATTGGTCTGTAACACCCGCTGTCAACAAGAATATCAAATATCCAATGGCTGGGCAAAAGTCACACGAAGTAACTTTGGGTATTTTCAACATCAAAAACAATTCGACAACATTTTTAAAAATTGATGGTGATAAAGAACAATATTTAACAGCTGTGTCGTGGAGTCCAGATTCCAAATATATTTTCGTAGCCGTTCTTAATCGCGGTCAAAACGACATGAAGTTGAATCAGTATGATGCTTCAACTGGTAATTTCATAAAAACTTTATTCGAAGAAAAAGGTGATAAATATGTAGAACCGCAAAATCCAATGCTTTTTTTACCAGGTTCTAATAAGGATTTTATTTGGCAAAGTCAAAGAACGGGTTATAACCATTTATACCTTTACAATATAGATAAAGGATTGGTTTCACAATTGACAAATGGCGATTGGTTGGTAACCGAAACTCTTGGTTTTAATGAAAAACAAAAAGACATCTATTTTGTTTCTACTAAAGAAACGGCTTTGGAAAGACATCTTTATCGGGTGAATTGGCAAAACCAAAAAATCGAAAAATTGTCAAAAGATAAAGGTATGCACCAAGCAATCCTTTCAAAAGACGGATCCAAGCTATATGATATTTACGCCAATGCTACAACGCCAAGAGTTGCCAACATCATCCATACCAATAACTTGAAGTCTGAGAATATTTTAACATCAGAAAATCCATTAAAAAATTACAAACGTCCCGAAATCAAAAACGTGACATTAAAAGCTGATGATGGCACAGATCTTTATGGAAAAATCATCTTACCAACCGATTTTGATCCCAACAAAAAATATCCGACAATTGTCTATCTGTACAACGGCCCACACTTGCAGTTGGTGACCAATTCTTTCCCAGCTTCTGGCAACCTTTGGTACGAATATATGGCACAAAACGGCTATATCATCTTCACAATGGATGGTCGCGGATCGTCTAACCGTGGACTAAAATTTGAGCAAGCTGTGTTTAGAAATTTAGGAGAAACAGAAATGAACGACCAACTAAAAGGTGTGGATTATCTAAAATCGCTTCCTTATGTGGATGCACAAAATATGGGAATTCACGGCTGGAGTTTCGGCGGTTTTATGACAACCTCATTTATGTTGAAACATCCAGATGTCTTCAAAGCTGGCGTTGCTGGTGGCCCCGTTATCGACTGGAACATGTACGAAATAATGTACACAGAACGTTATATGGACACGCCACAAGAGAATCCGGAAGGTTACGCCAAAGCCAATCTTTTGGACAAAGTTCAGAATCTTAAAGGCAAATTATTAATGATACATGGTGCACAAGACGACGTGGTGGTTTGGCAACATTCTATCAAGTTTTTAAAAGCAGCTGTGGACAATGGCGTACAACTGGATTATTTTGTTTATCCTGGCCACGAGCACAATGTTATCGGCAAAGACCGCGTTCATCTGATGCAAAAAGTCACCGATTATTTTGACCAACATTTGAAAAAATAAATTCTAGAAATCCGCTCCATTTATAGGGCGGATTTTTATTTGGGCGGCATTTCGGGCTGTGCAGGGGTACCGTCTTCAGACACCCCAAGCTTAATCTTAGCAATGTCTTCAGACCGCTCGCTCACGCTCGCGCCCTTACCATCCCGGCCGCAGATTCAACAAAAAAAGCAAGATCTCTCTTGCTTTTTGTTTATTTCTAAAAATTTAAATTCTTATTTAATAAAACCTCTGTTTCTTAACAATGGTTTGATGTCGGGATTTCTACCAGTAAAATCTTTGAAAGCTTTATTAAGATCCACCGAATTACCAACGGATAAAATATACTTACGGAATCTATCGCCGTTTTCCCTAGTCAATCCGCCATTATCACGAATCCATTCCCAAGCATCAGCATCTAAAGTCTCCGACCAAATATAAGCGTAATAACCCGCCGAATAGCCGCCACCCCAAATGTGTGCAAAATAAGGCGTATGATATCGTGGCGGAACAGTTCCCAAAGTGAAGCCATGTTGCAACAAAGACGCTTTTTCAAAATCCAATACTGGTTTAAAATCCGCATCTTTCGTTACCGTATGCCAATCCATATCCAATATCGCTGCAGACACCAATTCGGTGGTCATATAACCTTGGTTAAAAGTCGCTGCCCTTTTTATCTTATCCACCAAAGCTTGCGGTATTGGCTGCTTGGTTTCATAATGAATTGCATAATTTTTCAAAACTACAGGATCCAATGCCCAATGCTCATTAATCTGAGATGGGAATTCTACAAAATCTCTTGGAACATTGGTTCCCGATAAAGAAGTGTATTTTTGATCTGCAAATATCCCATGAATAGAATGTCCAAACTCATGGAACATTGTCGTAACATCATCATAACTAATAAGTGATGCTTTTCCTGGAGCAGGTTTTTGATAGTTATAACAGTTTACAATGACAGGTCTGGTACCCATCATGTGCGATTGCTCTACAAAATTACTCATCCATGCACCACCACTTTTAGAATCTCTAGTATAGAAATCCAAATAATAAATAGCTAGAGATTTACCATCATGGTCAAAGACTTCGTAAGTCACAACATCTGGATGATAAACTGGCAAATCGGTTCTTTTCTTAAAAGTGATGCCATAGAATTTTTCAGCTGCATAAAAAACACCTTTTTCCAAAACTGTTGTAAGTTCAAAATAAGGTTTTATTTCATTTTCATCAAGATCGAATTTTGCTTTTCGCACTTGTTCTGCATAAAAATTCCAGTCCCAAGGCTCAAGTTTGAAACCGCCCTTTTGTTGATCTATCAAATTCTGAATATCTTTGGCTTCGCGTTTTGCAGTTTCCACAGCAGGTTTTGCCAACTGATCCATCAATTGTTTAGCAGCATCTGGTGTTTTTGCCATTTGGTCTTGTAGCTTCCATTCAGCAAAATTGTGCTTACCAAGGATTTGTGCTTTTTTAAGTCTTAGTTTCGCTAATTTTTCGATGGTGGCTCGTGTATCGTTAGCATCACCTTTTTCTGCTCTTTGCCAAGATGCTTTAAACAGTTTTTCTCTAGTTGCACGATTTTTAAGATTCTGAAGCATTGGTTGCTGCGTGGTATTCTGAAGCGCCAAAAGATATTTACCGTCTTGCCCAGCGGCTTTTGCATCGGCAGCGGCAGCGGCAATGTCGTCGGCAGAAAGGCCATCCAACTCTTTAACATCAGAAATTAAAACACCACCTTGTTTTCTTGCTTCCAACAACTTGTTAGAATACTGTGTTGATAAAGATGCCAAATCTTGGTTAACTTGTTTTAATTCTTCTTTCTTTTCAGCTGAAAGATTAGCGCCAGCGATTTCAAAATTTTGTTTATAATATTGAAGAAGCTTTTTACTTTCTGAATCTAGACCATCTTCTTTTATAGATTTTACTTTATTATAAAGAAACTCGTTAAGAAATATTTTGTCCGAATGTGCTGCAAAAATGGGTGCATATTCTTCTTCCAAAGCTTGTAAAGTTGGATTGGTATTGGCACTTGTCAAATTGTAAAACACAATCTGCGCACGTTTTAAGACTTCGCCACTTTTCTCAATAGCGAGAATTGTATTTTCAAAAGTTGGTACAGATCGAACGTTAGCAATCATATTGATTTCTTGTTCTTGTTGTTTCAATCCATAATCAAAAGCAGGTTTGAAATCCGAATCTTTAATTTTATCAAATTCTGGCGCTTCATATTGAAGCTTACTTTTGGTCATGAAAGGATTATTTTTCATCGCATCGTCGCCCGAATTACTTTGGCTAGTTGTAGCCGTCTCTGTTGTTGTATTTTGTTTCATTGTACTACAAGAAATATTGAAAGCCAAAATAGCCATCAACACGCTAGTTGTTACTTTTTTCATTTTAATTTTCTTATTGAATATCTAAAGGTAGAAAAAATATTATGAATAGAATGCGGCTGAGAATGGAAATTCGGTTTTAACTTTTTTCTTCTTCCATTTTGTCATCATCATCGTCTTCGCTCCAAAAATTTTCATCAAACGTAATGCTATCGTAAGCCAACAATTCTGCTTCGCGTTCGTAAGAATCCCGAAGTCCAAAAGTGACTAAATCGCTAACTTGCTGTTTGGCTAATTTTTTTGTCGAAGCTTTGTCAATTAGCATAAATCGTTTCCCCATGCGTCTTGCGGTGTAGCTTCGCATGCCTGTTGCCCGCAAAACATCGACCGCCAAATCTACAGCTGTCCCTAAAGTTTCGCGGTAGATATTTTCCACGCCATTGTTGATAAAATCGTAGGCGTCTAGTCTGTTTTTGGCTCTTACAAAGATTTTAACTTTCGGAAAGTTTTCATGAACATATTCGACGATCAATTTATTTTTTTCTGGATCGTCCAAACAAATAATAAGAATCGATGCATCTTCAATACCCGCAGCACGAAGCAAAGAATGTTTGGTTGCATCACCAAAATAGACATTAAAACCGTTGGATCTCAATAAAGCTATTCGCTCCGGATCGCTATCCAAAACTGTTGACCTCACGCCATTAGCTCTTAAAAGTCGGCCTACGGTACTTCCAAAAAAACCAAAGCCTACAATAATAATTTTCCGTTGGGTAATCGGTTCTAATGGTAAAGCCCCAGGTTTTTCTTCATTAAATTTATCATCCAAAAAACCTTCTTTAAACATTAGCAAGAATGGTGTCACACACATTGTAATGGCAACAACTGCTAACATCTCAGCATTTGTTTGCTTATCGATAAGGTATAAACTGGTTGAGAAATTCACCAACACAAAAGCAAATTCACCAACTTGCGATAATGCAAAAGCAATGAAAAAGCTTTGGTTATTATTCATTTTATAATATTTGGCTATTCCAAAGAGAATCAAAGCTTTAACAGCCAAAACCGCAAAAGCAGTTGTAAAAATAAAAACAGGATCGTTTTTAATAATTGTAAAATTAATTGTCGAGCCCACACTTACAAAGAAAACTGCTAACAAAAGTCCTTTAAAAGGATCTATTTGGCTTTCCAATTCATGGCGAAACTCGCTGTTGGCAAGCATAACGCCAGCAATAAAAGCGCCTAAAGCTGGACTAAGACCTACGGAAATCATTAATTCTGAAACACCAATAACCAAGAACAACGAAGAAGCTGTTAGAAGTTCGTTCATACCAGATTTTGAAACGAATCTTAGAAACGGTACAAATACATATTTTCCTAATAAGACCAAAGCTGCCATCCCAACCAATAGTGAAAAAGGCTGCAGCCAATCTGGCAAATATTGTAACAAAATCTTTTCGTGCGAATTATCCGTATCCAATGGTGAAATAATCGGCAATAATGCCAAAATCGGAATTACTGCAATATCTTGAAAAAGCAATATCGAAAAGGACGCCTCGCCACTTGCTGTTCGAAAAAGATTTTTTTCTTTCAAAGTTTGCAAAACAATAGCTGTCGATGATAATGCAAAACACATGGCGATGACAAAAGCCTTATTGGTGCGCCATCCTGCAAAATAAAAAACTGCGAATAATGCTATAATTGTAATAAGCAATTGGCTAAGTCCTAATCCTAAAATCCTTTTCCGAATGGCCCAAAGCTTCTTGGGATCCAACTCTAAACCGACTAAAAACAACATCATAATCACTCCAAATTCTGTCGCATGCATGACATTGCCAGCTTCATTTCCTGTGAGTTTTAAAACAAAAGGACCTATGATAATCCCGCCAACAATGTAGCCTATAACGGAACTAAGTCCCAGACGCTTGACGATAGGAACCATCACGATGGCAGCGCCTAAAAAGATGAGTGCGGTCATTGCAATTGAACTTTCCATTAATCAGTAAGCATTTTTTTTAATAATTCGGTGAAAGGTTTTATTTCAAAAATTTTAATATCGTCGGCTTGGTAGATGAAAAGTTCATCTTTTAGAATCATATTATTGGTTTCGATACATAATTTCAAGCCCAAAGTAAGATTGGACAATTGGGTACGATAAAGACCTTTATCGGTATAGCTTTCTTCTTTTCCACCAACGCTCACCACGATAATCGCTTCCATATTTGAAAGTGGGTTGTGATCCTGATGGTTTATCCATTTCATATCCAAAACCTCATCAATCCAAAGTTTTAACAAAGGCGGCATCCCAAACCAAAGCAAGGGAAAATGAAAAACAATTCTTTCGTAATTAACAATTCTTTTTCTCTCTCGAAATGGCTGAATATGAAAGTCGGGATAATCTTCGTATAGATCTCTGAACTCAATATCCGGATTGTCCTTATAGGCTTTAATAAGTTCCACATTGGTTGTAGAATGTTCAAAATAAGGATGTGCAAAAAGCACCAATGTTTTTTTCAAAATTCTGATTTGTGTAAAATTACTTAATTATCAAAAAGAAAGCAATCTATTAATCTCATTTATATAATAAAAAAAGCAATCCTGTTAAGAATTGCTTTTGTATATTTTGATAAAATAAGGTTACCAACCGCCGCTGGCACCGCCACCGCCAAAGCTACCGCCGCCGCCAAAACCACCAAAGCCGCCACCAGAAGATCCACCGCCAAAGCCTCCACCGCCGAAACTACCTGGGAATGGGAAGAATCCGCCGCGGTATCTGCGACTTCCACCTCTTGACAAGATAACATCGTCATCATCGTCATAGTTGCCGCCATTACCACCTCCATTACCGTTAATTATAGAAATGAAAATAATAATCAAGACGATAATAAAAATAATACTTCCAATGTTGATACTATTTTCTGGTTTTTTCTTTTTGGTTGCTGGTTTAAACTTTCCTTGCACAGCTTCCATTATTGCGGAAGTTCCACTATCTATACCTTTGTACCACTCTCCTTTTCGGAAGGCTGGCGTTACCAAATAATCTAGAATTTGTCCTGCTACAGACGCAGTCAAATATTGCTCGACTGCGCGACCTTGCTGAATAGCAAACTTTCGATCTTCCGTTGCAATCATAAAAACAACGCCATTGTCAACACCTTTTTGACCAATTTCCCATTTTTGACCATACATTGTTGCCAAGAAGTTGATGTCTTGTCCGCCCGTTGTCGGAAGGATAATAACTTCTATTTCTGTAGATGTAGAATCTGCAAATTTGATTAATTTTTGATTCAGCAAATCTTGTTCTTTCTGCGTCAAAAGATTTGCCTGGTCATAAACTGGATAAAGGACTTTGGGCTTTTCTGGAATATCTTGTGCCATTAAACCTCCGAAGAAGCTCAACAACAAAATCAAGAAAAGACTGCTACGAGAAGCTAATCTCATTGGATAATTCATTCGTATTATTTTCGCTGGTTGGAAAATATTTTTTAAGTTCTTGACCAGTTTTAAGAATTGCATCGTGAATGCCTTTATGATATTTTGAACTCGCAAATGCTGTGGTAATCTCATCGTGCAGTTGATCCCAAAAGTCTTGATGAACTTTTTTGTGAATACCTTCGTCACCGATTATTGTGAGATATTTTTGTTCAAAATTAATATGAAACAACACGGCATTTCGCTCTTTGGTTTGATCCATATTAAGTGACTTGAAAACTTGCCAAGCCACTTTCGCATTATTGTCAATTGTGGTAGAATCAATATGCACACGAATCTCGCCCGAAGTCATAGACTCGGCTTGTTGTATAGCATCTACCAAGGATGCAACTTCTTTATTTGTCAAAAAAGATGTGTACATTATTTAAAAACTTCTGGTGCTTTTTCTGCGCCTGCGTCAGCTTTGAAGTAAGGTTTTTCTTTAAAGTTTGTAAAATTAGCTACAATATTATTCGGGAACTTTTGGATAGCAATATTGTAATCTTTAGCTGCATCGTTGTAGTACACCGTTTCTGTACGAATGCTGTTTTCTATCGCTACGTATTCTCTTTGGAAGTTGGTGTATTGTTGATCTGCTTTCAAGTCAGGATATTTTTCCACAACCATCATTAATCTTCCTAATGCGCTAGACAATTGACCTTGTGCCGCTTGGAATTTTGCCATATCCGCTTCGGTCATATTGGTAGGATCAATATTAACAGACGTTGCTTTAGCTCTTGCTTCAACAACTTGCGTTAAAGTTTCTTGCTCAAATTTAGCATAAGATTTCACAGTTCTTTCAAGGTTCGGGATAAGGTTCGCTCTTTTTTGATAAACCGTTTCAACGTTTGACCATTTTGATTCTACGCCATTTTTCTGAGTTACAAAATTATTACGAACACCAATACCCCACATCAATGCAATACCTGCAATAACAACTAGGGCAATTACTAGGACTAGACAGCCTTTTCCTTTCATAGTTTATGTATTTTAAATTGTTATAAAACCAAAGATAGAAATTTCTCTGTATTAAATAAGGAAATAGTTTACATTTTAAACTAAACTGCAAAATATCTCCCAAAAACTTTTGGTGTAAATTTAAGTTTAAATTAGATCTCAAAAGTTTTTGCTTCTTCCCAAAGTTGATCCATTTCTGTAAGATTGAGATCGGCAAGCACCAGATTTTTTTCTCTTGCCAAATCTTCCATTTTTTGAAATCTGGAGATGAATTTATGATTTGTTTTTTCCAAAGCTGTATCTGGATTAAGCCCGGAAATTCTTGCATAGTTAATCAACGAAAAGAACACATCGCCCAATTCTTTTTCCTTTTTATCCAGCTTAGTTTCTGCATGAAATTCTCCAAGTTCTTCCTCAACTTTGAGCCATGCATCATCTGCAGAATCGAACTCAAAACCGATGCCTTTCACTTTATCCTGAATGCGATAGGCTTTGATAAGCGACGGCATAGACTTAGGAACGCCCGACAAAATAGACTTGTTACCTTCTTTAAGTTTTAGTTTTTCCCAATTTTGCTTAACCGTTTCTTCATCTTCTGCAATGGTATCGCCATAGATATGAGGATGACGGAAAATCAATTTATCATTCAGAGCATTAATAACGTCCGCGATGTCAAAACTATTTTTCTCCGAACCAATTTTAGAATAAAAAACCAAATGTAACAATACATCACCAAGTTCTTTTTTAATCTCTTGTAAATCTTCGGTCAAAAGCGCGTCGGACAACTCGTAGGTTTCTTCTAATGTCAAATGGCGCAAAGTCTCAAAAGTTTGCTTTTTATCCCAAGGACATTTCTCACGAAGATCATCCATAATATCGAGCAATCGCCCGAAAGCTTCCATTTTTTCCTGCTTTGTATTCATGATTAATGATTTTTGTCCTGTAACATGGGGACGAATTTATAAATTCCGAATTCTTCTTTTTCAAATTCTTTTTCAGAAACTTTGGTAAATCGGCATAACATCTGTTCTTCGGTTTTCCCTAACGGAATTACCATTTTACCACCTATTTTGAGTTGTTTCAAAAGTTCGGTTGGCAACTGCTCGGCTCCGCAAGTCACAATAATTTTGTCAAAAGGCGCAAAACTTGGCAAACCTTCGAAACCATCTCCAAAACTTTGATATTTCGGACGCATCAACATATCCCGAAAAATTTTAGCCGAAAAGTCGTATAGATTTTTTTGACGTTCTATCGTATATACTTGCGCGTCCATTGCCATCAAAACAGCGGTTTGGTAGCCACAGCCAGTTCCGATTTCCAAAACTTTTTCTCCTGGGATTAATTCTAACAACTCGGATTGTTCGGCAACGGTGGAAGGATGAGAAATGGTCTGTCCTGCGGCAATAGGAAAAGCGCGATCTTCGTATGCAAAATCTTCAAAAATACTTTCTATAAAGAGATGTCGAGGCACCTCGTTCATAGCTTTTAAAACCAAAGGATCTTGAATGCCCAAACCACGCTGAAGGTATTCTACCAACTGGCGACGTTTTCCGCGATGTACAAAAGAATCTCTCATCTAGGCAAAAATAAAAGAATGAAATCGCATTTCAAAATTTTATCAGTTGTGTTTGAATTTTAATTCTCACTTCTTAACTCTTGACTCTTGGTTCTTAATTCTTAACTTTGATTAAACTTTAAAAATATGCAATTGGTAAAAACAGCACTGTTAGCTTATGGTGGTTCTGGGAAATTATTTCATGCACCTTTTCTTAATGTTCATGAAGGCTATGAGTTGATTGGCGCTTGGGAACGAAGTAAAAAAAACATTCAAAAAGATTATCCACAAACTAAAAGTTTTGATTCTTTAGAAGACGTTTTACAAAGCGATGCCGAATTAATCATTGTCAATACGCCGATATACACGCATTACGAATACACCAAAAAAGCTTTAGAAGCTGGCAAACATGTATTGGTAGAAAAAGCATTTGTAGCAACGTCCTCAGAAGCTGAAGAACTAGACAACATCGCAATAGAAAAAAATCTGAAACTATGCGTTTATCAAAACCGCCGTTGGGACAGTGATTTTTTAACGACTCAAAATATTTTAAAATCAGGCGAGCTCGGCGAAATTCTAGAAGCCGAAATACGATTCGAACGTTACAACCCCAACCTCAGCCCAAAAGCTTGGAAAGAAAAGAACCAACCAGGTTCGGGAATTTTGATGGATCTTGGCGCCCATATTATCGATCAGGCTTTGGTACTTTTTGGTTGGCCAGAAGCTGTTTTTGCGGACATCAGAACTTTGCGTCCCAATAGCGAAGTCAACGATTTTTTTGACATTCTCCTATTCTACCCTAACAATCGTGTGCGATTGAAGGCTACTTTTTTCGCTAAAGAACAACTCCCTAGCTATGTATTGCAAGGTCGAAATGGCAGTTTCATCAAAATGCGTGGCGATGTCCAAGAAGATGATTTAAAACTGGGAAAAACGCCTAATCGAGACACTTGGGGAACTGAAGATAAAACACTAGAAGCTATCCTAAACATTGGAGAACATCGCAAAAAAATTGAAACATTACAAGGTAATTACCTTGGACTTTTTGACGATTTGTACCGCAGTATTGTGATGGACGAAGAAGTTCCGGTATCTGCAAGCGAGGCTGTTAAAAGCTTAAAAATTATGGAAGCTGCAGAAAAAAGTGTGTTGACAAGTAGCAAAATTAAGCTGTGATTTCATTCATAAAATTGACATTTCAAAACGCTTAAAAATCATTATCTTTACGATTCTAAAAAATA
Source organism: Soonwooa purpurea (assembly GCF_053891095.1). Taxonomy (NCBI): domain Bacteria; kingdom Pseudomonadati; phylum Bacteroidota; class Flavobacteriia; order Flavobacteriales; family Weeksellaceae; genus Soonwooa; species Soonwooa purpurea. The sequence goes on from NZ_JBSSMA010000001.1 coordinate 130,903, forward strand.
AATTTATTTATGTTAAAAGCAGGTCTTGTCGGTGCAGGACATTTAGGAAAAATTCATTTAAAACTTCTTAATCAATCCGAAAAATACCATCTTGTTGGTTTCTATGACAGCGATACCGAAAATGGTAAAAAACTAGAAGCTGAATTCGGTTACAAATATTTTGATAATCTGGATGAATTATTATCTCAGATAGATGTTTTGGATATTGTGACCCCAACATTGTATCATTTCGATTATGCTAAAAAAGCCATTGAAAAAGGCAAGCATTTTTTCATCGAAAAGCCAATTACCCAAACGCTAGAACAAGCTGAAGAAATTATCAGGCTTTGCAAAGAAAAAGGCATCAAAGCGCAAGTAGGACATGTCGAGCGTTACAATCCAGCTTTTATTGCGACCAAAGATTACATCAAAAACCCAATGTTTATCGAGATCCATCGTCTTGCGGAGTTCAACCCTCGTGGGACGGATGTTTCTGTGGTTTTGGATTTGATGATTCATGATTTGGATATTTTATTAAGTTTGGTAAAATCACCCGTTAAAGACATCCACGCCAGCGGTGTTTGTGTGGTTTCGAAAACGCCAGACATTACCAATGCCCGAATCGAATTTGAAAACGGCTGTGTTGCCAATTTAACAACGTCGAGAATTTCTATGAAAGCCATGAGAAAATCTCGATTTTTCCAGCAAGACGCCTATATTTCTGTCGATTTTTTAGAAAAGAAAGCCGAAGTTATCCGTATGAAAGATGCGCCCGAAGAGCCATCACCTTTCGATATGATTATTGAAAATGCGGAAGGCGAAAAAAATCAAATTCTTTTCGAATATCCAAATATCCAACCCAACAATGCTATTTTGGACGAGTTGGAAAGTCTTGCCTATGCCATAGAAAATGACAAACCTATCGAGGTTTCTTTAGAAGATGGTACAGAAGCTTTGAAAGTAGCTCTCAAAATCATGAAGTTGATAAGTTAATTTATTATGAAAAATAAACATATTTCTGCAAAAAATAATGTAGATTTTATTAGTTTATCTTTTATGTATTGAAATGCTTTATCTAATAATATCAAAAATGAACTAATTGTATATAGATATATCTAAATAAATGTCATTATAACATTAATTCTTTTGCTAAAAAACATTAAACTTAATTAAAAAAATCATTTACAAATACACATCAAATAAGGATTAATTAGAAAGATGAGAAAAGTTATCGGATTTATAAGTATAGGACTAGGACTTTTTATGATTTTAAATATATATTCCAATATTCAAGCATTGTATTTTTCTGACATTTCTCTTCAAAAAAATTTTCCAAAAATAAATCTTTCTAAACAAATCTATTTTTACTTTGAATTATTTTTAATAGGAATCTTAGGTGTTTTTTCGGGAATTAATTTTATTAAAAACAAAAAAACAGGTTGGATTTTAAGTTGTACTTTTTGGATTGTTTTCACTTGTCAAGAAATATACACTATAATCATTAATTTAAAAAAATTTAATTTGCTATATTCTCTACCAGCATTATTTTGTGTTAGCATGTTAGCTTTTATAATTTCTAAGGATTTTAAAAATGACTGGCAAAAAGCATTAATTTATGCTATAATTTTACTTTTAATAAAAACCATATATTAATAAACTAAAAAAATGAAAAACATCGTAGTAATAGGTGCCGGCACCATGGGAAATGGTATTGCCCATACGTTTGCACAAACAGGTTTTAGTGTAAGTTTGGTTGACGTTTCTCAAGAAGCTTTAGACAGAGGGATCAAAACCATTACCACAAATCTTGATCGTATTATCGCAAAAGGCAACCTTACAGAAGAACAAAAAGCGGAAACTTTAGGAAATATCACAACCTACACCGCTTTGCAAGATGCTGCTAAAACTGCTGATCTTATCGTGGAAGCCGCTACAGAAAACCAAGATTTGAAACTAAAAATCTTCGGTCAAATGGATGAGTTTTCTCCAGCTAATTGTATTTTGGCAACCAATACATCATCTATTTCGATTACGAAAATAGCCGCTGCGACAAAAAGACCAGACAAAGTTATCGGCATGCACTTCATGAATCCTGTGCCAATTATGAAATTGGTAGAAATCATCAAAGGTTACTCGACATCGCAAGAAACTTACAATGCGGTTGCAGAAATGAGCAAAACTTTAGGTAAAGTGCCTGTAGAAGTTAATGATTATCCCGGATTTGTAGCGAACAGAATTTTAATGCCGATGATTAACGAATCTATCGAAACATTGTACAACGGCGTGGCTGGCGTGGAAGAAATCGACACCGTGATGAAGTTGGGCATGGCACACCCAATGGGACCATTACAATTAGCAGACTTCATCGGTCTAGACGTTTGTCTAGCCATTCTTAATGTGATGTATGACGGTTTCAAAAATCCAAAATATGCACCAAATCCATTGTTAGTAAACATGGTAATGGCAGGAAAATTGGGTGTAAAATCTGGTGAAGGTTTCTACGACTATTCAGAATCAAAAAAAGCAGAAAAAGTTTCGAAAATGTTCTCGAAATAATTTCTTATAAAACTTAAATCTAAAAAGTCACAAACAAAATTTGTGACTTTTTTCATTTAAATACAAAAATTAGCTAGAAAGATTAGTATTTTAGTAAATTCAAAAAAACTCTATGGAACTCCTCATCCTTATTGCATTGATTATTTTGAATGGCGTTTTTGCCATGTCAGAAATGGCATTGGTATCTTCAAGAAAATTCAAGTTGGAAAATCTGAAAAAGAAAGGAAGTCCTTCCGCAAAAGCAGCACTTCAGCTAATCGACAATCCTACCCGATTTTTATCAACCGTACAAATCGGCATTACGCTAATTGGCGTTCTTTTAGGAATCTTCAGTGGTGAGAGTATTACCAAAGATTTAAAAAATTTAATTCTAAAAATAGACTTTCTCGCCGCTTATGCCAACCAAATTGCCGTTTCTGCAAGTGTTATCATCATTACTTATTTTTCGATTGTTGTCGGCGAATTATTTCCTAAAAAACTAGGAATGAGCTTTCCGGAAAGCATTACACTCGTTGTTGCCAAACCTATGAATTTGCTTTCAAAAATTGCTTCTCCTTTTGTTTGGTTATTATCGGTTTCCAATAATTTATTAGCTAAAATTTTTAAAATTGATGACCATGTGGACCATTCGGTTTCGGAGGAAGAAATTGTATCGATGGTGAAAGAAAGTGCCCAAGGTGGCGAAATTCTGAATATTGAACAAGATATCGTAGAACGCGTTTTTGAACTTGGCGACCGAAAAGCAAATGCACTTTATACGCCGAAAAGCGATATGATTATTTTTGACACACAAGATTCTTGGGAAGATATTCGCAACAAAATAAAAGATGGCAAGCACTCCGCCTATCCCGTTTGTGAAAATAATAACATTGATAACATTCTTGGTATTGTAATTATCAAGGATTTGTTTCTAGCATCGAATGCGTCAGATTTTAAAGTTTCAAATTATATTAAAGAACCACTTTATTTTAATGAAACCACAAAAGCTTACCAAGTGCTTCATCAGTTCAAAAAAACTAAAAATCATTATGGCATCGTCATCGACGAATATGGAAGTGTAAAAGGCATCATCACCCTAAATGACCTCATCGACGAGCTGGTTGGCGACACGACGCACGATGAAGAAAAAAATCCTGAAATTAAAAAAATTGCCACCAACACTTGGATCGTAGATGCTGGAATGGACATTTATGATTTTCTGGATTACTTCAACAAAGAGGAGGAGGAAGAACACATCAATAACCAATACAATACCGTGGCAGGCTATATTATCAACAACACGAATAACCTTCCCCAAGTGGGTGATGAGCTGCATATCCATAATCTTAAATATTATATTCTTGAGAAAAACGGACAACGAATTTCTAAAGTAAAAGTTCAAAAATAGTATGATAAATTTTTATTTTCTAAAACATCCTCGATTTTCAAAAATCTGCAATATTGCCATCATCATTTTGACCTATGTCATGATTATCGTCCGCTTTCTGCTCAACGAAAAAGGACGCGTTAATCCAGACTCTATACGATACATGCGTCAGGCAAATATGTTACCCATCATTGACAATACCACTGCGCCTTTAGGCTATCCGTTTGAGATTTGGTTGTTTACGAATTTGGGCTTAGACGAATTTTGGAGCAGCAAATTAGTGGGACTTATCGCCTACACTTTGATGTTGATTTTTGCTTATAGAAAAGACTTTTATTTCAAAGAAGTAGTGATGATGTCGGCATTGTTTAGTTTTGTGTCGGTATTTTCATATACCATGAGCGAAGCGCCCATTCTGCCATTTGTTTTCTTTTTACTGTATTATTCTAAACAAACGATTGATGCTAACATCACTGGAATAAAATCGGTTTTAATGCTAAGTTTGTTATTGATTATTTGTTACAATTTTCGATACAGCGCTTTATTTTTAATGGCTGGTTTGGGCTGGTTTGGGCTTTTAAAAATTAAAACCAGCTATGGTAAATATTTTATTCTTTCTGCCTCACTAGGCCTTATGTTTATCATTGGTTTTAAGTTTTTATATGTTGATTATTTTAATGAAGATTATGTCAATGATTTTCTGAATATTGGTGTTAAACCAACATCATTATTATTAACAGAACTTTGGCAAGGTTTGGCCACAACATACAATCCATTTGTACACATCGCTGATCCATCGGGCGGCATTGTCAATTATGGCATTTACGGCATCGGACTCATTAATATTCTGGTGATTTTATATTTTGTCGCTAAATCAAAAAATACAGCTTTTGACGAATTGCTCCTTTGGACGGGTTTTGTAGGTTTGGCTTGTTCCTTTTTGGTGCAATATTTTTATTCGGTTAACCCAATAGATTATCGTTTGTTAGCGCCTTTCAGTCTTTCCATTTGGATGTACTATTTCAAAAAGCTTATCGAGAGATTTGGGAATTTGGCGTATTGGGTTCCTTTGGGAAGTTTGTTGACGGGTTTTACCTTTACATACTTATCTAAAGGAAATTATCTCGAAAACCGAAAAGAAATAAAGGCTTTTCTAAAATCCGAAAATATGGAAAACACGGACATTTTGTTTTATCTAAAATCTCGTGAAGACCTTGCCAACATCCGCGCTGCCGAAATCATCAGCACGGTTAATCCAAAAATAAATCTGACGTTTTCCGCGAAAGACACCCTGAATCCTCGTGTATTGACGCCCTATCGTGTTGATTCCAAATTAAAGATAAAACGCAACCAGTTCCAAAAATTTGACAAAAAATAATCCTTCTATTTTCTCAAAAACCGGGAATCTTGTAGAACAAAAAATTTGAAAATATGATTTTTTGCGAAAAACGAATTTTAGGTTTTCGGAAAAGTTATTTTTGTTATCTTTGATGCAAGGATTGTGTCTAGACAAAGAATGGATTATCTGCCACCTAGCCCCGATTGTAGTGAAAATCCTTTTTGCGAGAGGCCTTGCCGAGCAAAAATATTGCAACGGAAAGCGGGTAGAATATTCCAAAGCATGTGTCGATGACCTGCTCCTAAAAAAATATTAGAAACTATTAAATTTTATAGATATGACTTTACCTAAGTTTTTATTGGCGGACAACACAGATTTCCCAGAAGATCTTTTTGTAGTACATACAGAATATCCTCGTTTTATCCTTAATGTTGAGGAAGAAGAAGTTGAATGGTTGGACGACCTAGAAGGCGATGACGAGGAGACTTTGGCTAACGAGGCTACAAAAGTGGTTGAAGAGGCCTTCAAATGGTGTGATGCTGAATTGGCAAAATACGATGACGAAGAAGAAGAGGATTAAGAATTTTTAAATACTTAAAATCGAAAAACGGAACTCAAAATTGAGTTCCGTTTTTTTATTTTTTGTTGAATTTCAAAAGTAACAGGTTGTCTTTGTAAAGTTCTAATGTATCGCCACTCACCACATAACGGTTGGCTTGCTGCAACATATTAAGAAAGCCTGTCTCCACACTCATATTAACGCAAGCTTTTCTGGTAGAGCCTACATTGTTAGCGGCAAAAGTTCCGGCTTTTGGATCGATCGCAACATTGGTCGAAAAATAATTGTTACAACCTGTATTACCTGAGATTTTATCAGCCTCTACCACTAAAGTCGGTTGCTCTGTACTAACTTCTTCTGCCAAAATCCAAGAACTTCCCGTAAGGGCTACTTGGTTTCCGCCTTTTTTCACAGAATAGCTAGATGCTGCACAAGATGCTAGGATAAGTGCCGCAGATATTGAAAGAAATAAATGTTTCATAATTTTAAATTTTTGAAGAAAGACAAGTTTTTGTATTTCTTTTTCAAAGATAAAATTAATTTTCTAAAAATAATATATACGCAATAAAAGAGGCGCCGCATCGTAGATGCGGCGCCTTATAAATAAAACCTAGCAATTACCAGATTCTGATTCTTTCTTCTGGTTTTTTATAATGTTTGTCTCCTTCTTTAACATCAAAAGCTTTGTAGAATGCATCCGTGTTAACCAATGGACCAAAACTTCTGAAATAACCTGGCGAATGTGGATCGGTTTTCACTTGATTCACCATATATTTTTCACTCGATAAAGTTCTCCAAACGGTTGCCCAGCTTAAGAAAAATCTTTGATCTTGTGTGTAACCACTGATGTTACCAGGATTCCCTTTATCTTTAAGATACATCTGTAAAGCATCATAAGCGATGTTAATACCACCTAAATCTGCAATATTTTCACCATTGGTAAATGTTCCGTTAACGAAAGTTCCTTTAACAGGTTCGTACTTATCAAACTGACTTGCTAAAGCTTTTGTTGCTTTTTCGAAGTTGGCTTTATCTTCTGGTGTCCACCAATCGACAAGATTACCATCTGCATCGAACTGCGCACCTGAGTCGTCAAAACCATGTGTCATCTCGTGTCCGATAACAGCGCCAATTCCTCCAAAATTAACGGCGGCATCAGCTTCTGGATTGAAGAAAGGCGGTTGAAGAATTGCCGCTGGGAAAACGATTTCGTTATTCAATGGATTGTAATAGGCATTCACCATTTGAGGTGTCATCCCCCACTCCGACTTGTCCACAGCTTTACCAATTTTGTCAAGATCTCTTTGATATTGCCATTCGGTTACATTTTGCAAATTGCTGTACAATGTTCCACCTTTCGCTCCAGAAGTGATATCCAATTTAGAATAATCTTTCCACTTGTCTGGATAAGCCACTTTAACTGTGAATTTGTTTAATTTTTCTAAAGCTTTTACTTTGGTTGTAGATGACATCCAGTTAAGATCGTTAATGTGTACTGCAAAACTTTTTTTAAGATAATCGATAAGTTCTACCATCTGTGCTTTTGCAGAAGCAGGGAAATATTTATCAACATACAATTTACCAAAAGCTTCTCCTAAAACACCATTGATTAACTGATAACCTCTTTTATTAAGCGCTCTCTGTTCTTCTTGACCACTTAGATATTTTCCATAAAATGCAAAACGTTTATCATCCAAAGCTTTAGTTAAATAACTTGCACTGCCATTAATCATGTGGAATTTAAGATAATCTTTAATTAATGGTAGATCTTTGCTGTTAAAAAGCTTGTCAAAATTTTTGTAATAGCCTATCTCACCGATAATCACTTTATCAGTATTAACGCCTACGCTTTTAAGATAAGCCGCTAGGTCAACATTTTTCACCAAAGCTTTCAGCTCAGCCATTGTTTTCGGGTTATACTGTAATGTCGCATCACGTACTTGCTCGTTTGTTAAATAGGTATTTGCGATTTTCTTTTCGAGTTCAACAATACTTTTGGCAGTAACCGTAGAGTTTTTATAACCCAAAACATCTAGCATCGACGCCACATACTTTTGATATTCTGCTAAAGTTTCAGTATTTTTTTCGTTGACTTTTTGGTAATAATCTCTTCCCAAACCTAAAGAAGCATCACCTAAATAAACGGCATTCATTTTAGAATCTTTAAGATCCGCATCTACACCCCAGCCATAAAGTGTATTTTCGCCATCTTTGGTCACAGAAATCAAATAGGCTTGCAGATCTGCCATAGTTTTAATAGCGTCAATTTTGTTAAGGTTAGCTTGGATAGGTTTTATCCCGTCAGCATTACGCTTATCCATATCCATGTAAGTGCCATAAAGATCTTGGATTTTTTTGCCTTCAGTTCCATCATTGAATTTATCTTTCAACAACGAATTAAGAATCGTCATGGAGTTGTTATCTGTATCTTCTGCAAGTTTATTAAAACTTCCCCACGTTGGCTTGTCAGCAGGGATTTTTGCAGTTTTCATCCAAGTGCCACTCACATAATTGTAGAAGTCATCTTGTGGACGGACAGACTTATCCATAAGGCTAATGTCGAGACCTTTATCTTGATTATGATTGATTACTGCTGGTTTTTGAGCCTGTGCGTCCATTGTGTTTACAGCACCCATACCAACCAATAAAAATAGTGAAAATGTAAGTTTTTTCATTTTTAAAATATTTAAAAAATCAGTCGATAGAAATAGAAGTATGTTACATCTAGCACAAAAAAATTACATTAAATTTTAACACAAAAAAACTCACTTCTCCAGGTGAAAAAGCGAGTTGTATATTTTTAAACATTAAATAGTTATTTGGTTGCCATGTCGTAACGTTTTGAGATTTCGTCCCAATTAACAACTTCCCAAAGTGACTTTAAATAATCAGCACGCTTGTTTTGATATTTTAAGTAATAAGCATGTTCCCAAACATCGATACCGAAAATAGGCGTTCCTTTTGTTTCTGCAACATCCATCAACGGATTATCCTGATTGGCAGTAGAAGTAATCGCTAGTTTTTTGTCTGGCGTAACAATTAACCAAGCCCAACCCGAACCGAATCTATCCGCGCCTGCTTTTGCGATTTTTTCTTTGAAAGCATCCATACTTCCAAAGTTGTCAATAATGGCTTTCGATAGCTTTGCGGAAGCTTTGGTGTCTTTTTTAGGCGTTAAAACCGTCCAAAATAGCTCGTGGTTATAATGTCCACCGGCGTTATTACGAACAGCTGGCGATTCTTTAGAAATATGAGAAAGAATTGAAAACAAACTTTCTTTTTCCATAGGTGTTCCTGCGATGGCTTTATTCAAATTCGCGGTATATCCTGCAGCATGTTTGGAGTAATGAATTTCCATAGTTTGCGCATCTACAGCCGATTCTAAAGCATTGTAAGCATAAGGAAGTGGTGATTGTCTAAACTGTGCAGACATAAAAACTGCGGCTACTAGAAAAGAAACTGTGGCTATTTTCAAAACTTTCATTGTATTTATTTTTTTGAATTAAACATTTTAGTTTTATAAAAATAGTCTATTTGTGGGCATTTACAGACATTCTTAACATTAATTAACGATTAACGAAGTAGTTTTTTGATATCTTCAATAAGAATCTCTCGGTCGGGATGGTATTTTCCCACCAAACTGGCTTTGGTTCCCGCTTCATCCTCATAATTCAAACCTGAATAATACAAAATAGGCATGCCGTCTTTTCCAAAACGACAACGGATGTTACCGTCTTTATCTACTAACGCAATTTCGCCGCTATGATTAAGGCTTTCGGCTTTGTCTTTTTGGTCACCAACATAAATATCAAACTTCTTGGCAATTTCACCGATGTAAGTTCTATCACCTGTCAAAAAATGCCAATTCGGAGATTGAGCACCTATTTTGTGCGCATGATTTTTTAGAATTTCGGGTGTATCATTTTCGGGATCTATGCTTATGGAAATAATTCCAAAATTAGGATCGTTAATTTGATCTTCAATATAACGTATATTAGAATTCATCACAGGACAAATTGTAGGGCATTTACTAAAGAAAAACTCCACGAGATAGACTTTCCCGAGCATTTCCTTGTCGGTAATTGTTTGGTTATTTTGATCTTTTAAAGAAAATTCGGGAACCTTCATCACCGTAAAAAGTGAGGCGTTCATATAAGATTTCACACCAAAAATTAAAGCTACAATTAACACGAGAACTCCAACGGAAATCCACCACTTCATTCTTTTTGTGGATTGATCTGGCATGAATTTATTTTAAATAAGAGTCAGGATTTTTTTTGAATTCTTCTTTGCACATCGGACCACAAAAACCATATACTTCGCCTTTATACGTTAAAGTATCGCTAAGATGTTCCGCTGTTTTCATATTACAAATAGGATCTTCAGCGTTGGCCACTTGGATGTTTATTTTATTCCCAGTTTCCATTTCAGTAACTTGCTTTACTTCTAGATTTTTTTCTTTGTTGCAAGCGACTAAAGAAACTGCAAAAAGGATAAATGCTAGGTTTTTCATGATGTTTATTTTTAATAAAATTATATTCTAAAATAGTCGAGATAAAACTCTTTCTGAGCCTTATCTAACAAAACTACTAAAGAAAATTGTGATAAAGCCATTTCTAAAGCTGAAACTTATCATTCGTTGGCTCTGACCAAAATCTCTACCAAATCCTGCAAAATACGTTGGGAAACAAAATTCATAAAATCTGTACGCTCTAGATGTGGTAAATATAAATGCCCAACTTCCTCCATATTTCCCACCCGAATCGCATAATAAACCGTGCCAACATCTTTGCCATCTTCACCTTTGTTAGGACCTGCAACACCAGTGGTTGACAGACAAATATCGGTCCCGAAAAGTTGTTGTCCGCCACGCGCCATTTCCAAAGCGACTTCTTCGCTTACCACGGTGTGTTTTGCAAGACTTTCTTTTGAAACCTTTAAAATAGTCACTTTTTTTTGTGTGGCGTAGGTTACAATTCCGCCAAGAAAATAATTGGAACTTCCGGAAACTGAAGTTATTAATTTAGAAATTTCACCGCCTGTACAACTTTCGGCTGTGGAAATACTAAGTTTTTTCTCGGTAAGAATTTCACCTAGAATTTTCTCAATTTTATCTTCGTAAGTCGCTATAACATGATCATCGATAATTTTTAAAAGCACTTGAATTTGATGTTCAACTTCTTTTTCTAAAATAGATTTATCTTTTCCTGAAGCTGTAATTCTCAGCTTAACACGATTTCCGATTGGTAAATAGGATAAAGAAATATGAGTTGGAAGTTGATCTTCCCAATCTGAAATGCGCTCCGCCAAAATACTTTCTGGAATATTAACCACAGAAACAATACGAGTTAAAATAGAATCCATTTCAAAGCTTTCTTTTATATAAGGAATAATTTTATCCTTAATTAAAGGTTTGACTTCGTAAGGCACGCCTGGTAAAGAAAACACCAATTTCCCATTATCATCAATCATTTGGCAAGGTGCTGTGCCATATTCATTTTGAAAAACCTTAGCTTTCGATAAAACTTCTGCTTGAGAAACATTCAATTCTAATAAATGTTGACGCTTTCTTTTTTGGAGATATTTCGATAAATGTTGGTAGGTTTCTTCGTCTAAAACAAGATTATCATTAAAAAACTCAGCGAAAGCCTTTTTTGTTTTATCATCACGCGTTGGACCTAAACCGCCGGTTGCAATTACCAAATCGGCCGTTTCCAAGGCTGTTTTTAAGCAAGATTTTATGGATTCGAGTTCATCGGAAATCGTAAAAATTTGTTTTACAGAAATGCCGATAGATTTTAGCTCTCTTGCGATGAAGTTAGAGTTGGTATCTATGGTATTTCCAGATAAAATTTCGTCACCGATGGTGATAAGAATTGCGTTTTTCATGAGGTTTTATTTTAAACCGTTTTGTTTTAAAAAAGAAAAAGCAAACTTACATGATACAGGTTTTACTTTTCTACAAATTTTTACTTGAGGATAAAAATAAAAAAAAGCATCCGTAACACAAGTGCTACAGATGCTTTCTTACTAACTAAAATTTTTTTAATCTTAATCGACAATTTCATATTCGATTGGGAGATGTCCTATTGACAAATTTCCAATCTCAGCAAAAGCGGCTTTTGACATATCAAAAGCTCTAGATTTTGTAAAAGGTCCTCTATCATTAATTCTCACTACGACACTTTTACCATTACGAAGATTCGTAATTTTCACTTTTGTCCCAAAAGGGATACTTCTGTTAGCTGCTGTAAAGGCATCGTTATCGAAAATCTCACCGCTAGCTGTTTTTCTACCTTCAAACTTATCGTGGTAGTACGATGCAAAACTTGTTTTGGCATCTGTGGCATCACTCTTGTAAGTGAAAGAGTAAATACCAAGTGTTGAAATCATCATTATGATTACGAGAATGAATCTTTTCATCATTTTTGAATATTTTTAATTGTTTTGACTCCGCAAAGTTATCCCGAAAAGCTTCGAGAGGGAAAACTTAGCACCAACAAGTCTTAAAATTATCTTAAAATTAAATTAACATCCGCTGTAAGTCTTTTATTTACAGCAGTTTTCAGAGTTTGTTAAAAAATGTTAATTTTAATCTTATTTTCTTAAAATTTTAAAACAATTAGAGCTATTACCAAAACACAAAAACCTCTTAAACAATTGATTTTTAGCACATTTTAATATTCAAAGCATAAATGTCAATTTTGACTATTCATTAATTTAAATTGGTTTTTATAAAAAATTTGATATTTTAAAAGGAGGAAACTATTACGGATATCATAAATATCTATAAAGAATCACAAGAATATATTAAAATATTAAAATTAAAAAGCAATAAAAAACCAAAACAAACTGACAATCAACCATTTAAACTAAAACAGATGAAATTTTAAGAAAAATAAGATTTTGCGTAAAAAAAGACCTGAAAATATCAGAGCTTAAATTTTATAATCGAGGTTAATTTTAAATCAATTCACCATACAAATCGAATTCTTCTGCAGAAGTAATCTTCACATTTGCAAAATCACCAATCGAAATATAGGTATCTACAGCAGAAACCAAAACTGTATTATCAACATCCGGCGAATCGAACTCCGTTCTACCAACGAAATAATTACCTTCTTTGCGATCAAAAATACATTTATAAACCTTTCCGATACGTTCTTGATTTTTCTCCCAAGATATTTGCGATTGCAACTCCATAATCTCTTCTACACGGGCTTCTTTAACTTCCTGAGGAACATCATCTTCCAAAACATGTGCTGTTGTATTTTCTTCATGCGAATAGGTGAAACATCCCAATCGGTCAAACCTTTGCTCGCGCACCCAATCTTTTAATTCTAGGAAGCGCTCTTCGGTTTCGCCAGGATAGCCTACAATCAAGGTTGTACGAATAGCCATATCTGGAACTTTCTCACGGAATTTAGCCAAAAGCGCATCGGTCTTTTCGTGTGTTGTTCCACGCTTCATAGATTTCAACAAGTCCGAATTGATGTGTTGCAACGGAATGTCTATATAGTTACAAACTTTCGGTTCTTCACGAATAATGTCCAAAACATCTTCTGGAAATCCTGATGGAAACGCATAATGAAGTCGAATCCAATCGATACCATCAATTTTAGCCAATTCTTTCAGCAAATCGCCTAATGCGCGTCTTTTATAGATATCCAACCCGTAATAGGTAAGATCTTGTGCGATTAAAATCAATTCCTTAGTTCCTTTCTTGGCTAATTTTGAAGCTTCTTCCACCAATTTTTCGATGGGCGTGGAAATGTGTCCGCCACGCATCAAAGGAATGGCGCAAAACGAACATGGTCTATCGCAACCTTCGGATATTTTAAGATAGGCATAGTGTTTTGGTGTTGTTGTAAGACGTTCTCCAACCAATTCGTGCTTATAATCGGCGCCAAGATGTTTTAATAAAATAGGCAAATCGCGGGTTCCGAAATATTGGTCAACATCTGGAATTTCACGAATCAAGTCAGGCTTATAGCGCTCCGACAAACATCCCGTTACGAAAACCTGTTCTACTTCGCCTCGACTTTTGGCCTCGACAAAATCTAGAATTGTATTAATCGACTCTTCTTTAGCATTATCGATAAAACCACAAGTGTTGATCACCACAATATCGCCGCGATCTTCGTGTACGACTTCTTTACCATTGGCTTGTAGTTGGCCCATTAACACTTCGGAGTCGTAGACATTCTTGGAACATCCAAGCGTTACTATATTAATTTTCTTTTTACCTGTTGATTTTGTACGCATTATTATATAATAGATAATTTATGAATATTGATGTTTCGCGATTCCTCACAATGCTCAGAATGCCAATTTGCAAATTTAGGAATAAAAAAAGAACCAAATTTTGGTTCTTTAATATTTATAAAAATTGTTCTTCTTTAAAACTTGGTGAGAGTTTGTCTTTATCCGACAAAATAGCGTCTTCTAAAGGGATTTGCCAATCGATTCCCACATCTGGATCGTTCCACGCAATTGCGCCTTCGGCTTCTTTATTATAAAAATTATCGCATTTATAAGAAAAGACTGCGGTTTCACTTAGTACCGAAAAGCCATGCCCAAAACCTCTTGGAACATAAAGTTGACGTTTGTTTTCTGCGCTTAGTTCTATCCCAAACCATTGTCCATAAGTTTCGGAATCTTTTCTGAGATCTACCGCGACATCAAAAACGCGACCTTCTAAGCAAGATACAAGTTTGGCTTGTGCATGTTCTCCTTTTTGCAAATGAACACCACGGACAACGCCGTAAGAAGATTTAGAAATATTATCCTGAACAAAATGACCGTTAAGACCCGTTAGTTCTTCAAATTTTTTCTCATTGAATTTTTCGTAAAAATAGCCTCTTTTATCTTCTAAAATGCTTGGCTCAATAATATAGCAATCTTTAAGCGGTGTTTCTTTTAATTTCATTTCATCATTTATCTTGTGCTAATTTATCAATATTTGGCTAAATATTAAAAATTATTTGCACTATTTTATGTCATATTTTTTTATTAGGTTTTGTTTTAAAACATTATAAACAAGCGTTCCTATTAACATTAAACCTAATGCAATAATCCACTGAAATGTAAGCGATTGTGATGTTGTATAAATTATTAAAACACCAATTAATAACTGGATTAATCCATAGATCCCTGAAATCAGTAATCGATTTGTTTTATTTTCATTCGCAAAGAATTGATATAAATGAGAGCGGTGTGCTTCAAAAATATTTTCTTTTTTTAGAATACGTCTTACAATGGTCCATACCGCATCTAAGCCATAAACCAAAAGAAATAAGATATAGATAATATTCCCTGTTTGTATAATTAGTTTTGATAATAAAAATAAGATGATAAATGCCATAGCTACCGAGCCTACATCACCAGCAAAAGCTTTTGCTTTGTTTCTAAAATTAAAAAATCCGAAAACTACACAAGAAAGTATGGCGTAATAAATTAAATTCATATTTACAAAAGCAATCGAGTGATTAACAATAGCTAATAAAATAAGTACTGCTAAACTGTTAGAAACTGTAATACCATTAATACCATCCATAAAATTATAAGCATTAATGGTCCCAACGGAAATTACCAAAGCAATAGGGATAATCCACCAAGCTAAAGTGAACATTTCCACTTGATAAAACATTAAAAGCATACTTACCAACTGAACTAAAAGTCGAATTTTGTTGGATAGCGTCATCACATCATCTAGAAAACTCACTAAGCTTATCATGGTTAACCCCAAAAAGAAATAGGGGTATTCGAAACCCGATACAATAAAAAAAAGCAATGCAGCAATGTAAAAAATAATACCACCACCTCGTAAAGTGATTTGGGTATGGGAGCTTCTCTCATTCGGTTTATCGATGATGTTGAACTTGTCTGCTATTTTGAAATAGATGAGTTCTAGGAGGAAAAGAGATATAAGAATGATTAAATATTGCATTTCTATTTTTTAAAACTTTTGATGGTAATTTCTAAACCTTCTCCAGCGGTTAAAGGAAGTTTTTCAATTCCAAGTGCTGTTTTTATTCTTTGGTTAGAAACCACGTAATTTTCTGTTAACTTTTTAAGTCTTTCAGAGTTTAGTGGTAAAGGTAATACATCTCCTATTTTTACGCCTGCTTTAATTATACCAGCAGGAATTTTCCATAACTTTTGTTTTCTACCTAAGATTTTGGAAATTAAACCTACTAAATCATTCGTGGATAAAGGAGTATCATCAGCAAAGTTATAAACTCCATTTTTCAAAGAGGTAGAATTTAACATTTGCAAAATTAAAAAACTTAAATTATCAATACTCAAAAAAGATCTTTCATTATGAAAAGCTGCCAAAGGCCAAGGAATTCCTTTCTCAACAATTTTGTACAAAAGATTAAGATTTCCTTTATTTCCTGGACCATGAATCATACATGGACGAATGATAAAAACCCTTTTCCCTTCTGGAATTTTTTGACTGAGCAAATACTCTTCGGCCTCTAGTTTTGATTTTCCGTAAGGAGTGATTGCATTTGGAACAACGTCTTCGGTTAAAACCCCATCAACAGTATCTGCCACTGCTTTTACTGAGGAAAAATAAAAGAAATCTCGAATATATGAATTTAAAAATTCATTAAACAACTCAATGGTTAAATCTCTATTTACTTTGAAATATTCGTCAGCAGAAGAGGTATCGGATGTATCATGAGCTTTTCCCGCCAAATGAATAATTGCAGTGGAATTTTTATCAAATTCAGTCTTCCAAGAATCATTTCGTAAAGACAATGCTTTTGTTTGAATTTGGTGGTTCAACAAATATTGGGAAAGATTTTTGCCCACAAATCCTGAAGTGCCTGTGATGGATATAATCATTTAAATTGGCTTAAAGTTCTTTCATTAACCTCATTCCTCTTTTTATCAAAAAACCATCCCCACTTATTGAAATAATGTACGGCAGAATTTAAAAAGATCTTAAATAGTTTTTTACTTTTATTTGCTCCTGATTCATAGCCATGATAAACAGACACTTTAGGAAAGTAAATTGTTTTATACTTTTGATTTATTCTTCTTGATAAATCCCAATCTTCAAAATACATGAAAAAACGGTCATCGTACAGTCCCACATCTTTTATTGCATCCAGATTAAGTAAGGTAAAACAACCAGACAATATAGGAGCTTCATAAACTTGATCATTTGGAACATTACGTAACTCATATTTATTAATAAAAGAGCTGTAAAGAAAATTTGGTTTCTTTATTTTTCGCAATAAAATACTAAAAGGTGACGGTAGCAATTTTGGCAAATTTTGTATGCTGCCATCTTCGTTCAAAATTTGTGGCATCATCATTCCTACGTTTGGGTTTTTCCCCATATGATCAAGCATTGGACCTATAACGTCTTCCGAAAAATATATATCTGGATTAACTATAAAGTGGTATTTTGAACCTAATTCTAAGGCTTTTTTTATAGCTATATTGTGCGCAGCACCAAAACCAGGATTAGAAGGATTGTGTATGTATTCAATGCGAGAATCTCCTACTATATTACGCAAAGTATCTTCTAGCGAATTGTCTATTAAATAAAGTTTTTCAACAACATAATTATATAGGAAACTATTAATAGCTTTCTTTATAATATCTACGTCAGTATTAAATAAAACAATTGAACCTGTCATAAATTATTTTCTAAATTTTACGATTAAAATTCTTCTTAAATATTTAATTAATGAAAAGCTATAAAGTAATATAAATTCAAAAAAATTAACAACTTTTAATTTATAACCTAATTTCATATTCATTAAATCTCCTCTAGCCATTTCTTTCAAATTTGAAGATAGACCAATTTCTCCAAAATGAGATTTATTACTACCTGTAATTACTAAACTTTCATTCAATAAAAAACAATTATATCCAGCATTAGAGATTCTAATCCAATAATTACAATCTTCGCAATAATCTTGATCTAAACTAAAAAAGCCAATATCCCTAATAATCGGTTTTTTCATAATAACAGTTGGAGTAGGAAAAAAATTTTTATACAAAAGCATTCTAGCACTAATCTTAGTCAAATGAAAAAACTTAAAGAATAAAAAAGATTTAAAATATTCATTGTTTCTATTTGTTCCAAGAAAATCAATTTCAGGATTATTTTTTAAAACCTCTACTTGCCTTTGTAATTTATTTGGTAACCACTCATCGTCAGAATCCAACAATGCTAACCATTCTCCTTTGGCATTTTTCATCCCCATATTCCTTGCAGAAGAAACACCTCTGTTGGTCTGATTAATTAAGATAATTTGCTCATTAGGATGTGCTTTCGCATATTCTTCCACTAGATTGGCAGAATTGTCTTTTGATCCATCGTTCACGACAATAATTTCCGTTTCACCTTGATAGGTTTGGTTAACTACAGAATCTAATGCCCTTACAATAGTATCTTTTGCGTTGTACATGGGTATAACAACTGATATTTTTTCTATTTTATTCAAAATAAATTAATTTTATATTTCTTCCGACCAAACAGTTCTTTTAATATAATCTGTGTAAGAAATAATAATTCTCACCACTTTTTCGGAAACATTTGGCATTGAATAATCTGCTACAGGACGGAAGTTTGGTAATTGGTTATTTGTAACTTGTAATTGGTTACGATCACCAATAATTTGTGTTTGTAATTGCGCTAAACCTTGCATGATTCGTTCTGGAGAAAGTCCCACCATCATTACTGATGCTTCTTCCATAGCTTCTGGTCTTTCGTGAGCTTGGCGAATATTTAAGGCTCTGAAATTTAGAATTGAAGATTCTTCTGAAATGGTTCCTGAGTCCGATAGACAAGCATACGCATGCATTTGAAGTGCATTATAATCATGGAAACCAAGAGGTTTTAGGAACTGAATTTCCGGACGCATTTCGATTTGCATCTTATCAATCATATTTTGTGTACGTGGATGCGTAGAAACGATGATTGGATATTGGTATTTTTCGGCAATTGCATTCAGAGAAGTCATTAATCCACGGAAATTTTTCTCTGAATTGATATTTTCTTCACGGTGAGAAGAAACGACAAAGAATTTTCCTTTTTCTAAATTCAATTTTTCTAAAACCTTGGATGCTTTAATTTGCGGTAGATAATGATTCAAAACCTCAAACATTGGCGAACCTGTTTTGATAATTCTGTCCGCAGGAAGTCCTTCTCTCAATAAATATTCGCGCGCAATATCGGAATAAGTAAGATTGATATCCGAAGTATGATCTACAATTTTTCGGTTGGTTTCTTCGGGAACTCTTTGGTCGAAACATCGGTTTCCTGCTTCCATGTGGAAAATCGGAATATGTCTTTTTTTCGCAGGAATTGCACACAAACAAGAATTGGTATCACCTAAAACCAAAAAAGCATCAGGTTGCAATTCTTCCAACAACGGATCTATTTTAATTAAAATATTCCCTACCGTTTCTGTTGCTGTTTTTCCAGCTGCTTCTAAAAAATAATCTGGTTTACGAAGTCCTAAATCTTCAAAGAAAATTTGATTGAGTTCGTAATCGTAATTTTGTCCTGTGTGGACGATGATATGTTCTACAGCTTCAGAAACGTCTAAAGCCATTAATACTCTTGATAATCTTATGATTTCTGGTCGTGTTCCCACAACCGTCATTACTTTTAGTTTTTGCATGTCTATTATTTTAAGGAAAAAGTTTAAAGGATAAAGGAAATTATTTTGTTTCCGATGCTCTTAAAACTACCACTCCAAATATATTTTTTAACTCTTTACTTTCTTGTAATAAAAGATCCTGTTCACTACATTCATACCCTAGCGCTCTCAACATTCTTAACCAATAGTTACACTCTCTCGCTTCTTTCAATACGATCTTCACTTTATTTGTAAAGTCTGCTTTCGAAGCTCCAGCCTGTGCTTCTTCATAATTAGCACCAACCGAAGTAGCTGATTTAATCAACTGATTTTTTATTACTCTTAACTCATGATTCTCAGGCAACGTACGAAGAAATTTAATTACACGAACACCAAAATTAAATGTTCTATTTAACAACTCAACTTCCTTCATACTATTTACTTTTACCTTTTCCCTTTTACCTTTTCCCTTTTACCTTTTCCCTTTAAACTTCCTCAAAATATGTATCCGCATCCTCTGGATTAAAAGGTTCATCGATCCAAAAAATCGTGTACAAATCTTCTGTTCCTATATTTTTAATGTTGTGGGTGTACCAAATGGGCATATCCACATAAGCAGGTTCTGTTCCGTCTAAATAGAAATCCAAAACCTCATCGGTATCTATTTTTCTTAACTGAATTAAAGCTTTTCCTTTAATCACCGCAAAACGCTCAATTTTTCGGGTATGATAATGATTTCCTCTTGTAATATCCGGAACTGTGGTTGAAAATGAACATTGTCCGCCAATTCCTAATCGAATGACTTCCACAAAAGCGCCTCTAGGATCTGTATGTTGCGTGAATTTTACTGGATAATGCGTCTTATAATCAATATATGAACGGTAGGTATTGAATAAATTATGTTCGAATTTTGAATTCAAAAGTGGAATTTCTCCACCATCAAAATACTTGGTTTTATAATCGTTTAATAAAGCTAAAACTTCAGAAACTTTGTTGGTTGAAGTTGGTTCTATAACTAATTCTGGCTGACTTTTTTCTGAACGAATTTCGTCAATCATTTTCATCACCAATTCCTGAACGTAAATCAGTTTTACATCACCATCATTAGCAATTGTTGGCGTTTCGCCATGCGTTAACTGATGGCAGAAAGTAGCGATAAATGAGTTATAGAAAGGCTTTCCGAAAGCTCCAAAAACATTTGGAATAATTAATCCCGTTGCTTTTCCACCATTTTCGTTGGCCCAGTTTACAATCGCTTCGCGACCTTCACGTTTCGATTTTCCGTATAAATTATCTCTTTCTTCTTGTGTAGAAGACGATATCAAAACATGAGCTTTCGAATTGGTTCTTTTCAAAGAATCTACCAATTTGTTTGCTAAAGCGACATTGGTTTCATAGATAAATTGCTCTGATTCATGACGATTCATCGCTGCTAAATGCACAATAACGTCACATTTTGAGACAAATTCGTCTAATTTGGCTTCATCCTCAAAATATTCTTTTTGAAAATCAATTCGTTCAAATTCTTCTGGAAACAGACCTAAAGTATTATATAAATGACTTCCTACAAAGCCTTTTTGTCCTGTAATTCCAATCTTTTTTGATGATTGGTTATTGGTTGTTGGTAACTGGTTATTCATCATTTGTTACTGGTTATTGGTTATTGGGGATTAGGGACCAGGGATTGGGGACTTGAGATCAGGATCTCTAATTTCCAGTTTCTAACTTCTACTTTCAAGTTTCTAATCTCTAGTTTCTAATCTTTAATTTCTAATTTCTAATTTCTAATCTCTAGTCTCTAATAAAATAATCAATTGGAAAACGGTATTCATCCTGAACTTCGCCTAACCCAAAATCTGCTAATACTAATAATTTATTATCCTCCTCCAAAGCCTTAATTGCCGTTATGCAACCTGCTGGAATATGAAGATAAGTTAAGGATTCTGAATCCAAAATATACTGCTGAGTGCTTAAATCTTTCGAAGGATTCTCGAAATCATCAACAACAATCACCGAAATTTCAAATCGATCTTTCATTGCTGCAAACCAACGCTGCTCAATTTTGTGTCCTTGCCATCCACGAATAAAATCCGTTGAATGATTCTCTAAAGTATAAATTCTTTTAATTTGCGAGGCGTCGAAATCATTATTGAACGTGATAATTCCTCTTTCGTCTTCGTGCCGGTTCCCGACAGTAATTGGTTAATTGTCATTGGTTAATTCAACTTTTCTTTAACAGATTTTATTAAACCCGACAACATTTTAGAAATTTGATGTAATTTGATGAGTAAAATTTCATATTCTGATTTTGTTAAATAGTTTAAATTCAAAGAAATTAATATTTGCGTAGCAATCTCTTGAACACTGCCTAAAGAAATATATAAAAATTGTAAAAACTCTTTATCAGATTTTCTTCCAGCACCTTCGGCAATATTGCTTGGTACTGAGACAGAAGCTCTTCTAATTTGATTTATCAATCCAAATTGCTCTTCTTTTGGAAAACGTATCGTTAAAGCATAAATTTCAGTTACAAAATCTATACTCAATTTCCAAACATCTAAATCTTTATGAGTTCTCATACCAGTTCCTAATAACTAATTGCAAATCACTAATAAGGATATTGCATCACATCTTCTCCAAAAACTTCTTTTCTAATTAATGGTAAAGTTGAAATTAATTTCTTAAGACCTTCTACATCTTGTTGTTCGGTATTGTGAGAATGATAATCTTCAATTTTAGAAACATCTTCTTCACCTTCTGAGAAATATTTGGCATAATTCAAATCACGATTATCGGCAGGAACTCTGTAGAAATCCCCCATATCTTCGGCTTTCATCATTTCTTCACGGGTACACAAAGTTTCGTACAATTTTTCTCCATGACGCGTTCCGATAACTTTAATTGGGACTTCTTTGCCCGTAAGTTCAATTAGTGCTTGCGCCAAATCGCCAATGCTTCCTGCGGGTGCTTTGTTCACGAATAAATCTCCTGGATTTCCATTTTCGAATGCGAATAATACTAAATCTACAGCATCTTCCAATGACATGAAAAAACGCGACATATTTGGATCCGTAATTGTAATGGGTTCCCCTTTCTGAATTTGATTTAAAAACAAAGGTATCACCGAACCACGAGAAGCCATTACGTTTCCGTAACGTGTTAAACAAACCACCGTTTCTGTAAGATTACGAGCCTCTGCAACGGCTACTTTTTCCATCATGGCTTTGGAAATCCCCATCGCA
Organism: Soonwooa purpurea; assembly: GCF_053891095.1. NCBI lineage: Bacteria > Pseudomonadati > Bacteroidota > Flavobacteriia > Flavobacteriales > Weeksellaceae > Soonwooa > Soonwooa purpurea. The sequence goes on from NZ_JBSSMA010000001.1 coordinate 153,554, forward strand.
TTGATTGGATAAGCTGCTTTGTCTGTTGAAAGACAAATGACTTTTTGTACTTTGTTTGCTGCTGCTGCACGAATAACATTTTGCGTTCCTTCCACATTGGTTTTCACGGCTTGCATCGGGAAAAATTCACATGAAGGCACTTGTTTCAGAGCTGCAGCATGGAAAATATAATCGACACCATGCGTTGCTGGTTCTACAGAACTGTAATCGCGAACATCGCCGATGTAGTATTTTATTTTATCATTTTTGTAAAGATTTCGCATATCATCTTGTTTTTTCTCATCACGAGAAAAAATACGAATTTCCTTAAAATGATCTGTTTCTAAAAAACGGTTGAGAACAGCCGTCCCAAAAGAACCTGTTCCACCAGTAATCAAAAGTGTTTTATTTTTTATTTGCATTTATTTGTCTCATTTGATTATTCTAAATAAAAATTTAAACTAGTAATTAATATTTAATCCTAAGTTGATTATTATTGGAAAAAAAAACTGGAGGGATATTTTTTACTGTATTTTTCGACATGCTAATTAAATTATTATTAAGAGATTCTCCAGCATAATTAATAATTTTTATTTCTTCATCTTTTGCTTTTCCAGCAATGTCAAAATTAAAAATATTATATTCAGTTCTGTTTCCTAAGTTATAGGGTTCTATTATACTCCCAACTGCACCAATCCAAATTTTATTATCAACATCTCCTACATTTCCTTTAATACTAACTTGGGCATTTTTTGTATAGTAAGATAAAAAACCAAAAATACCATCATGAATAGTAAGCCATTTTTTCCCAAATTTATCTGTTGTTTTTTCATAATAATTTTGAGTATTTTCTAATACAAAACTAAAATTACCTCCTATAACTCTAGCAAATCTCACGTATTGTTGACAATTGGATAGCTTTGCATTTACATTAAAATTTAACTTATTCTTTTGTGGGATATTATTAAGAGATTTTCCAAATTCTACAGAAAAACCTTGAAACGCTTTCTCCACAGTCATTTCTATATTGATATTAATTGTTTTATAATTTTTCATAATATCTGAAACATGCCCAGTATCCATGCGAAAACCATATGCTACATTCTCAACCTTAATATTTTTAGCAATAAGAATTCCCATATATCCTTTACTACCAATGTCACTTTGTATTGTTAATCCTTTACTGCCATCTACCCAATTTCCTTTATCCACACCAGGTAAATTATAAATATGAATATTTTCTAAAGTTATATTGTCAAAGCCATTCGTTATTGAAATACCATTTGATCCAGATTTTTCATATTTTTTAAGTTCTGCAGTTATTTCAAGATTTTTGAAAGTTATATTTTTTAATTGATTCAACTGTAAAACGTCTGCTCCATATACGGAGGAGGTTTTAAAAATTGTTCCTTTCTCTCCTGAAATTATTATATTACCACAGTCTAGGAGTTTATCATTTTTAATAGTATCTGGACTTCTAAATGGAAAATTACGATTTCCTACATCGTAAAGTCCAGAGGAAAAAAACAAATTTATTTTATTTTCTCTCGCATAATGAAAGAGATCTTGAATTTTGAACCATCTCTCATATTTTTGATCGTCCGTTTCATTTTCATGTTGAACTGGTAAAATCCCTATATCTTTAACATTAATAAATGTTGTTTGTGCAAGGGAAAAATTGTTTATAACTATAAAAAACAGCCAAAAGAAATTGTAACTATGTTTCATACGTTTAAAATTCTTAATATTTAAAAAATAAAATCTAAATTATAATAATTTATTGAACATACTGATAATTTTTTCCACTTGAATTTTAGGATTTTTGTTCTCAAACACAAAATTTTGCGCTTTTTCTCCAAATTCTTTTCTTTCTAGTTCTGATAAATTTGCGACTCTCAAAATAACATTTGCTAATGCGGAAGGGGAATTATCTACTGGTACAAAAAAATAAGGATAATATTCTTCAGGAATTCCTCCTAATTTATGCATAATGGTTGGGGTGCCTGATGCTAAATATTCCATTGTTTTGGAAGGAAATGAAAATTTGGTATATTCCATATCATTTTTCCTCGGGTTTACTAATATTGTAGCTTTCTTTTGTAAAACTTGAGCCTCTTTATTTGAAATTTGTCCAAAGTAAGTAATACGTGAGTCTTTTTGAGCAAATGCTTCTACTTCAGTTTTCCCGATTCCTTCTCCACAAATCCACAACCTATAATCATGACCTTCAATCAAGCTAAAAGCATCTAATAAATCTAAAATTCCGTAACGACGATCTAATGTACCTGTGTACAATATCGTCTTATTGTTTTCTTTTTTTTGATATGGAATATTGGTTTTATTATTATAAATACCTTCTATTACCACCCATGGTTTATTCTTAACATCCACATATTCTTTCATATATTTAGAAATAAAAACAAAACAATCCACTTTGTATAAATTATCATTAACTATTTTCTCCCAATAACTAATGTATAATCTTATTTTAAGTTTATTCATATCACCTCCCATCATTCGCGGAAGGTCTGGTATAATAAGGCATACTTTATTTTTATAATTATGAGGAATAGCTTTTAAAAAATAGTCAAACATACCATAAATAATTATCACATTATCATTGGCATCATTTGGAATTTGATTTCTAATTATTTTATTTAAAGAAAAAGATTTAGTGAATGTATCTATTAACTTCAAATTAATAAATGGTGCAATTTCATACTTTTCAGTCTTCTCTTTTTTAATAAATATTTTTTTATAATGTGGATAATTAATCAAAAAAGGAGCTGTAATCAATTTTGTAGAAATAGAATCATCTAATTCTAAACCAGTGATAATAGATTTTTGCAATGAATCTGCCGCGTAATGCACTACTCCTCTACTATTTTTGGCATACTCTTCAATCTTATCTTCTGGAAGAAAGCCTCCTATAAAATTAACTTTCATTTAGTTTTTTTATAAATTTAAAAACAATATAATAATCTGGTAAACTACTTTGGTTCGCTTATGACTTAGAAGAACCAAAAGAAATATAGCACCATAAAGGAATTAGCAATATAAAAGCAAATATTGACCCTCCAACTTCACTATAGAAAATTGACATCAAAGGGATTTGCAAAAGCAAAACTATAAAAAAGCTATTTTTTAAACTTAAAACTTTTCGCCTTGGTCTTAACCACACTACTATCATATAATAGCCAATACAAAACAATAGACTACCTAAAATACCATAGTCATATACAGCATATGCTGGAAAGCCTAAAAAACTATATGAAAGTTCATACGGCAATAGTTTTGCTCGCCGCTGTAACCTCATATATGTATCTTGGGGTGAGGTTGTCATTACAAGAATCTTTTCAAAAGTGATTGTCCCATTAAATCCTTCTCCTTCGTATAACTGCATAGCTTCAAACCCATTAAGATATCCTTGTGACATATAATCTAAATAACTAAATACTAAAGGATCTTGGGATATCGCATCAATAGGAATTGTCTTTGAATATTTTTTTGCCAATTTAGTATCTTCCTCAAACCTCCTAACAGAAACATCCACAAAATAAATAATAGTTCCAGCCATCAAAAACACGAGGCTATTTCTAATAAATTTTTTGACTTTATTATCAAATAGACTATAATGCAAAAATAACATCCCTATATACAAAAACATGTATTGAATTACAACGGCTCTAGAAAAATAGGTTAACCCTAATAACATAATATTAAAAGACAGTATGAGACAAACAATTGCTAAAAAATATTTCTTTTTAAACAGATAATAAAAATGTAATGGAATTAAAAAGAAACTAGTGTTTGAAAACACTATAGTAAAACTTAAAAAAATCCTTGGAAAAGGGCTATTATTCGCAATAAAATCTTCGTTGACACCTTCTGTATATTTAAATTCATTAATATCTTGGACAGATGTTTGTACAATCAGAACAATTGTAAAAAGAATAATAAAAATAAATGAATTGATTAAGATTAAGAAATAAGTAATGTTCCTCAATTTTTTTTTATTAAATATTTCAATGTTTTTAATATCATAATAAGACTTCCAAGGAGCGACAATTAAAAATAAGAGAACTCCTGTTAGTAGTACTAATATATAATCAAAAATTGATTCAATTTTCAAGTCTTTACCCATGAAAAACACCCCTCCAATCGAAAGAAGTTGAATAATAACTAATAACCAAGCTAAAGATTTATTTTTCAGATATATAAAAAATAAAAAAACAAAAAAAACAAAAAGTAATACCATTTATATACAGATTTACTCAGTTAAATAAACTGACAATTCTTTTTCAATCCCTATCAACTGATTATTAGCATCTTCTAATAAGGGAAACGACATTTCCACTCCAGGCAAATTTAACAGAATAATTTTACAATCAAAAGCCACAGCTTCAAAAAGTGAGGAGGAATAAATCCCAACGACATATTGAGCCTTTTTCATTAACTGATAAATTGATTCTGAATTGTTCACAACCCTAATATTACTAAATCCTTCACATTTCTTTTCAAATTCTGCCATTTTTTGCATATTTTCAACAGGATGAGCCTTATATATAATTTGGAATAGTCCTAGCTTAGGAAGACTTTTCAAAATATATTGCTGTATTTCTTCAGACCCATAGGGCTGCGAAATAATCAAAATATTATTTTTTTCCTTTGGCGTTGTTTTTAATTCTTCTAAAAGATGCTGTATGTTAAGATTAGGAAACTTAATAATATTGTGAAAACTAAGAGGTAATTTCGCAAAAAACATATTGACATTATCCCACTCGTAAAATCTATTAGGAAAATAGTCCAAACTGTCTTCTTCTGTATATGGAAAATTTAAGATAACATCTTTATCACTATTTAAACCATGTTGTAGTTCATTTACAATAATATGATTTTGTTTTGCGGCAAACACCATTGCTGGTTTGTCGCATGAGTTAATTATAAAAATTTCTTTAGGTTTTTTTAAAATGAATAGCTTATTATACAATGAGTATTCAGCCTTAAATCTTTTAATTTCAAACGTAAATAATTGTTTAAAATCAATTTTGATTCCAAATTCCTGTTCAAAGGCTAAGCTAATTTTTTCAATAATATCAACTTCTTGTTCATTAAAAATACATTCAATTTTTCTTTGTTTTAAATAAGAAGAAAATCTTATAAAATCTAAGTGCTTTGTATTGGTATTTTTGAATATTTTTTCATTCTCATTAAAAAAAACTTCATATACTTTTGTACTTTTCCCTTTATTTATTAAATATCTATTAAGATGATATGTATATATATCAATATAACCATGGTAAGACATATACTTCCTTCCACTTTCAAAAATTAATATATCACTTTGAGTAAAATCTAGGAAGGGATTATAAAAAATATTATTGAGAATTCCACGTCTGAGTAATGTCTTAAATTTTGAAAACAGACTTACTTTTGTTGGACTAGAGTTCCCTGGTATATAGAACTCAACGACACGTAAAAATAATGATACTCTTGCAATCTGCCCAGGTAATACATCACAAATTCTTAAATATAAAAGCTGGTGCTTTTCTTCGAATTGTAAAAATTTTTCTGTAAGTTCTTCGTAAGAAAATTTTTTTTGAATCATTACTAAATATTCTTATAGCGGATGAATTTTGCAGGGACTCCTCCGGCAATACCGAGTCTCGGAATATCTTTAGTGACAACACTATTTGCTCCTATTATTGCGTTTTCTCCTATTGTTACACCTGGAGTTATAACTACATTTGCGCCAATCCAAACACCATCTTCAATAATAATATTTCCAATTTTTGGAATAATTTTTTCATCAAAGTTATAATCACAATCAACATTAGAAGAATGTGTCCAAACACTAAAAAAAGGACCAATCTTACAATTTTTCCCTATATAAATTTTAGCATTATCAGAAGATTGTAATGTTGAAAATCTGCCAATATAGCTATTCTTTCCTAAAATAATTTCACCATTACCATATAACATTATACCTCCCCCATTGAAGATGAAGTTATCATCAATATTATATTTTTTTATATAATTATTATAAATATATGAAGATTTTGCCTTGTCAAGAAACAATGCAACTTTTGCAATTATATTAATAATATGTCTTCTCATTTGTTACTTTATGAGTTGCTTGATATGAAAGAATAAGAGCACTTATGAAATTTACGAAATTTGCAAATAAAACACCTAAAGCCACTCCCGTCATTTTGTTTTGGTTAAACTTTACACCTATAAAAGTACATGCAATAAGAAGTACTGTATAGATAATTTGGTAAATATACATATATTTCCAGCTTTTCATACTCCACAAAATATTCACTCCAATTACAGAACCTTTAAACAATCCTGCAAATAATAATATTTGCAAAATAATGACACCTCCCTTATATTGAGGAAAATAATTTTCAACAAAAAATGGCATAAGAAAATAGCCAGCAATAACAAGTGGAGTCTGGATGATTAACAAAAGTAATGTTATTTTTTTCATATAATCCCATAAAAGCACTTTATCCTTTAACTTAGCATAAGAATATGTCATTTTGGGATAAACATAACTTGCGATAGAAGAACTGAACAAAACAAATAGGTTAAGCGAATAAAGGCCAAATGAATAAAGACCTACTTGCGACATATCTGTATATTTTATCAACCATACCTTATCTATCGTATTAGCAAACGAATCTAGTAATACAAGAATAAAAATCGGAAGTCCGACTCTTAATAAGTGAAAAAAAATTTCTTTATCCCAAATCAATCCAATTTTAATAGGTCTATAATGATGTAGCAAAATAACAAAAAACAACAATGTAATTACTGTTTTTAGAATCATCCCATAATAGGAAAAATAATAAACTAATAAAATGGTTGATAAATTAAAAAATGCTTCACACAGTTGAATGCGGGAGAGCTTGGTAAAAGAATCATTTGACCTATAAGTAGAGGACAAATAAGTTTGATAAAACGTCAATATTATGACAAAGGTAATTCCTAAAATTCCTAATCTTAGCTTTATATCTTCAGTAGGGTAGAAAATAAAACTAGTAACACCTACTATCAAAATAATAATAGATGTTACAATGCTAAAAGTTTGGGCAACCCCAGCTAATTTTTCTGCCTTTTTAACATCACCTAAGCCATAAGCAAATGGGAGTTCTAGATTTAATCCATTATTAATCCCACCTTGTATAAACATTGAATAACTTAATGCGATAGAAATAGCTGTCCACAAGCCTAAATCCTCTGGACTAACATATTTTGCTATAAAAAAACCAGCAAGAATTGTAGCTAATGCTTTTATTATTGAGGTTGATGAATACAAAACAGCTGTTTTATATCGTACTAAACTGTTTTTTAGCTTATTAAGCATGCATTAACTTTTCAATAACCATCTACCAATTTTATCTTTTTCAAATAAATCGGTATTGTATTGTTTATCAATAATTGACCAAAATTCGCCTTCTGTATATCCCATAAAATCACAGAAATCTCTTACACATAAAGGATCTAATGCGTGGTCGTGGTTTTTAACCAACTCTACTGCTTCTTCGCGAGACAATAATCCATAGCGTACCATACGTGCAGCATAATCTGTAGCAGAAGCATGCCCAAACTTAGGATACTTCATCCAAGAATGCACTAAATATGCACGAGTATCAATCTGGTCAAAATCTTCAACGTGGTGCGTTCTTCTCCATTCATGAGTCAAATCATGGAAACCTTTAGATTTTGCAATATTGTAGTTTTTAAAGCTGTTCCACTCAATAAAATAGCTTAAATAGATTGGTTCTAACTTATCAATCTCTGTTTGAGTAGGTGCTTCAAAGAAATTTAAATCTTGGGCAGAAATACCATTTGCTAATAATTCTTCTGTTGGAATCCCGGTACCTACACCATTGTTTATTTGATCTTTAGCAGAATATGTTTCTACTGCATTTGCACCTCCATACTCATAACCAACATTTTCACCATAAATTAACAAAGGGGTATTGAATTTCACGGCCATGTGTAATGGATAAGTATAAATATAACGATCCACAAAATAAGTAGGTTTACCATATTTCTCAAAAGTATATTTCATTGCAATTCGCTGTGCCTTAATATTTGGTTTCATACTAATGATATCGCAACCAAAAGCATCTGAAATATTTTTTAAATTATGCATTCCTGCATCGGTCATCGGGAAATTATCTTCTACAGTAACCAAAAGAGGATTCATTCCTAAAACTTCTTTAAACATATGAACTTGGAAATGGCTGTCTTTACCTCCACTTACTGCAATCATACAATCATATCCATTAGGCCCGTTAGAGCCTCTGTATTTGTCGCATAAAGCTTTTAGTTCATCAAATCTTTTGTCATAATCAACGTTCTTACGATTTTCGTATGACTGACATGCGGCACAAACTCCTTCTTCGTTAAAAGTAATCCCAGGTCTTGTATCTGGCATTACACATTTGGTGCAATAGTTCATTTTCTAAAAAAATTTAAATTAATATTTGTTTTTATATCGCTGTCCAACCACCATCAACCATCAAATTATGCCCTGTTATAAAAGAAGCATCATCTGACAATAAAAAAGTAATAGCTGGTGCCATTTCTTCTGGGTTCCCTAGTCTTTTTAATGGGGACTTTTCACTATATCTTTTTATAAACGACGGATTTTGATTTTTCGCATCCAACACCCCTCCTGGAGACATACAATTTACACGTATATTGTACTTACCGTAATAAGAGGCTAAATATTTTGTCAAATTAACCAAACCTCCTTTAATAGCTGCATAAGCAGCAGGTGAGGTTCCTCCGTATTCTTCGTATAATGTAAAATCGTTACCCACAACACCATATATTGAAGCTATATTAACAATAGATCCAGCTTGTTGCTGCTTCATTATTTCTAAAACCTTTTGGCAAATATAGAAAACAGCATTCATCTGCATATCAACATTTTTTTGCCAGGATTCATAAGGAATATTTTCAAATTTTGTCCCCCAATCCGTGGTACGTGGATAGGCCAAATTTACCAATCCATCTATTCTTCCAAATTGATTAACTACAGTATCAATCAGTATATCTATTGCTTCTGGTTGGGTAATATCAAGTGTTAAAAACAACTCCGCATTCGATTCGTATTTTTGTAAATCAACAGCTATTACTTTCGCGCCATTTTCGTACAAATGCTTTAAAACTTGTCTTCCAATAAGTCCGCCAGCTCCTGTTAAGATTACTACTTTATCGTTTAATCCTGCATACATAATTTTAGTATTGTATTTGCTTCAGCAATGGTATTAAATTTTTCTTTATTACCCATCACATTATTTGTAAAAAAGCGAATTTGATTTTCGTATGTATCAATTATTCTTTGTTTTGATTCAAATATTAATTGATTATCTAAATGTACTGTGTTGTTTAAAATATCAACTTGATAAGTTCCTTCTTCTGTTACAACTTCTAATGTTCTTTTGCTATCTTTACGATAATAATTAAGAATTATGCTAGCAGAAAATTGATCATAATGCCACAAATAATTTGCATAATCTATAGCGGAAATATTTAATGATGATTTATTAGAAAAGTATGATTGCGTATCATTTGGAGTTCCAAATATCCAATAAACATAGTCCAATTCATGAATTAAATCAATATGTACACCACCACCCATGTCTTTATTAGCACTATAAATGGTTCTAAAGTCTACATTTGGACGCCAATCAGGAAGGTAAGATCCACAATATACATTCACCTCATTAATCCACTTTCCTTCTAATTGTTTTTTTACAAAACTTAATGCATCTAAAAACCTAAGATTACAAGCTACATAAGTTAACACATCTTGTTGTTCTATTGCTTCAACCAGATCATCAGTATCTTTCGAAACTTCTGAAAACAAAGGCTTTTCTATAAACATTGGTAGGTTGAATTGCGCTAATTCTTTAATGCTTTTGTAATGTTGAAATGTAGGGTTTGAAATAATGATGTATTCAATATTTTTTGATTTAATATCCTCAACATTGTAAACGTTTTCGATATCTTCTTCTTGAGAACTTGGATTTTGATTCCGAAGAGCATACAACTTCGCTTGCTCATCTAACTTACGAATAGCAGCAATATGTTTTTTTGCAATGGAACCTAAACCTACAATTAAAATATTCATCAATTAATAGTTAAAATCAAAATCTAACTTTCTATTTTCTAATAAAAAGCTCATAAATTCAAAATCTATGGTATGATCCAAATCAAAACAAAGATGTGGCACTTCATATACCAAACTTCTATCTGTAATTACTGTTTTATGATTTTCGTCAAAAAATGACTTTTTAAAAACGTAAAAAGAAGCATTCATATCATATACTTTAGGAGCAGATTGTCTCGTAAGGAATTCGCCTTTTTTACATAAAGAATAAAATCCATTAGTATTTTCCTCCACCATATTAAAATAGGGATTTCTATTTGCCAGACTAACCGAAAATATATTTAAAGCTTCTGAATTGACAAATAATTGCTCAATAGATTTTTCTAAATCTGTTACTGTACGTAAAGGAGATGTAACATCCAAATCTAAAATGAAATCATATTGAATCCCTTTTTTATTTTGGGCATATTGCTTAATGTCAGCTATAGCGTCTAATTTACCAGCTGTATCGTTTGCTAAAAAATCAGGACGAACATAAGTCGTATCAATAGAAAAGCCTAATATATTTACAACATCTTTAATCTCTTCGGCATCTGTTGATAAGAAAATATCTATATCAAACTTTTTTCGCAATTGCTCCGCAACTTCTATAGAATAACTAATTAACGGACGACCATTAATTAACTTGATATTTTTACCAGGAATACCTTTTGAGCCTCCACGAGCACAAATTGTTATTAGTCCTTTCATTATTTTTAAAGTTTGATATGCTTAATATCTTCTTGAGCTTTATTAAAATCTTCATGTTTACCAATATCTAACCAATAGCCGTTAATTGGATAAGTAATGAGTTTTAAATTCATTTCTAAAATTCTTTCCATCAAATCTGTAATATCATAAAACTGATTTTCTGGAATCATTTTTAAAACTTCTTTTTTTAGTAAATAAATTCCAGCGTTAGAATAATAAGTATATCTTGGTTTTTCTTTTAAAGAAACAACATCTGTGTTATCGCCAATCTCTAAAACGGCATATGGCACATCTACATGATAAGATGTAGCTGCAACAGCCATATCGGCACCTGAATTTTTGAAGCTTTTATAAAAATCTGCGAAATCAATATTAGTTAATAGATCACTATTCATAATAAGAATGTCGTCATGGTAAAATTCTTCTACTAGTAAAACTGAACCAATAGTACCAAGTGGCTTAACTTCTTTTGCATACTTAATATTCAATCCTTTATTAGCGCCATCACCAAAATAATCAATAAGTTGATCACCCAAATAATTAATGCTGATATTTACATTTTTAATACCTACTTTTCCTAATCGATCTATATTGTGCTCTATAATTGGTTTATCTCCAACTAACAACAATGGTTTAGGTTTATTTTCAGTAAGTGGACGTAATCTTTTTCCTTCTCCACCAGCCATCAAAACAGCATCTACAGGAATAATGGTGGTGGTTTCTCTAAAATTAATTATATTAACAATTTGCTTATCGCTATTGATAACCGGAATTACTTTAAATTCTCTTGATTTAAAATCCTCAAGTTTTTCTACTGCATATTCTCCTTCAATAATATAAGAAGGATTAGGTTGAACAAAGGACAAAATATCGTCCTCAAAACCTAAGCCTTTTATAAAACCACGTCTAAGATCCCCATCTGTTAATGATCCTAATAATTTTAAACTTTTATCTACAACAAATAAAATAGCATCTATTGATAAAAAATCAAGTTTTATCAATGCATCACGAACCGATTCTTCTTTATTAATAATATGTTTGTCTATTATTGCCATTATAAATTATAAAAGTTTTTTATTTTGTTTGAAAATTCAATTTCAATTAATTGTTTGATTATTTTTTCAGCTGCTCCTCCATTATCATATGGATTCTGAATATTAACCAATCGTTCTTTTGACCAATTGTTTTTAACATCCTCAAAAGCATTTTCAATTTCAGTAGTATTACAGTTTACATTTATAATACTATCTGCCTGAATTCTTCCTTTTTGTCTATCTCCAATATTAATAGTTGCTGTATGCAAAGATGGTGCTTCCAAAATACCACTAGAACTATTACCAACTATCGCATCGCAAACACTAACTACGGACAAAAAACGAAGACTTCCTAACGAAGTATATGCTTTTGCAATATTGGGATATTTAGCTACAAATTGATCAATCATCTGATTAATAATACGTCCGTCTGTATCGGCATTTGCTTTTGTAAAAATAAAAAAACTATCTTTTTGTTTCGAAACAACATCTAAAAGTATTTTAAATTGTTCTTCCGAAGATAGATTGGTTAATGTTTCTGGATGAAAAGTAACCTGATAATTGTATTTTTTGAATTTAATATCTAAATCTTTTTCTAATTCTTCCTTAGATAATAATTGCATTGTTTTAATATTGTCAAGTCCTATAGCACCAACATTAAAGACACGTTCTGGAGCTTCGCCCATTTGTATAACACGATTTCTATATACTTCTGTTGATGTAAAATGCAGAAAACTTAATTTCGAAATAGCATGTCTAATTGCATCATCATAAGCTCCTTCGGTAATTTCGCCACCATGTAAATGTACTATTGGAATTTTAAAAATAGTAGCCGAAGAAACAATCGCCAACATTTCATAACGATCTCCCAATATCACCAATAAATCGGGATTCAATCTTGGTAAAGCATCAGCTAAACCTATCATTGCCAATCCCATTGTCTTGGAAATACTTGATGGTGTATCTGAAGACAACAGAATTTCTACTTTTTCATTGATTATAAATCCATCATTTTCAATGGCTTTATAAGTTAATCCAAATTCAGGAGAAAGATGAGCTCCTGTTGCAATAATCTGAAGTTCAAACTCTTCAGATTGTTGGATCAAATCCATTAATGGTTTTAGTAATCCATATTCGGCACGTGTTGCTGTTACAATGCAAACCTTCCTCATAGCTTAATTAGTTCATCTATAACAAAATCTTTTGTTGCAACTTTGCCTATCACTTCGTCCCATTTCATAGGAGAAATACCGTTACCAGGTCTTTTGATGGTGATATTTTCTTCCGTAAAAACTGCTCCTTTTTTCACATCAATAGCTGCAACAATACTTTTGCGAGCTATTTCAATATTTTTCAATTCAGATTCGCTTGGTTTTTTAATACCATCACCTGACATTGCCACATCTATATTTCTAATACTTTTAACCATAGCTTTCAACTCTAGTGGTTCCAATGATGCAGCATGATCAGGACCTTCCATCGTTTTATCCAATGTAAAATGTTTCTCAATAATAGTAGCTCCTAGAGCCACCGCTGCGATAGGAACTTCAATTCCTAAAGTATGGTCAGAATAACCAACATCAGTCCCGAAAAAATTTTGAATCGCTGACATTGCTTTCAAATTTACATCTTTCATCGGTGTAGGATACTCCGTATTACAATGTAAAATGGTAATATTTTGTTTTTCGATTCCTGCTTTAATAAAGACATCTATCGCTGCTGCAATATCATCCATTGTACACATTCCTGTAGAGAGGATCACTTTGTTAAAAAGTTGTGCAGATCTACGTAGATAAGGCAAATTGGTAATTTCTCCCGAAGGAATTTTAACCAAATCCAAACCGATTTCCTTCAAATATTCTAATGAATCTAAATCAAAAGCAGTGGAAAAGAATTTAATATTTTTAGAATGACAATAATCTATTAGCACTTGATGATCATCATGCGAAAGTTCTAATTTTTTCAGCATCTCAAATTGAGAATCATCAGCATTTCCTGTATTTTGAATTTGATAATCAGCTTTTTTGGCTGATTTTGAAACCAATTTTTCGGCTTTAAAAGTCTGAAATTTTATATAATCTACATCAGCAGCTACAGCAGCATCAATTAATTTAAAAGCATTATCTATGCTTCCATTATGATTTACTCCTGCTTCAGCTATTATGATTGTTTTCTTCATCATTTACTTAATTTGTTTTGCAGGATTTCCCACCCAAACTCCTCCATCTGGAATATCTTTTACAACAACACTTCCTGCTCCAATTACTACATTTTTGCCAATTTTGATACCCTGTCGAACAACGGAACCCGCCCCCACAAAAGTATTTTCACCTACACTCACATTTCCAGCTAAAATAGCTCCTGGTGCAATATGTACGGCTTCTCCAACCTTACATTCATGCTCTATAATACAGCCTGTATTCAAAATACAAAAATTATCAATTGAAGCTAAAGCATTGACTGTTACTTTCGCTGAAATAAAAATTCCGTGCCTAAATTTAGCAGTATTACTAATAATGGCACTAGGATGAATAATATTTAATATTGCTTTATTTTTAGATAAAATTAAAGCAGCAACTTTTCTACGAATTTTATTATCACCAATACCTAAAACAAAAGAATCTACTTTTTCCCAATTAAAATCAATATTTGATTCATCTCCCAAATACTCAATATCATAGGGATTAAAAACCGATTTTCTGCGTTCGCAATAAGAAGTAATAGGACAACCCGATTGATTTGCTGCTTCTAAAACAACAAAAGCATGTCCCGAATATCCTATTATTACATTTTGAGTCATTTATCGAACACTACTTGGAATATTAACAATTCTTTCTTCTAAAAATTCTGCATTTCTCTGTGCATCTCGTTGACAATGCTCATACATTGGCAAACGGTACATCAAATTCCAAATTGGGCGTGTCATTACTCCATGAGCATTAGTATATTTTAGGAAATTTTCTCGATTAGCTTTATCTTCTAATTCCACACACATCAACCAATAATTAGCTTTGGTATCAGGTGTTTCTTGCCGAAATTTGATTCCTAATCCTGAAAATAAATCAGCATATTCTAAAGCTAATTTTCTTTTATCTTCAATAAAGCCATTCAATTCTTCTAATTGTGCGCAAGCTAAAGCTGCATTTAGATTAGGCATACGGAAATTATATCCTAATTCATCATGGAAAAACTCGTACGGATGCGGTCTTTTTGCAGTTGTTGTCAAGTATTTTGCGTGTTGCCCTAATTCTACATTATTGGTCACAATAGCACCACCGCCACCACAAGTAACGGTTTTGTTACCATTAAATGAAAAACCACCAACTAATCCTATAGAACCTGTGTGTTTTCCCTTGTAAAAACTTCCTAATGATTCAGCAGCATCTTCCACAACAGGAATTCCCCAATGATTACAAACTAACAATAACTCATCCAAATGAACAGGAAATCCAAATGTATGCATTGGCATACAAGCAGAAATTTTCTTTCCAGTTTTTTTGTTGTAGCAAACTCCATCACGCATTTCTCCAAATTCTTCAAGAAATTCTGAAACTGCTTTCGGAGATAATCCCATTGTATCTAAATCTACATCAAGAAAAATAGGTGTTGCTTGATTATAAGCTATTGCATTAGCTGTCGCAATAAAAGTGAGCGCTTGTGTAATGACTTCATCACCGGCATTAACACCTGCAATACGGAGTGCAACCTGGAGAGATGCAGTCCCATTAACTACTGCAATGGCTTTTTCTGTACCAGTAATCTCTTGCATCATCCCTTCGAACTGATCTACATAAGCTCCAACCGATGATACAAATGTAGAATCAATAGTCTCTAAAAGGTATTTTTTTTCATTTCCTCTAAAACGTGGCTCGTGTAGGGGAATAAATTTATCCGTTTTATATTGATCTCTTACAAAAGAGACAATTTGATTTAGGTTTTCCATTACATTTTAGCATCTAAATATTTACCTGTTTCCTTATGTCCAAAATCTGGAATCATTTTAAAGAATAAATCTACAATTTCTTCTTTATTCCATTTTTTAGTGGATTTCATTGCTTGAATTTTTGATTCAAAAAGATTGAGTTTATCATCTTCTACATTTAGTTCATTTTTAATAACGCCTAAATTTTCAAATCGATCCATGTCTAAAACCTCCTTGTCTGTAAAGAATTCCTCAAAATCTTTTTCTCCAGTTGTGTCACTTGTCGTAAACAAACAAGGCCATTTTCCTTCTTGAGGTAATGTATGGACAAGTTCTCTAGCCTCATCCTCATTTTTACATAAATAAGGCTCATATCCGATCTGAGCTAAATATTTTATAGCGATTTCTGCAAAAGTAATAAGATGAAGATTCTCACTTAGTTTCGGAAAAAAGACATCTCGGTTTTCTCCAAAAATACATGACATCAAGCAAAGCTCGCCTGATTCTTTTGGTATAACAAAATATCGTTTAATGTCTTTTGGGGCAACAATAGGTTGCTTTTTTTCAATTCTTTTATTAAAACCATGTAAAAGCGATCCATCTGAAAATGCAACATTAGCAAAACGTGCCGTAGAGATTGTAATATCTTTACTTTTCCTCATTAGAAACATTTCCATAATACGTTTTGAAGCACCCATCATATTTACAGGATTAGCAGCCTTGTCCGTGGAAACACAAAAATATTTTTTAACCCCTTTATCTATAGATTGTTGCAAAGTTTTATCTGTATTAAAAACATTTACATCTATCATACGCATCAGTGTATAAGGATCTTTTTCACTACGAACATGCTTCAATGCGGACAAATTCAATACATAATCATATTGTCCATCTGCTTCCCAAAAAGCATCATATTCTAAAGAACCAATGTCTAAAGCAAAAGTTTGGAAATCACCATTAATATAGCCAAAAGAACTACGAATATCTCGAACTAATTCTACCATATTGTTTTCACTAATGTCTACAACATGAAGTTTTTTAGGATTGCGTTTAAAAATTTCTTTGGTTGTTGCCGCACCAATAGAGCCTGCACCTCCTATTACTAAAAAACGAGAAGTTGAAACAATATGTTTCAACTCTTCCTCGTGAGTGTGAATGTCATTAACGAATAACTCTCGCTCTCTACCTATCAGATTTAAGATATTCATTTAAGAAAATTTATTTTTGATTCTTCGAAGCCAATTTTCTTCTGTTGCATTGTAACCATAACCATACTTATTACCATACCCAAAATGGTTTTTATTTACGTCATTAATTACAAAACATACATTTTTAATTTTATTATTATCAACGTTAGAATTAGCAAAATCTAATAGAGATTTCTCTGTATATCTAGATCTAGTTACATATACTGTAACATCTGCTAAATAAGATATTAAGAATGTATCAGTAACGAGCAATAAAGGTGCTGTATCTACAACAATATAATCATAATCGCTCTTGAGCATATCTAACATTGTCTCATATCGTCCGTTTGACAAAAGCTCTGTAGGATTTGGAGGAATCATTCCTGAATATATAACATCCAGATTCTCATTGAATGTCGATCTATGTATAACCTCTTTGGGGTCATTAACATTTGAGTACAAATACTCTGTTAATCCTGCTAAACCTTTTCTGCTTGTATTATAACGTTGAAGTTGTGGATTTCTAATATCTGAACCAATAATTAGTACCTTCTTTTTAGGAGTAGCTAAAGACAATGCTAAATTAACTGCTGTGAATGTTTTACCTTCACCTTTAACACTTGATGTTACAAATATTACTTTACCACCTTCTTTTCTTGGTAAAAGAAAATTTAAATTCGTGATAAGTATTCGGAAAGCTTCAGCCATGGGGGTAACATCATTCTTTAAAATGACATCTGCTTGTCCTTTACCTTTAGATGGAAGTTCAGCTATTATAGGAGCATGTACTGATTTTTCTAAATCATGTTTGCTTCTAATCTTATTATTAAATAAATTAGTTAAATAAATAATTCCAAAAGGAATAGCAAGTCCAAAAAATAGTGAAAAGAAATAAATCATCATTTTTTTGGGAGAAACAGGCTTCTCTGAAGCATATGCCATATCTATAACTCTTGCTTTTGGTAAAGATATTGATTGTGCTATAGCTGCTTCTTCTCTTTTTTGCAATAATAATAAGAACAAACCTTCTTTTATTTGTTGTTGTCTTTCAATACTTCTAAACATCTTCTCCATCGAAGGTAATTTAGAAATTTTATCAGTCAAAATTTGTTGTTCATTGGTATATTCTGATCTTACTAATTCTAAGCCAGTTTTATTTCTTTCTAAACTTTGAATTACAGAAGACTTCATCGCTTCGATCTGCTTCGAAACATCAACAACAGCAGGGTTTTCTAATGTACCGCTTTCCAATAATCTATTTCTCTGAAGAACCAAATTATTATAAGCACTTATACTATTTACAGCTTCTGTATTTTTTAGGCCTACATTTGATGGTAATACCTGATATTTACCTTGATTCTTCACATAATTCAATAGTGAATTATTCAACTCCCATTGTCCATCTAATTCTAATTGTTTAGTTCTGGCTTCTGCAGCACTTTCTAAGCTAATTCTTGCTTCATCAGGAATACTAACAATCCTATTTGCAGCTTTAAATGATTCTTTTTGATTTTCGACATCACTCAATTCAATCGAAAGCTTTCTAATACGGTCATCTATAAATTCTAATGTTCTTTCTGACTCTCCATTTTTGTCCTGTATAGCATCGTTATTATAAGATGTAATAATATTATTAAGAATGTCTTTAGCCTTTTCTACTTCTGGATAATTTAAACTTAAAGAAACAACTGTTGCATCTCTAGTAACTAGCCCAACTTTAATCATATTTTGGTAACTATTGACAGAAGATCCAATACTTGAAATTACAATGCTTAAATCTTTACTAGATAAATCCTTATTAAGATTAGGTGAAAAATTAGGATTTTTAGTGATTATTATATTGGCATAAGGCAAACTTATAGTCTTGTTAAATAAACCGATTATATCTTGTTTTAATTCTTTCGAAGACAATTTTAATTTATCACCCTGAATTGAGAGGTCAATTGGTAAAGTTGGAAATTTCTCATAAGCTTTTTCATTTATTACCTTAATAATAATTGGCGAACTAATCTCATATAATTCCACATTTTTATATTTATCTTTGGAATAAATATTAACTTGTAAATTATTTTTTGATACAACATCTGATAATAATTTTTTCGATTTCAAAATTTCTATTTCATTATCAACACTATTGGTTTTACCTCCTAAGCCAGACAATTGCTGCAACATACCTATATCACTTCCACCATTTTTTGCGTCTTTAATAAGTATGGTAGTCTGGATTTTATATGAAGGAGTAGAAAATTTGAGTATAAAATAAGAAAACAAAAGAGTTATAATAGGAAAAAATACAAACCAAGGCCACTTCTGCAAATATGGTTTTATTAAGTCTCTTAAACTATCTTCTTGCAAAATTTCTTCTTTTTCAGTTTTAAATGACATATTAATATCGTAAAGGTATATTGAATTATTTTTTGAACACTAAAGCTAAAACGGTAACTATTAAACCAGCAGCAGCAATATAAACACCCAGATAAGGATCTACTTTAGCTGACCTTTGTTTTGTCTTATTAGAAGCAACATATATCACATCCCCCTGTTTAAGATTATAATAAGGACTATTAAAAAAAGCAGCAGATGTTAAATCAATTTTACTTTTTTCCAATTTACCGTCAATTGTTCTAACAATTAACACATCCTTTCTTAATCCATACTCAGTCAAATCTCCAGCTAAACTTAGTGCATTAAAAATAGTTCCTTTTCCATCTTGTAATAAATATTCTCCAGGTCTATTAACTTCCCCCATAACACTTATTCGAAAATTATTAAGTTTCACCAATACTGTAGGATTTTTTATATACCTTTTCAATCTATTTGTAATATCATCCCGAAACTCGTCTAAAGCTTTTCCTTTTGCAGATATTTTCCCTAAGATAGGAAAGTCAATATTATGATTTTCATCAACAATATAAGTAGGACCTGATGATGTTACTGAATTCTGATTAACATTCCCCGAAATAGTAGGGCTTTGCAAGGTTTGTCCTGAAGAATAATTTTGATTAAATGGTTTAATTACATCTAAATCTTGGGCAATAATATTAATTACTAACTGATCTCCTTTTTGTAAAAGATTATCTGCTTTTAGTGCTTCTGTAGTAGCGATTTGATCAATATCTTGCAAATAATTAGTATTCTCTCTTGATCCGCAAGAGTTAAAAATTAAAACAAACAACATAATGATACCCATGTAGAGTATTTTTCTCATATCTAACATTTTCATTATTAAATTGCACAAATATAGTATAAAGTTATTTATCTAACGACTCATATTCGGAATTATTACTTATAAATTCCTTAACAATTACTTTAATCTTAGTAACAACATCAAACCTAGAATCATCTTCTAATGATGACAACATATTGTTAACTAAATGATTAATTTCTTCAAATGCCATAACTGGATCTTTTGAAATTAATATCTTTTCGTGATTGGTCGGTAATGTTTTAGCATCATCGCTAAGCAATTCTTCATACAATTTTTCACCCGGACGTAGCCCTGTATATACAATCTTGATATCTGTTTGTGGTTCAAAACCTGACAATTTTATCATTCTGGTCGCCAAATCCAAAATCTTAACAGGCTCTCCCATATCAAACACATAGATTTCACCGCCATTACCCATAATACCAGCATTTAAAACCAATTCACAAGCTTCAGGAATCGTCATAAAATACCTAACAATTTCTGGATGTGTAATGGTCACAGGACCTCCTTTTTCGATCTGCTTTTTAAAATGTGGAATCACCGATCCGTTGGATCCCAAAACATTTCCAAAACGCGTGGTAATAAATTTAGTTTTGTTTCCTGGACGGTTTTGTAAAGATTGTACAAAAAGCTCTGCCACTCTCTTGGTCGCACCCATGACATTGGTTGGGTTAACAGCCTTATCGGTAGAAACCATTACAAAACGGTTAACATTATATTGACTCGATAATACCGCAAGGTTTTTTGTCCCTAAAATATTAACTCTCACAGCTTCCTGAGGATTGCTCTCAACCAAAGGGACATGCTTATAAGCTGCAGCATGATAAACCATTGAAAAATGATGCTTTTTAAACAAAGGTTCTATCCTCTTGATATTTGAAACATCCGCTAAAACAAACTTAAATTCAATATGCGGAAACTTTTCTCTCAGATGAAGCTCAACCTCATACAAAGGCGTCTCTGCTTGATCGACAACCACTATTAAAGAAGGGGAAAACTTGGCTACCTGATTAATAATTTCTGAACCTATCGACCCTGCACCTCCCGTGATAAGAACTTCTTTATTAAAATGTCTTTTTTTAACATCTTCATTATCAAGCTTGATTGGTTTTCGGTTCAATAAATCTTCAATCTGAACAGCCTTAATGAAATTAGCATTATCGGTACTTCTAAGTTTTTGAACAGAAGGAGCTTTCAGAATTTTTATATCTTTTTCTAGCAAAATACCAATCCATTCGTCAAGCTCTTCTTTGGATAAAGACTCCTTGAGAAGAATAACACCTTCTATGTCTAATTCTAATTTATTTTGTTTAATAAAAGAGACTTTATTAACAATGGACTTTCCGAGAATTTTGGCGTAGTTACCACCCGATTTATTGTCAAGAGAAATAAAACTGGTAATATGATAAGGCAGTTTGGGGTTGTCCAAAATGGCCCGTGCAATGGCAACAGCTTGCTCATCAACACCTAAAACCATAATCTTTTTCTTTAAACTACTTCTTGATACTTCTCTTGCGTAATGAAAAGCTTCTTTCACTACAAGCCTGAAAGTAAAAAGCAACATCGATGAAAATACAGCATACAAGATAATGAAAGAATTAAGGAACACTTTTTCATTACCCAAAAGAATATTTGTAAAATTAATAGCAAATAAGACTGCTGCTGTACAAAAACTCGCCAATAATATTTTGAGTAAATCTATAAAGGTCGAATGTCGTATAACCCCTGCGTATGTTTTGAATACATACATAAACACAATATTAATAACAAGAATTATAAAAGAACTTTGGAACGAGTCCAATACATTATAAGCTGTTGCCTTTAATTTGAAAATCACAAAATAAGTAAGGAGCAAAGACAGAACTAAAAAGAGAATGTCTATGAATAAAACGACCCATCTCGGTAGATATTTGATATCTGTAAGACCTATAACATTGTCGCCGTTATAAATTTTATTTTCAAAAATTGTTTTAAACATGATAATATGACGTATTTGTCAAAAAAATAATCGTTTTGGATAAAACTATCCCTATACACACAACACTTACAACAATTTTTTTATAATAAAGCTAATAAAACTTTCTTAATATGCTCTTTTTGATCTTCACTCAGATTAGATCCAGAAGGCAAGCACAAGCCTTGATTAAATAAAGTCTCGGAAACATCCCCTCCATAAAACCTAGAATTTTTAAAAATAGGCTGCAGATGCAGAGGTTTCCACAATGGTCGCGCCTCGATACCTTCTTTTAGTAAGCCTTCTCTTATTTCTTCACGATTACGCTTAATCTTTGTAGGGTCTAACAAAATAACCGACAACCAATAGTTACAAAAATAGTCTTCATTAGGTTCAGAAAACAAACTTACACCATCAACATCATTCAAAAACGACTCATAAAAAGCATGGTTGCTTCTTCTTTGACTAACCCTATCGTTGAGGACTTCCATCTGTCCTCTCCCGATGCCTGCACAAATATTACTTAACCGATAGTTATATCCCAATTCCGAATGTTGATAATGTGGCGCTGCATCTTTTGACTGGGTCGATAAGAAAACAGCCTTATCCTTATACTTCCTGTTTTTTACAACAAGAGCTCCTCCGCCAGAAGAGGTGATAATTTTATTACCATTAAAACTCAAGATAGATAAATCTCCAAGCGTACCACATTTTACACCTTTATACATACTACCAAGCGCTTCAGCACTGTCATCTATCAGCGGAATTTGGTATTTATCGGCAATAGCTCTTACCTCCTCAACTTTATAAGGCATACCATAGATACATACCGCTATAATCGCTTTCGGTTTTTTACCCCTATTAATACCATCAACAATAGCCTCTTCCAAAGAAATTGGATCGATATTCCAAGTTTCTCTTTCACTATCTACAAAAACAGGAACCGCACCCATATAAACAATAGGATTGGCGGATGCTGTAAAAGTCAAACTTTGACATATCACCTCATCTCCTGGTTTTACATTGAGTAAGATAAGGGACAAATGTATTGCAGAAGTACCAGACGAAACAGCCGCTACATGTACATCCTCTCCTAAAAACGACTCTAGATCCTCCTCAAAAGCATTAACATTGGGTCCTAACGGGCTAATCCAATTCTCGTCAAATGCTTGTTGTATATACTTCATCTCTCCACCTCCCATATGTGGCGATGACAGCCAAATTTTTCCTTCCATTTAGATTTTCACAACTTTATTTCCACTTTACAACTTATTCTCAATTTAATGATGGTCTCAGGGTTATTTTTAGCGTAACAAATTTACATTTTTAGAGCGGATAAGCTAATATATTTCAAAAAATATTTTATAATATTTTAACAACTATTATTCAAAAAAGCAGAAACATTGTTAACACTACGCTTAACCAATCTCCTGAAATCGCCTAATAATGCTAAATACCAAGCCCAACCTACCAAAAATATTTTACATGCCCAAATGCAACATGCTAGACCAAAAAAAAATTCCGAAGCCTGAGCCTCGGAACAATATGCTTACTTTACGTTATGACTTTTGTCTTTGTCGCTGGTAAGTAGCAAAACCCGTCATTACCAAACCCAACACCAACAATCCAGGAATGTAATCATCTATAGGAACACCACCTGGGTTACCGGGTTTATGAGCTACAGAACCATCTCCATCCATAGGCTCTAGCGTGCTTTTTGCTGGCTCTCTTTCTTCCGTAGGTTGATCAAAACGATTCGCTCCACCATACTGAGAATATGAAAAACTAACAAGACCCAAAGTCATAAGTAGCGTATATATTATTTTTTTCATAATTCTAACTATATCTTTAATTATGATAAAAAGGGCGCTGTTGTTATCAACGCCCAGATTATTATTTTATTACCTTTTGCGTTACAATATTATTGTTTTGACTTATCTTAAGAACATAAGTGCCTTCTACCAAACTAGCATTCGCGATACGCACCTCTTTGGAAGCTTTATCAGAAACAAGTACCAGACGCCCTAGCATATCATACACCTCAACTTTGGTAATCGCATTAGATCTCGCTTTTACAACAAAGCTGTCGGCATCTTTGTACACCACAATCTCTTTCTGGCTGTTAACAGCGTCCACGGCTAAAGTCTTCGACTGATATACGATTTCAAAACGCGTCGTGTTAACACCTTTGTCTAATGCAAAGTGGTAACCTGCATCACTAAGCTTAACAATTTTATTAAGGCTATTATCCTTAAGATAGACATCTTGCCCATCGGCAAAGATATTGTCACCTTTAGCAAATCGAATGCTGTAGTCACCGGCTTCATAAGCTTTGATGCCTACTGGCACAACATCATCTTTAATATTAACATCTTGACGACCCTGGATGCTCACCGCTTTTGCATTGCTGGTCATCGTATAGAAGCCATCCGAAGCAAAGGTGTTAGCCGCTGTATCGTATTTGTCATAAGTATTAACAGCCGCCTCGTTGTACACCACCGCCGTGCTGATGATAAGTTGTTTTGGCGTTGTTAGCTCTAGCCAATAACGTTTTGGTGCTTCTGTTTTGAAATACACAGGACTCGTATCCGAAGTTCTCATCGTGTTATCAAAGTTAAGACTTGAAGTTGTATTCTTAAGTTTTACAATAAAACCTTGTCCTGGTTTGATGATAGCAGTAGGAACTTTACCTCCTCCTGTTTCATTAAAAGCTGGAGCTCCAATTCCTGTTTTGCTGGAGAAGTTATACACCGCATAGTTATCTCCATTGTAGTTACTACCATATTGACCATAGCTAACATTATCGGTATTATCCCAGAAGTAAGCGGTATTATCACCAACATTAACACCTGGCTCAGCAACTGTTTCGCCATCTAAGGCATTTTTATTAAGACTGTAGAACTTATCCAAATCGAAGTTAGAAGGATATGGATTACCAATAAGGTTATAACCATCGCCCTGTCCTGTATTAGCACCTGCGTCATAGCTAACTGGACCATTATGTGGTACACCATTGAAGATAGCCGTTACATCATTAGAAGCAAGTCCCAATGCCGAATAGCCTTTTGCACTCTCCGATTTTGATCCCGTAGCCATTGGCTTGAAGGTATCTGTTTTGGTGATATACTCCATCACTTTATCAGCAGGTACAGGACCCGCAGCGCCATACAAAGCATATAGGTCTTGCGCTACAACTGGTGACGACCATAGGTTGTATTGGTTAGCAGGCACATGTGCATGACGTTTTACGGTAATTGTTTTGCCATCGTGTGTAGATCCTTCTACTTGCAATAGGCTAGCATCGCTCTCTACGGTGATAAGATCATCAGCCGACTGACTAAGAGCGCCATGTACTGTTACACTATGACCTGGCTGAATCGCTAAACTACCCGTTGTAACAGAAAGATCTTTAGCTACAAAATCTGTAGTAACATCATAAACCCCTGCAATCTCAGCATTAACCTGTGCATTAGGACCAACCACATTGTTCCAAGCGGTGCCATCCCAGATCACTCTATCCGCTGTGCTTACAGCAATCTCGTTAGAAGCTGTAGATGAATACGTATCCATTAAAGCTTCTACGGTATAGAAATAGTCTGTATCTGCCTCTAATCCTGTTATATTAGCAAAAGTTGCTGGTGCAGCCACCGTAAATGGCGAACCTACAATTGGGGTTTTTACAACACTACTTTCATCTCCATCAACCAAAATATTATCAATTGTGCTAGTCCCTCCACTTTGCACTGAACCTCCATTTACTGCAATATTACTATTCATTATCCATCTCAAATAAACCAATGGTTTATTATCACAAGCTATTGGTAATGAAATTTTATTTATATGACCTGATGCCCAGTCATTAAGAACAGTAACATTACCTTCAGAAAGGTCCGTCCAGTTTAATTCATCAAGAGAATATTGAACTTTAAAATCTCGTGGGCCTGTATTTGAAGATCTCTGCACTGATGACATCTTCAAATTTGTCATATTTAATGTAGTAAAACTAATTTTCCAGTATTTAGATTCCGAACCAGAACCCCATCCTCCATTAGCGTGTAGAACAAATCCATCAGAAGCAGGATTGCTAATTTTTATAATTGGCGGAATATTCAAAGTAGCGTTAGTAGATACAACCTTATCACTGTTAGCAATTATACCTCCTGTTGCAGTAATTTTTTCATTTTCAAAATTCCAGCTCACTACATTCACATTAGGATTAATACCTCCTGTTTCCTTATACACATTCACCTTATAGCTGGTAGCGTTAGGGACAGCATTCCAGTTGGCTACAAAGCTTGTACCTGTGATATTAGTTGCATCTATTGCTACTGGTGCAGCTACTACAGCATTTCCAGTTAAAGTTAATTCTTTCGTTACACCACCATTGGTAGAAAGTTTAAGAATCGCTGTATGATTACCAGGCTGTGTTGGATGATAACTAATTGTTATTGTACCACCTGCTGCAGTAACGGAATTTGGACTTACCGAGAAATACACCGCATCTGCACCTGTAATTTCTGTAGCTACATCTGTTGATAAACTTCCAGAAATGGCTATATCTTTGCTATCTGTAGCACCAACATTTGTTGAAAAAGGAGTAAGCTCTTGTGGGTCTGTTATAATAATTGGTGTAGTAACAGCTCCATAAACTAAAACTCCTAAATCGTCGATACCTGTATAATCTGTTGTGATATCTAAAATATCTTCATAATTATTCGCAATAGGCATACCTGTTTTCAACCTAACATAAACATTTAAAGCAGAGCCATCATAATTCTCTACAAATAAATCTGGCCCATAAGTTCCATCTTCTGCAAGACTAATTTCAAAATTTGATAAAGAACCTTGCTCCATACCTATGAGAACATCTTTTGATCCATCTAGGTTCATCCCCGTAATGCTAACTAATTTTGAAATAGAAGTTGATGCACCCAAAATATAACCTAAATCATTAATTTCATCAGTACTCACACTAAGCGTTGGGGTTGTGGGAGCTACATCCTCATATTCAATAACAATTGAAGTTATATAAGAAGCACTACTAGAAGCTCTTTTAATAGCAAAATATTTATAATCTGTACCAGATAAAACTGTAGACGTCCATCCTGTAGAAGAAGCAGATCCTACTGCTGTACCTCCTGTAACAGTATAATCTTTAGCAACATTATTAACTAGACGAGAATCATTTCCTCCTTGCAAAGAGTATGTTCTGGCAGTACCTGTTGAATTTAAAGTTACGCTTACAAGTTTTCCTGGCAATGCAGTTGTATTATAGAAAACATCGTCAGTTGCTGCAACTTGAATTAGGGTTCCAGCTGAGTTACCTGAAGGGGTATTGTTTTGGTTTGCAGTAATCGCTTTTCCGCCGAAAGATACATCATCTTGGCTCCAAGCTCTTTCCGCTCCGTCAGCATATGCTCCTGTTCCTAAAACAGCAGTCCCTCCAATACTTGTTGTGTTAATAGTAATGGTTTTCGTTTGTCCAAAAGCATTACTCGATAAAAAACTTAAGGCTACCAGTAGCAGTAGCTTAAAAGATAATAGTTTTGTTTTCATATATATATAATATAACAGGCGGTAAAGATATTATTTTTATACAACAAAATTAACCTATGTTTATAAATTTAACAATTCGTTTAAAAATCGCCTATCAATAAGCTTTCTTCAACCAGCTATTTAACATAATATCCCTATCCACAGATTATCTGGCAACAAGCCCGTGGCAAAAAACACCTTGCCCTCCCACATCATCAACGCCAATGCGCCAAAAGTTAATTACGACATTGCTAAAATTAGAAGAATTATCAGCAAAATATGGCAGTCTGCAACGCCCTGCCAGAGGGCTTTCCCAAGGCCTAAAAAAAAGCAAGCTTGCTATCGGGTGATAGCAAGCTTGCCATGGGTCGTTACCAAGCTTGTCATGAGCGCATAGCAAGCTTGGTATTTTTGCTAACTAAGCCTTCTTTTTAAAAGTAGCAGTTAACATGGCATTGCTAATTCGTTTTCCGGGGCGGTAGTTGACCTTAGAACTTTTGATGTTAGCCACCGTAAACTCCTCCTCTCTAGCAGTACCCTCGCTAGATACCGACGGATAGAAGCTCCCCAACTTGTCCAGTCGTATCACTTTACCATTGGCAAGCTCCTCTTGGATTACATTTTCTAATGCGATGATAACACCACGGATGTCCGCCTCGGACAATGCCGAGAATTTTTCGATCTTCTTAACAAGGTCCTCTACAGTTACCTCGCCGTCCAGCACAATAGCTGCATACCATTTTTTAAGACCACCACCAGCGATGCCTGGCTGCGCTTTCTGAATTAATTTGTACTTAATTGCCATAATACATAAGTGTTTAAAGGTTAATAAATATTTATTTCATTTGATGCCATGAAAATAATAAAAATTTCGTTACCCACAAACACCTATCTCATTGACACATATTATGTTAAGTCCCACAAATTCGGCACCACTCAACCACCTAAGCAGTCAACAAACGGAGTGGAAGTGGGTCATCGAGCGGAGTCGAGATGGGTCATCGAGCGGAGTCGAGATGGGTCATCGAGCGGAGTCGAGATGGGTCATCGAGCGGAGTCGAGATGGGTCATCGAGCGGAGTCGAGATGGGTCATCGAGCGGAGTCGAGATGGGTCATCGAGCGGAGTCGAGATGGGTCATCGAGCGGAGTCGAGATGGGTCATCGAGCGGAGTCGAGATGGGTCATCGAGCGGAGTCGAGATGGGTCATCGAGCGGAGTCGAGATGAAAACAATCTGGCATCGGCTCCGCTCAGCCACCTAGATGGTCATCGAGCGGAGTCGAGATGAAAACAATGTGGCTTCGACTCCGCTCAGCCACCTAGATGGTCACCGAGCGGAGCCGAGATGAAAACAATGTGGCTTCGACTCCGCTCAGCCACCTAGATGGTCACCAAGCGGAGTGGAAGTGGGTCATCGAGCGGAGTCGAGATGAAAACAATGTGGCTTCGACTCCGCTCAGCCACCTAGATGGTCATCGAGCGGAGTCGAGATGAAAACAATGTGGCATCGGCTCCGCTCAGCCACCTAGATGGTCATCGAGCGGAGTCGAGATGAAAACAATCTGGCTTCGACTCCGCTCAGCCACCTAGATGGTCATCGAGCGGAGTGGAAGTGGGTCATCGAGCGGAGTCGAGATGGGTCATCGAGCGGAGTCGAGATGAAAACAATGTGGCATCGGCTCCGCTCAGCCACCTAGATGGTCATCGAGCGGAGTCGAGATGAAGACAATCTGGCATCGACTCCGCTCAGCCACCTAGATGGTCATCGAGCGGAGTGGAAGTGGGTCATCGAGCGGAGTCGAGATGAAGACAATCTGGCATCGACTCCGCTCAGCCACCTAGATGGTCATCGAGCGGAGTGGAAGTGGGTCATCGAGCGGAGTCGAGATGAAAACAATGTGGCTTCGGCTCCGCTCAGCCACCTTTCTTATTCCTGAAATGAGAATCGTTATTACATTCTGCTAATTTTTTTAAATCCACATCACAAGCATTAATCAAAGCTGTTTTCTTTTTATGACTCCAACCTTGTATCTGCTTCTCTCTCAAAAAAGCGTCAGCAATATTTGTGAACGTTTCATAATATACTAATTTCACAGGAAGTCTTTTTGAAGTATAATTAGCACCAAGACCTTCTTGATGTTGTGTGAATCGCTGTTCTAGATCAATTGTACTTCCTGTATAATAAGTTTTATCAGCACACAATAGAATATACATATAACCTGGTTTCATAAAGATTGTAATTTAATTTTTAAAGGTTATGAATTTAATAAAACTTTAGATTATGGTATTTGAAGCCTCGGGCTTCGGCTCCGCTCAGCCACCTAGATGATCATCGAGCGGAGTCGAGATGGGTCATCGAATAAAGCAGAGATGATAATCGACATCTAAACTTTGAGCGTTAAATAAATTATAAGAATGAGCGTAAAAAAGTTTAGTGTCCGAACAAGCCTAGGGAAAAGCATGGGCGTGAGTTTTAAACTTTTTAGCGAATGAAAATAATTTATAGCGATAAAGTTTAAAGTCTTGACTTTTTGGTTCTTTTGCGTCAAGGCAAACCTAGCGCAGCGGTTCGACGGAGTCAAAAGAACAAAACACTTCGACAACTAAAAGCAGTCAAAAGAACAAAACACTTCAACGACTAGAAGCAGTCAAAAAAACGAAGCACTTCAACGAACAAAAGCAGTCAAAAGAACAAAACACAATGCAGAAAAGGAGCCACCAGAACAAAAAAACCTCATAAGCTTATATCACTTACGAGGTTTTAATATTTAAAAATCGATTAATTAATTTCTATAACCAACCCATCTCCTTCATCCACTCATCGTTATATATTTTGGCTACATAACGCGAACCATGATCGTGTAACAACACCACGATAACATCATCTTTGGTGAATTGGTCTTTCATCTGTACCAAAGCCGCCATCGCACTACCCGCTGAATAACCACAGAAGATACCTTCTTCTTTCGCCAGTTTGCGCGCATAGATGGCACCATCTTTATCGGTTACCTTTTCGAAATGGTCAATAACGGACATATCGTAGTTTTCGGGGATAATATCTTCTCCGATACCTTCGGTAATATAAGAATAGGCATGGTCCGGATGCAGTTCGCCAGTTTCATGAAATTCTTTAAGGATAGAACCATAAGTATCAATACCGATGACTTTGATATCTGGATTCTTCTCTTTGAAGAACATGCCACAACCTGTCACCGTACCGCCAGTCCCCGCACCTGCGACAAAATGCGTTAGCTTACCATCCGTCTGCTCCCAGATTTCGGGTGCTGTCTGCTCGTAATGTGCTGTACGATTGGACAAGTTATCATATTGGTTAACATACCAACCATTCTCCGTTTCGGTTGCTAATCTTTTGGACACCGAATAATAAGAGCGGGGATCCGTAGGTTTAACATCCGTAGGGCAGACGATAACCTCCGCCCCAACAGCACGAAGAATATCGCATTTCTCTTTAGATTGTTTAGAATTGGTTACGAAGATACATTTGTAACCTTTAATAATGGCTGCCAAAGCCAAGCCCATACCCGTATTACCAGAAGTACCTTCGATGATGGTTCCGCCAGGTTTCAGACGGCCGTCTTTTTCGGCATCTTCAATCATCTTGAGCGCCATTCTATCTTTAACGGAGTTTCCGGGATTGGTAGTTTCTACTTTTGCTAATACCAAAGCTGGGAAGTCGTCTCCCAAAACTTTATTCAACTTCACCAGTGGTGTGTTACCTATGGTTTCTAAAATGTTGTTATAATATTTCATAAAAAATTGTTATTGATTAATCATATTTTATAGACTTCACAGGAGAGATTTTGCTGATGATATAACTCGGAATAATCATGGCGACACCCGAAATAATTAAAATCCCTGCAGAAATAGATAAAATGTGAATAGGATTAAGATCCACTGGAACGGTACTGATAAAGTAGTTCTCAGGATCCAGTTTTATGATACCAAAATACTTTTGTAATAATAATAAACCTATACCGATGACATTCCCGATGATAAGCCCCGGAACCATAATCATAAGGGTATAGTTGATGAAAATAGCACGAATCTGCCCATTGGTCGCACCAATTGTTTTGAGAAGTCCAATAGAGTTGGTACGTTCGATGATTAAGATGAGCAAAACCATAACAATATTAATAACGACTACCAATAGCATAATGGTGATGATAAGACTGATGTTTTGATTAAAAATATTAATCCAGTCCAATATCTGTGGGTACCTGTCGATAACGCGCTCTGCATAGTTTTTGTAACCGATATATTTTTCGATGATGGGATAATCTTTGGTCATGTTGCTGTTATCTTTCAGGAAAATGTCCAGACCTCCAATTTCGCCATCATTAAGATTCTGTACTTTTCTAACGTGGTTGATATCGCCAATCATGTATAGGTCGTCCACCAATTTGATATCGGTTTTATAGGTTCCACTAACACGGAATTTTCTATAGATCGGTTTTTGATCTTCTTTGGAAAAAATAGCAACAATACTGTCGTTCGGCTTTAGAGATAAATCTTTAGCAATCTTATCCGACAATATCACATTGTTGTTGTAGCCATCTTCGTCATATTTTGGGATTTCCCCAGCCACCATAAAGCTTTGAAATCGCGATCTGTCAAAGTCTTTACCCACACCTTTTAAGATAACACCAGAAAAGTTTTTCTCGGTTCTCAAAATACCACTTACGGTGGCATAAGATTGTACACCTGCCACTTCATCAAGAGATTTTAAAGCTTTAAGGTTCAAACCTTTTTGGTCTAATATTGATGAATTGTAAGAATTGTTAGAGCGCGTTGATTTTACAGTAATATCACCACTAAAGTTAGAAATACGGTTTTCAATTGCTTTTTTGGAACCTAGACCTGTGGCAACAGTAATCAACGAAACGATGATCCCCAACGCTACAGAAACGCGTCCGATGTACACAATAACCTTTGATAGATTATTTTTGTTATCTTTGGAAAAGGCAATCTTTCTAGAGAAAAATAAAGGAAAATTCAACTTAATGATTTTAAAGCTCAAAATTAAACAATTAGTTTTGATGTGCCTAATTTATTTTGGAATCACCCAAAGCTTAGGCGCCCAAAACATTGCAGATACAGACTTCCGAACTGGCGCGGATCAACCCGAACTCTATTTGGAAAAACTCCGCAACAAAAACATTATCATCGTCGCCAACCAAACTTCTTTGCTAAAGAACAAACAACATTTGGTAGATTATCTCGTGGAACAACAACTTAGCATCAAAAGCATCTTCGCGCCAGAACATGGCTTCCGTGGCGATGCCGATGCTGGCGAACACATCAAAAATGGAATCGATGCTAAAACCAAGCTTCCCATAGTTTCGCTATACGGTGCTAATAAAAAACCCAGCAAAGAACAGCTCAAAGATGTGGACCTTATCCTGTTTGACATTCAGGATGCTGGCGTACGTTTTTACACCTATATTTCGACTTTAACCTACGTTATGGAAGCGGCTGCGGAAAATAATATTGCAGTGATGGTTCTTGACCGTCCCAATCCCCATGATGGCTATATCGATGGGCCAATTCTTAAAAGCAAATGGTCGAGCTTTGTAGGCCTTCATCCTGTGCCTGTTGTTTATGGATTAACGATTGGCGAATATGGTGAAATGGTGAATGGCGAAAAGTGGCTCAAAAACGGCATGCAATGCCAATACGAAATTATACCGATGAAAAACTATCATAAAAACAAGCCTTATCCCATATCCGAACGACCATCGCCCAACCTTCCAAATGATTTGTCCATCAACCTCTATCCTAGCCTTTGCTTTTTTGAAGGAACAGAAGTATCTGTTGGACGTGGCACCGAGGTTCCGTTCCAAATATATGGTTCGCCTTGGATTAAAAACATGACCTACCGCTTTACGCCAAAACCCAATTATGGTGCGAAAGATCCTTTTCTAAACGGACAGCTATGTTATGGCGAAGATCTTAGCCAGCATAAAACAGAGCTAAGAAAACTAGAATTATCATGGCTATTGAAGGCTTACAAGGATTTTGACCATAACAAAAAAAACTTTTTCCTAAAGAATTTATTTTTTGATAAACTAGCAGGAAGCGATGCGCTAAGAAAACAATTAATCTCTGGAAAATCTGAAAAAGAGATTAGAAATAGCTGGAAGGCAGATTTAGAGAATTTTAGTAAAATCCGTGCAAAATATATGATTTACCCAAACTAAGATTAGTTTTGCTAAATAAAAACCGATACGCCTTCTTAAAAGTATGAAACAAACACACTTTTAAGAGGGCGTTTTTCATTTGACAAAAGCATTGAAAATCCGCTTTGGCACGATGATTGCAAATTTCAGAACATTAATCAAAATCTGAAAAACACATCAATTATATATACTCGATTTCAATATCAACAATAAAAAAATCCGCTTTTTAGCGGATTTTTTATTAATAGGTTTTAGTCAAAGTTTTGTGGAGGATCATCATCTTTAGTTTTATTAAAAAAGATCATCCAAATAGTTAAGCCTGCAACACCACCTAATCCTGTTAATACAGCACGTTCCATTTTGTCGGGTTGATCGTTCCCAAGATAATTCATTAAAAACAATACCGTAAATACGATTGCCGCAATGCCCAGATATTTGATATTAAAAATGTTCTTCATCATTATTAAAATTAAAGTTTGTACGTCAACATTACACCGCCGCGATATGGCAGCCATTCGCCGCTTCTGTCCCACTCGTGTCCATCTCTGTCGATGTCGTTATCGTAACGTTCGCCACTTATTTTATCATAACCTTTGTAGAAACTTTGCATGCTTCCGATACCGAGATAGATATCCAGATTCCATTTGTCATTCCATTTGAATTGGTAGCCCCCTACAGCGCCCACAATAAAAGTATAACCTTTTTGATATAGGTTGGACTGAATATAAGGCGTTACCTCGCCATCTTTGTGAACATAGAAATTATCATTCCAATAATTCCACTTTTGGATATTAAAATATCCTCCAGAAATATTGGCGCCAATATAAAACTTTTCAAAAGCTTTGTCAAAATAATATCTTCCATCAAAACCTAACAAATAGGCTTGTGCATGTTTACCTGCAAAGGATTTCCAAGGCGATACAAGAACATCGGCTTGTAGGGTATAATGCGTACTCAACTGTCTTTCGACACCTACATTAACAACGCCTATGGGCAATGTCAGCGCGTTCACTTTGAGGGCGGTTATTTTATTAGATTCTTGTGCAAATACCAAACTTCCTAAACTTAGCAAACTTGTTAAAAGAATATTCTTCATTAATATTATTTCTGATTGATAATTTTATTAACCTCCGTCAAATCAACATTTTGTCCTTTGGCATGTAACACGGCAGATTCTGCAAAACTTTTAGCTTCAACTTTTTTTCCAAGCTTGTTATAAAGCTGCGCCACAGTTGCATTGGTTCGGAAAGAATCTTCAATCATCAACGCTTTTTCCGCCCACATTGCCGCTTGTTGCAAAGAAGTTTTGTTGCTAACGTGTTGATTGAAAAAATTGCAAGCCGTCACCAGATCTTCAGCAGAGAAGCCATCACCCGTTTTGAAAACGTCCAAAGCTGTGGTCTCGTAAGATGTCCAGTTTTGAGTGGTTTGGAAAAAATTTAATTTAATAATATTCAAAGCTTTTTGCGCTTCCTCAGCAGAAATATATTTTGAGGTTTCTCTTAAAAATAATTGATCGTCAAAACTTCCTTTCTCAACATTTGAAGCATCCTGAATAATTTTCCCAATGTTCACACGGAAAAGAAATTGGCTGTAATTGTCATTGCCAATATATTTGGTAAGAACATCTTTGTGATTTACAATATATTGATAATTAAAATCCTGATTGGACTGGATACTTCCGAACAGCATATTGATCTCATCATTCGTAAAGTCCTGACTTGTTTTAGCTTTAAAATAAGCTTCGGCAGCTTGCTTAGCTTTTAAAGGATTAATTTTTACTGCAGATTTGAAAAAGCTAATTAGAAACTCTGGATTGCGCTCGCCTTTATCAAATCGTTCTTGCAAACTTCCTTGCGCATTGCCTGGTTTGTTATATTTCTCGGCAATTTTTAGAAACTCATCACTTGGGATATAGCCCAACTCTTGCCCAACCACTTCGCCATCTCCGTTAATGAATAAAAAAGTAGGATAACTTCTCACAAAATAGGTTTGTGCCAAAGTCCTTCCTTCGCCTTTTTCCATATCAAATCGGGCATTGATAAAGTTGTTGTTATAATAATCTGCAACCTTGGCATCTGTAAAAACATTTTTTTCCATCATCTTACATGGACCGCACCATGCTGCAAAAGCATCCAAAAATATAAGTTTCTTATCTTTTTTGGCTTTAGCAAGAATCGTTTGAAAATCGGTATCTTCAAATTTAATCGAGGTTTGTCCCCAGACTGCAACAGAAAGTCCCAATCCTAGAGTTAACAAACTCCTTTTCATCAACATGGATTTTTCTTGGAAAAACGACATAAGAATGTAGGTATCTTTAATTTAATAAAATGCGAATATAGTATAAAATAAAAAAATCTCGAGTGCTATATCTCATAAAACTAAAACGCAGTCGTTATAATTTCATAAATTTGCAGTTGTAAAAGTTGTTATATGCAAAAATTATCTCTTCTTTTTATGAAGGATGGCCTACAATGGCAAATTCTGAAATCTAAAAAAGTTATCGAAGAAAAACAGTTTTTTTTAACGGAAGAAAGTCCTGCCAACCTAATAGAAGAAGCGCTTAACGAAGTATTATCACGTAATGATTATCAAGACATCACGGTCTTTAGCACGCTTAATCATTTTACCCTAATGCCCGAAGGTTTCGAAAAACACAATCTTGGTTTTGACCTCATCGCTTACAATGCTGATGTGGACAAAAACAATGAAGAACTGATGTTATCGATTAATAAAAAATTTAATATTCAATTTTATTATAGTTTTCCAAAAAGCTTCTATAAAGTGATAAAGGCGAAAGAACTTCCTACCAACTTCAACTTTACAGGGGAAAAATTCCTGAACAGCATCAACAACAAACACAAAAAAGAAATACACATCAACCTTTACAAAAATCAAGTCGAGTTTTTCGCTTTGGAAAACAAAAAAGTCGTCTTGTACAACAATCTTGACGCCTCGTCAGAAGTTGACTTTTTGTATTTCATTATGTTTAGCCTTAGCAAAATCGGTTTCGGGATCAACGATACCTATTTCTACATCTATGGCGAAACGACAGAGAACGACACTTTTATTTCGGAATTGCAAAAATTTGCAAAACATTTGAAAATCCTTTTCGATAATTTGTATAAAAAGTCTTTTATACTCAACACCTAAAAAGGAAACTTCAATTTAAATTTAAAAATAATGTACAGAATTATATCTGGGAAATGGAAAGCAAAAAGAATTGCTGCTCCAAAAAACTTTGACGTCAGACCAACAACCGACTACGCAAAAGAAGCTTTATTCAGCATGCTGGAACATCGGTTTGACATGCAATATATTTCGGTTTTGGATTTGTTTGGAGGCATCGGTTCTATTTGTTTAGAATTCGCTTCCAGAGATTGCAAAGACATCACCACAATCGAAATGAACCCACGACATGCAGGTTTCATCAACACCACGGCGCAAGAATTAGGCTTTGGCCCGCAACTTAACATCCAACGTTCTGATGTTTTTGATTGGCTAAAACGCAAAAAAAATAACGCTAAAACCTATGATTTGGTTTTTGCTGATCCACCTTTTGATATGGACGAAACTAAATATCAGGATCTAATTAAGCTGGTTACGGAAGGTGCATTTTTAAAAGAAAATGGCACGTTTGTTTTGGAACATCAAAGCCGACAAAAATTTGAACATCCACTATTGACCGATACGCGAAAATACGGAAATGTAAGCTTCTCTTTTTTCGACAAAAATAAAGCTGAAAGTTTATAAAACTTTCAGCTCCAATGCGATTCGGTTTCCAAAAAACTTTTTCGATATTCTTTCAAAATTTTTCGTGATATCTGATAAGAAAAACTGGTATTTAGGCTCCGGATTGTCTTCGTTTAACAATTGGTATTTGTCCAGCACACTTTTCACCTGACTTGCTACGATATTGGGTGAGTCAATCACACGAACACGATTGCCATAATATTGTTTAATTTCATTCTGAAGCAACGGATAATGTGTGCATCCAAGAATTAAAGTTTCAATATTTTTAAGCTTATTGTTGGACAAATAATTATAAATAATAGCATGCGTTATCGGGTGATTTGCAAAACCTTCCTCAATGGCAGGCACCAAAAGCGGCGTCGCCAACTCATCCACTTTGATAAATTTGTTATGCTTGCGGATACTTTTTTTATAAAGCCCAGAATTAACGGTGGCTTTCGTCGCAATAACTCCAACATTGTTATGAATCTCAAAAGCCACTTTTTCTGCAACAGGATTAATCACATCAAAAACAGGAACGCGCCCATCGACCAATTCCAAAATCTCTTTCAGAGCATTAGCTGTCGCTGTATTACACGCGATTACAATGGCTTTACAATTAAGACCTAGTAAAAATTCGACAATTCTTAAAGAATAACCGACAATGGCTTCTTTGGATTTTTCACCATACGGCAAATGCTTGGTATCCCCGAAATAGATGAGATCTTCATGAGGCATCAATCGTTTTATTTCTTTAGCTACAGTAAGTCCGCCAACGCCAGAATCGAAAATGCCGATAGGTTGTTTGGCGGATAAGTGAGAATAATCTGGTTTCAAAAAATTTCTTTTGTGCAAAATTACTTATTAATTGTATTCTAAAATTAAATTCGTCCTATAAATTTTGATTCTTAAAGGTTTAAACCAAAAATAAATCCGAGGCAATCCCATCTGCCATAAACCAATGCTCCTCAGGAATACGCAACCTATCATGTTCAATAATTAAAATAGTGTCTTTTAGTTTCTGCTGAATCGACTTTTCAAAATCGGAAACTAAATCACTCGAGAAACTATTTTTAAACTGAACCAAATCCACACCTTTTTGAGTGCGAAGTCCAATCATCAGCATTTCGTTGTAGCGGTCTTTTTCGCTGAGCTCCTCGCGTTCGATAGGAAGTATATTCTCGGAAATCGATTTGATGTATTTGGTATTGTTAGCCACATTCCAACTTCTAAGTGTGGCGCCATCATAAGAATGCGCCGATGGCCCAAGTCCCAAATAGGCTTTGTAAGCCCAATAAGACGAATTGTGCTTCGAGTGAAAATTGGGTTTTCCAAAGTTTGAAATCTCGTAATGATCGAATCCGTTTTCCTTTAAAAATTCGGACATAAAAAAGAAAGCTTCATTCTGAAAAGCTTCGTCTGGCGATTTTATTTTTTGTTTTGTAATCCAATTTTCTAAAATCGTTTTCGGCTCCACTGTTAAAGCATAGGACGATACATGCGGCACTTGGAGTTCAATAATTTTCAACAAATTTTGTTTCCATTCTTCCATCGTCGACGTTGGCGATCCATAGATAAGATCGACACTGATGTTTTCTAAACCGAAATCCTGAGCTCTTTTGATACTGGATTCGGCTTCCGAAGCGGAATGTGCGCGGTTCATCAACTTAAGATCTTCTTCAAAAAAAGATTGCGTCCCAATACTTAATCGGTTGACGCCAACATTCTTTATCTCTTTTAAAAACGAGTTATTAAGATCATCTGGATTGGCTTCTAAAGTGATTTCTATCGCAGAATCCAACTCAAAATAATGATTAACATCGTCAATTATTTTTCCGATTTCTTCAGGCTTCAAAAGAGATGGCGTACCGCCACCGAAATAGAGAGATTCTATTTTTTTATCTTGCAACTCGCTGTGTCGCAACTTCAATTCTTTACTTATCGAAGTCAGCATTTCTTCCTTCAAAATCAAAGACGTCGAAAAATGAAAATTGCAATAGCTGCATTTCTGTTTACAAAAAGGAATATGTATATAAATCATCAACAAAAAAAGCCAGCAATTGTGGCTTTTTGACTATTTAATATTAATAAATTTTATCTGTATCGGAATCCTTTACCATTGATAAAGTTTTCAAATCTAAAGCCTAAACTCAGCATAAAACTGTTACCCACGGTTTCTTGTAATTCAGACATCCCGAAGTTATAAACTGCCCCGAAAGTTAGTTTCCCAATGCGGCCTTTTATAACAGGTGAAAGTCCCAAATTCTGACTTCCTACGCTGCTTTTTGCACTTCTGAAACTTACACCGCCAGAGAAGCTCGCACCTTCTGAGAAAAAGGTTCCCATAATGTTGTAATCCATCACGCGCGAGGAGTTGGTATTAAGATTTAAAAGAACTGAAGGCGTTACATAAAAACCATCTACAAAATGCCAGTCGTAGCCAGCATTCATAATAATTTTTGTTGGAGATGGTTCTATTCCGTTGACAATGGGAATGTCGTTATTTAATGGAATATCCATCACAGAAACCCCACCTGCAAAACCTCTGTATTTAACAGCCATACCCAAATTAGCATAGGCTAAAAATATATTTTTGTCATACAAAACGGGATCATTAGGATTATCTGGCGTCAACAGCGCCGTATCCAAACTCATATTATAAAAATTGACACCAGCACCAAAAGAGAATTGGTTCATACGGTTTTCTTCGTCACCAAGTGGTATAAAATAGGATGAGCCCACCGTTATTCCATTGGCTGAAATGGGGCCATTTTGATCCCTGAAAAAAGAAGCGCCTACGCCAACTCTGTCAAACACATTGGCATGCATCCCAACAGATTGTACATTGGGCGACTCTCCAAAATTGGAAAATTGTTTTTGATAATTCAAATTCAAAACCAAATCATCGGATTCGCCATACAATGCAGGATTGAACAAGAAATCGCCATCCATTAAATATTGTTGGTAAAGTGGTAAAGTCTCCTGTGCTTTTGCCGTATTTTCAGCAAATAACCCAAGAACCGCAACAAGACTAAAAATTTTATAAATTTTTCTCACGAGACAAATATAAAAAATTAAAGTTTCCTTTTTTATTTTAATTGTTTTCCAAATACTTCCGCCATCTATCAACCGCTTCCTGCATATCGCCAGGCATCGGACTTTCAAAATACATTTCTTTTTTTGTAGTCGGATGAACAAAGCCTAAGGTGTGGGCATGTAAAGCATGACGCGGCAATATTTCAAAAATATTTTGGACGAATTGTTTGTATTTTGGGAGATTAACCCCTCTTAATATTTGATGTCCTTCATAGCGTTCATCATTAAATAAAGTATGCCCGATATGTTTGAAGTGCGCCCGTATCTGATGTGTTCTTCCCGTTTCCAACTTGCATTCTACCCAAGTCATGTGACGAAAACGCTCCAAAACTTTATAATGTGTCACCGCGTGTTTTCCATGACTGCCATCCTCATAGACTGCCATTTGCATTCTGTTCTTCTGATGGCGCCCGATATGTCCTCGAATAGTGCCTTCGTCTTCTTCTATATTTCCCCAAACAAAAGCCCAATAAAGGCGTTTGGT
The DNA here is from genome assembly GCF_053891095.1 of Soonwooa purpurea. Taxonomy (NCBI): domain Bacteria; kingdom Pseudomonadati; phylum Bacteroidota; class Flavobacteriia; order Flavobacteriales; family Weeksellaceae; genus Soonwooa; species Soonwooa purpurea. The sequence goes on from NZ_JBSSMA010000001.1 coordinate 194,767, forward strand.
TTTTCTGTCAAAAAATTGTTTTGCTAGATAGCTCAGCGCATATTCCGTTTTAGCAATGACCAAAAGTCCAGAAGTATCTTTATCAATACGATGCACCAGTCCTACTCGATCCAAATCGGAATTATAATTGGGATTTTTAGCAAAATGGAAGGCCAAAGCATTTACCAAAGTACCATCCCAGTTGCCGAAACCCGGATGCACCACCATTCCTGCCTCTTTGTCCACAACCACCAAATCCTCATCTTCATAAACGATATTTATCGGAATATCTTGTGGAATGATAACATTTTCACGTGGTGGATGCGCCAAAAGCACACTAATCTCATCGCCTGGCTTTACACGATAATTCTGCTTAACCGGATTGCCATTCACCACAACATTTCCTGCGCGACAAGTTTGAGAAATCTTATTGCGCGACGAGTTTTGTCGATAGATCAATAAAAATTTATCAATTCTTAAAGGCTCTTGTTTTTTATCGACTGTGATATTGAGATGTTCAAAGAGTCCGCTATTTTCGTCGCTAAGACCAATCTCATCATTGGATTCTAAAGCATCTTCAAAAGCTTCATCAAAATCGTCCTCTTGCATATTTTTTTTATCAAAATTGGCTTCAACAACAATGCTGAAGCCATTATATTAGTAATAGTCTTAAACGGTCTATTCTACAATTACCTTTTTCTTCTCTTTCGGTTTTTCTGCTGCTGGCTTATTGGCCGTGTTAGAATTATTATTGGTAGTTGTTGTTTTAGGTGTTTCTGGTTTTTTTTCAGGTGCAGGTTTTGGCACTACTGCTGCTGGTTGGTCAACCTCAACTTCTTCGTAACGAATTGGAGGCGGTGCTACCGTATCAATTTTTGGACGATACATCAAATCCAATTCTTTGACTTTGTTAAACATTTCGGCAGGCGTTTTGTGACTTGCCCAAAGGTCAATCTGCATGCCTTGATCTCGCAATGCACCAGCTGGCGGATCTTGATAGTAAATAATAGCAGCATCGTCAGCCGTACCGGATTCGTATTCTACGATACCAACTTCAAATAAATTTTGAGCAATTATTTTTTTAGCTTCTTGGACGGTTCTTCCCACCAAATTCGGGATGGTCACATTTCGTAATGGTCCAGAACCAATTACCAAATCGACGGTTGAGAATTTAGGAAGAAGTTCACCTGGTTTTATGGGTCGATTTTGGAATAAGATTCTAAGAACAGCATCTCTTTGGATACTTGGCTCGTAGAGTGTATCACCTACTTTGAGTCCCACCAAATTAAGTTGGTTAAATGCCAAACCTTTGTAACGATCAATAATATCCGGAACGGCAACTTTCGCCCAAGTTCGTGGATTAACTTTTAGCAAAACTGTTCGTCCTCCTTTAACATGAGATCCTGGCGATGGCGACACCAACAAGACTTGAAAAGGTTTGAATTTTGGATTGAACTGCGCACTGTCAACTTCATATTCTAAGCCAGAGTCGTCTAGGACTTTTATCGCATCGTGCACCGTCATATTCATGACGTTAGGAACAGGAATTTCTTCACCATGATTGGTATGAAATTCTAACCAACGGAAAGTTAACCATACAAGACCCGCAAATACCGCTAACGCGAGAACGATGTTAACGAGAACTTTCCAGTGGAAAAAAGATTTGAACATAAGCTATTGTTTTGTTACAAAAATATCTAGCAAATATAGATATATATTTTGTATTTTTTTTCTTCATGCTTCATTTTTTGTGCCATTTTGCGATAGGGATAGTAGCGGATATCCTTCTTAAGAAATGGCATATTGCAAAGGCAAGAAGATAGCAGCGGATAGCCCGACCGCAACTTCGGCAAGGAATATGTATTGGAAAGTTGCGGAATCGCCCAAAAATAAAAGCAGAACCGCGTCTTCCTTGTTGATAAAATTTTTACATTTGCGATAATATAAATCTGTTATGGAAAAGAAAAATATAGCCGTGGTTATGGGCGGCTATTCTGACGAATATGTCGTGTCACTGAAAAGTGGACAACTAATCTATGACTCGCTGGAGCGCGAAAAATACAATGTATATAAAGTTGTTATCCTAAAAGATGAATGGTATTTTTTGGATGACAACGAACAAAAACTGGAGATTAATAAAGCGGATTTTTCTGTAACATTGGGCGATGGAAGCCAGCTAAAATTCGATGCTTGTTTTAATATTATCCACGGAACGCCTGGCGAAAATGGCATTCTACAAGCCTATTGGGACGCCGTTGGACAACGCTATACAGGTTGTAACTTCTACCAAAGCGCTTTAACTTTTAATAAAAAAGACACTTTGGCTGTCTTGTCAAAATATAATATTCCGTCGGCAAAAAGTATCTATCTGAGAAAAGGTGAAAAGATTGATGCTGAAAATATTGTTGCAGAGCTTGGACTTCCGCTTTTTGTAAAACCTAATCAGTCGGGAAGTAGCCTTGGGATTTCTAAAGTGAAAGAGATTTCTGAACTGGAAAACGCCATTGCCTTCGCCTATAAAGAAGATGACGAAATCCTTATCGAAAGCTTTTTGGATGGCACCGAAGTTTCTGTTGGTGTTTTAGACTATCAAGGAAAAACCATTGTTTTGGGCATTACAGAAATTGTTTCGGAGAACGAATTTTTCGATTATGAAGCTAAATATGAAGGCGCCTCACAAGAGATTACCCCTGCAAGATTGGATGACGAAACCCGCAGAAAAGTGGAAGAAATCGCCATTCGCGCTTATGATTCTTTAGGAATGAGTGGTTTCTCCAGAAGTGAATATATCATTATGCATGGTGAACCTTATATGTTGGAAATGAATACCAATCCTGGTTTTTCCCCAGCAAGTATTTTACCACAACAAGCAAAAATATACGGTATTTCCATCCAAGATCTTTGTGGGAACGAAGTGGAAAAAGCCCTTAAAAAGCCTTTACATTAATAAAATAAAAACGACATGAGAATTGCTGTTTTTCCAGGATCTTTTGATCCCATCACGCTAGGACATTACGATATTGTAGAACGCGCTTCGCCTTTGTTTGATAAAATTATTATTGCCATTGGTAGAAACTCACAAAAAAAATACATGTTCTCGTTAGAACAGCGTAAAGAGTTTATCCGAAACACCTTCAAAGATTTCCCCAATGTGGAAGTCGATGATTTTGAAGGCTTAACGGTGGACTATTGCAAAAGCAAAAATGTTAATTTCATATTGCGGGGCCTTAGAAATCCTGCCGATTTTGAATTCGAAAAAGCAATTGCGCAAACCAACAGAGCTTTGACACGAGAAAGCGTTATCGAAACGATTTTCCTACTCACCTCATCGGGCAAATCATTTATCAGCAGTAGTATTGTCCGCGAAATTATTTCCTTCGGTGGCAATTACGAAATTATGGTTCCAGACGCTGTTCGGGTTTAATATAAATTTTAAACATCAAACAAACGGATACAAAAAATGTATCCGTTTGTTTGATGTGTATTGGGTTGTTTAATTATTAGAAACATTTGTTATTTGATAATCTTTTTAAAACGAGTTTCACCAAAACGATCTGCTTTAATAATATAAATACCTTTTGTGAATATGGAAGATGTTATGTTTAATTGTTTAAGATTCGTCCACTCTGTCCATATTAATCTGCCCACGGCATCGTAAACTTCGACTTGTCCCAAGTTTTTATCAGATTTTATAATAAAATCTTCTTGATCTTTATAAACTACGAAATCATTTTTTGTCGGATCTGTCGCATTAAGCACTAAATCTGATTTATAAATTATTTCGAAACGGCCGAGATTAAACCCTTTTTCTAATGTAAAATTGTAATTGCCATCGTTTAATTTAACAATTTTATTCAACAGCTTATCTTTAAGATAGATATCTTGTCCATCAGCGAAAATAGCATCACCTTCTGCAAAAGCTATTTTGTAATTTCCACTTTCATAAGCTTTTACACCCAATGCTATAACATCATTTCTAATATCAACATCTTGTCGTCCTTGGATGCTCAATGGCTCTGCATCGCTACTGATGCTATAAAATAAATCTGAAGCTGATGTATTGGCCAAAGCATCATATTTATCATATATATTGGCAGCGCCCTCATCATAGACAACAGCTGTACTGATGATTAAATTTTTAGGCGTTATCAATTCCAACCAATAGCGTTTGGGCTTTTCGTTTTTAAAATAAACAGCACTTGAAGTAGCGGTTCTCATCGTATTATCAAAGCTAAGACTTGCTGTTGTACTCTTAAGTTTTACAATAAAGGCCTGTCCCGACTTGATAATATTAATAGGTTTTTTAGCCGCGGCGTCATTATTAAATCTGGGCGCTTGATTACCTGTTTTACTAGAAAAATTATAGGTTGCATAATTATCTCCCGAGTAATCACTGCCATATTGGTTATAATCTGTATTGCCTGTATTATCCCAGAAATAGGCATTGTTATCCTTAGCCACATCCAGCAAGGTATTGTTTAAAGTATAGAATAAATCCAAATCAAAATTAGAAGGATATGGATTGCCTGTAAGATTGTAACCATCGCCCTGACCGACATTGTTACCTACATCAAAAACAAAAGCGGCATTATTGGGCACACCACTGAAAATTGCTTTTACGGCATTTGAAGCAAGACCTATCGCTGAATAGCCTTTGGCTTTTGCAGACTTTGTGCCCGCTATTACTGGTTTGAAGGTATCTGTTTTTGTTATATACTCCATCACCTTGCCTGCCATAACAGAATTGGGACTACCATATAACGCATATAAATCTTGCTCTACAACGGGTGACGCCCAAAGATTGTATTGATTAGCTGGCACTGTTGCTTTGCGCTCTAGATTGATAGCACCTATATTATTAGCGGTAGGATCTTGCATCAGGATAGCATTATTTTCAAACCTTACAATTCCACCTGTGTTTTGGAGACCTTGTTTGGCTTCAAGAACATTAGATGCTAGGTTATCAGCAGTTTCGGGAAGTTTTAATTCCCCTCCTACTACACTTACTAAATTATTAACCTTTGTAACTCCTGTAGCGGTTTTAATACCAGAACCTGAAATTTTTAAATGGGCATAATTAGCACCAATGGGCGATGTCGTAACAGGTGCGTTGGTGATAATTTGGTTACCGCCCCTAGAATATTCGATGGTGCTGGCATTGGCAAGACTGATGTTTTCAATAGTATTATCGACAGAAGTATTGGTGCCACCACTGAAGCCGTCTTCATCACCAGTTTTAAAAATAGCATTGCTTTCCACAATAAGGCTCTGTGTGCCTACTGGACCATCTATAGTCTGTGTATTTGTTGCAAAATCAGCATTGCTTTTCACTGTAAAACTTCCTTGGTCGCGCAAGCTAATTGTCCCCGAAGTACTCCATACATTAGTCCCTGTAACTTCTATTTTGTTATATAATTTGGGAGCACGCACATTTTGACTGCTTGCATTAGCATTGTTAAATTCAACAATACCACCTGTCAAATTATAAGTCCCAGAAAGTCCCGGATTAAAACCTATCTTTTGTAGTCGATACCGGCCGCCACTCATTATGAGTCCACCATTCTCGGAAGGCAAATCACCATCGGAGAAAGAACCTGTCCCGTTATCGAGAACAATCCCTTTTCTGATTTCTAAATAACCATTGCTATTGATTCTTTTTAATCCATTGGGTTGAAAAGTAAACGCATCTGTAAAAAGTTCTACAATTACCTTTTTGGCAGAAACAGCATTTGGTAAAGCATTACCGGAAACTTGGTTACTACGTCCTACATAGTGGTAAGTCGCATCACCTGAAAAAACCCTTGTTGTCGCATCACCTCCTATTTGTACATTTCCTGTATAAGTGCCTCCTGTCATAATCCCTTCTGGTGAAGTGATAATTAATTTACCGCCAGCCATTAATTCAAAAGACTGAGATGTTTGATTTTCTATTCTTGATATATTATTTGCTGTCAAACCATTTAATCCAAAATCTAAGATGCCTGCATTTTCTACAATTAGTTTTGCACTTGTCCCCAGTTGCCAATCTTTGGTTAATTTGACATTAGCGCTATTTTTAATATAGAAATACAAATACATAAAATCATTGGAAGTCGTATTAGAAGTCGCGGTAATAGTTTGTGTTAAATTGGTTGGATTTCCTACAAAATTAAAAGTTACATCAGTACTTCCTGTATTAGAATTGACCAGATAGGAATTTACAGTTCCGGTATTAACCTTCTTAAAATTCCCTCCCAAATTAACCTTAGACGTATTAGGATGCGAATTGTTATTGCTCAAATTAAAAACACCGCCATTAAGAAGAAAATCACCATTGATATTTAGAAAAGCTTTTTTGTTTCCTGCTTTGGCAAGAAGGATAAAACTTCCAGCATCGTTTTTAATAAAATTCCTTTTTACAGTTAAGGTCTTATCACCATTAGTTGATTGGCCTAAAACTAAACCTATTCCTCCAATGTATAAATCCCTTCCCACCGTTAAATTATCAAAATTGATCGCCATCTCAATACTTGAGGAGGTTGACGTATTCTTCAATTTAAGATCGCGATGCGTAATTTGATACGTTCCTGAAGGGAATACCTGATTCCAGTGAGAAGAAGTTTCGATATTCAAATTCCCAAACTTTGCAGAAATACCTGCGACCGTATAATTAGAAATCATACTAGCCGTACTAAACAAGGGACCACCATCCCATGCAGTAATATTAACATTGGAATCTTCATGAAAAATCTCAATACCATTCCAGATATTGGTATTTTCCTTAGAGATGTTAACTATGCCACCATTTTCAATCTCAAATTGAGAAGTCGGCTGTAGCGCAGTTTGAGCTTCTGAATTATTAAGATCTAGCAATCCTGCAGATCTTACAATAAGTTTGCTACTAGCACCCAAAGTTAAATTTCCATTAACAGATAAAGTCCCAGAAATAACTTCCAAACTTTTGCCATCAGCAATTCCCAAGCCTGGGTCAGTATCTGCCGAATAAACAAATACATTATTACTAATAAAAATATTCTTATACATCCTACCTCTCGCAACGTCTACATAACTTCCACTTTCTATGAAAATATTTTCGGGAGTCCAACTTGCCGACTGTGGTGATACAGTAGCCGCTTGCCAGCCTCCAGAGCCATATACTTGCCAGTTGGACGTAGAAGCAAAATAAATGCTAGCAGTACTACCTGGCTCGGTTCGGAAATCACCATTTTGTGGCGCTGGTAAGATTTTTAACTGACTGCTTTTTACCATCGAAGAATTCCCAAAACTCTTCTTTAAGGAAAAATAATCATCAACAATACCTATTTTTTTTGTGAATGTCTGCTGGTTTTGATTTCTAATAATGCAAGATGTGGATCTATTATCATTTTCAAAACCCAAACGACCTGCTAATGCAGAAATAGTTTTAGCGCTAAAAAGCACCGAGGTTAAAACAAAAAGCACCATGCACGCCCTCTGTTTTGAGTAAGTAGTTTTCATTATTATAGATTGTTATTAGTTTATACATAATAAATAGTATTACGTCAAACTAATTTAAAACCTACAATTCGTCTACAAAATACTCGTTTTCCATGATATACATTCTACACAAACTCTATTTAACATAATAATATTCTTAGCCAACAACTAACATAACTAGGGATAAAGTATAGATACTGTATGAGCAAAGTATTAGTTTGCTAAAAACCACACCGAAGATTTAAAAAAATCTAAGAATTATTAACAAATTATTTTATCGTCCACATCGCACTGGAGAGATTTTCCAAATGTAGAATCTTTTGGAAAGGGCTTTTGACAGCGTTCAGAACTTCGGGCGTTTGGATATAGCTGTAGCGCGACGCCATATTGTGCATATTGGAAACAATAATGAGCCAGCATTCATCAATTTTGCTTTTATAAAGTGGATATTTCACCTTTTTCTTTTCGATGATGTGGAGAATTTTTTCCGCTTTCAACTCATCAAACAAAGACATGCTATAATCTAAAACCAAAAGAACGCCCTTATGATAAGGCGTTCTTCTAATGGAGGTCACGTATTTTGTCGGTTTCTGATTTTGCACGGCGGTAAGAATATCTTTAATCACTTTTTCATCATCATACTGGTTCATCATCCACAAGCTAAGTCCGATATAAAAAATTCCGGAAAACAATTTATCTTGTCCGAAACTTTGCTCCACATTTCGGAAAATCTGATTAATCCTCGCCTCGCTTTTCTTTAATTCGAAATGATTAATGACTTCCGAAATTTCTAGACCAATGCGTTTGGAACCAATTGTCACAATAAAATCCGGACTTTCGCCAATAAGATTTTCAATTTCAATGTCGGGATAATATTGGAGAAGACTGCTCAACAGCAACACTTCGGTTTTCTTTTGATAAGCTTCCCGCTCAGAAAGCTGCTCACGGTCAATTTCACGACACCAATAGCTAAGTTTGTTTGCAGAATTTTTATTCCGCAACATACACAACGCCAAGCTTTTTGAAAGATCCTCCGTGAACACCATAATGCAATGATTTTATTAATCACATTCTAAATATAATCAAATAATCCATTGAAAATGAGATATTAATAAAAATTAACGTGAACAGTATCTTATGTATTTAATAATATTTTCCACTAAAGACCAGTAAGCGCATCCTCTTATTTTTATTCTAAATGATTAAATTGCCTTCTCAAAACAAATGCCTATTCCATGGATTTTAAAAATTATAAGATGCCATACAGCATCAATCCTCAATATTCTAAAAAAACAGCTTACTTCTCTATGGAGTTTGCTATTGATCAATCTCTGAAAATATACAGTGGTGGATTAAGCTTTTTGGCGGGATCACACATGCGAAGCGCCTATAATTTAAAACAAGATTTGCTAGGTATTGGCATTTTGTGGAAATTCGGGTATTATGACCAAGCTCGCAACCACAACCAAACACTTCATCCTGTTTAGACAAAAAAAATATACTCTTATTTGGAAGATACTGGCATACTGTTCCAAATCGAAATTCACAATGCCCCTGTTTGGGTAAAAGTCTGGTACCTCAATCCTGAAACTTTCAAAACATGCCCTATGTTTTTGCTGAGTACGGACGTGCCAGAAAACGATCATCTTTCCAAAACCATTTGCCATCGCCTATACGACGCGAACGAATCTACAAAATTGGCGCAATATATTTTACTAGGAAAAGCTGGCGCAAAATTGTTGGACGAAATGAATCTTGAGCGCGAGGTTTACCATCTTAACGAAGCACATGGATTGCCCGCAGCTTTTTATTTATTAAGAAAATATGGTGGCGACCTTTCAAAAGTTAAAGAAAAATTAGTTTTCACAACGCACACCCCCGAAGAAGCGGGCAACGAAAAACACGACCTTGGGCTCTGTTACAACATGTCCTATTTCTGTGGCATGAGCAAGGAAGAAGCCAAACAATTCGAAGGTAGTAGCGATGACCAATTCAACCATTCGCTATGCGCTCTGAAGATGGCTCGTGTCGCCAATGCTGTATCTCAATTGCATGGCCTTGTTTCCCGACAGATGTGGAACAAATATCCCGGCATTTGTGAAATAAAATCAATCACCAACGCTCAGGAATTCAAATATTGGGCGGACAAACCGCTTTATAATGCCAAAGATGAAGGCGACAAAGAAACTTTTGATTTTAGAAAAAACTATTTGAAAAAAAGAGCTTTCAAAATTGTGGCTGACCAGTGTGGGAAACTTTTTGATCCCCATATTTTAACAATTGTCTGGGCAAGACGTTTTGCGGGTTACAAAAGAGCAGATTTGTTACTAGCAGACAAAGAACGCTTCCGCAGACTTTTGGAAAACAAAGAATATCCTGTACAAATCATTTGGGCAGGAAAACCTTATCCCATGGACTATTCCGCAATTTCAACTTTTAATAATCTTGTTGAAGAAAATAAAATCTACAACAATATAGCAGTGCTTACAGGCTACGAATTGTCATTAAGAAAATCCCTGAAACAAGCTTCCGACATCTGGCTAAACAATCCTAGAGTTCCGCGCGAAGCGTCCGGAACTTCTGGTATGACGGCAGCAATGAATGCTTCTGTCAACCTATCAACAGACGATGGCTGGATCCCAGAATTTGCCAGACATGGCGAAAACGCCTTTGTCGTTCCGAAAGCGGATTACCACAATATGACAACTTTAGAACAAGACACTTACGACCTTAACAAATTGTACGACATTCTCGAAAACGAAATCATCCCAACCTACTACAATAACAAAAATAAATGGCGCAAAATTGTAGGCTCTGCTATGGAAGACGTACACCTCCAGTTCAATAGCGATCGTATGGCAGACGAATATTACAAGTTGCTGTATAACTCTTAAAATAAAAAAGCCTTTAGTTTTAATTTACTAAAGGCCTTTTTATAAGATTTTTATTTTAGAAAAAATTAATGAAACTGCGATGCTTCTGTAGAATCTTTCATCGCTACCGTTGCAGAAGTGCCATTGGTAACAATACGCTGGACTTCATCAAAATAGCCCGTTCCTACAAAACTTTGATGCTTTACAGCACGAAAACCTTTCGGTTGCAAAGCAAATTCGCGTTCTTGCAACTCCGAATACCCCGCCATGCCGCGCTCTTTATAAGCCAAAGCCAACTCGAACATAGCCGTGTTCAACGCATGGAAACCAGCCAATGTGATAAACTGAAATTTGTAACCCATCTTTGCCAATTCTTCTCGAAAATCTTCCATTTCTTCAACACTCAACCGAGCTGCCCAATTGAAAGAAGGCGAGCAATTGTACGCCAACATTTTTCCAGGAAATTTAGCATGAATAGCTTCCGCAAATTGTCTGGCCTGTTCCAAATCAGGATTTGAAGTTTCCATCCAGATTAGATCGGCATAAGGCGCATAGGACAAACCTCGGTCAATGCCTTGTTCCACACCATTTTTCACAACATAAAAACCTTCCGAAGTCCGTTCGCCTGTCACAAATTTTTTATCTCGATCATCAATGTCCGACGTTAAAAGGTCCGCAGCATCGGCATCTGTTCTAGCAATAATCAAACTCGGAACTCCTAAAACATCAGCTGCCAAGCGCGCCGCAATCAATTTGTTAATCGCTTCTTGTGTCGGTACCAAAACTTTTCCTCCAAGATGGCCACATTTTTTGGCAGACGACAATTGATCTTCAAAATGAACGCCTGCGGCACCCGCTTCAATCATCTGTTTCATCAACTCAAAAGCGTTGAGATTACCTCCAAAACCTGCTTCTGCATCTGCTACAATAGGTACAAGATATTCTTTGTCGCCACCGCCATTTACCGATTGTATTTGATCTGCACGCAACAAAGCATTATTAATTTTTTTAACAACCGACGGCACCGAATTCGCAGGATATAAGGATTGATCGGGATACATTTCGCCCGACAAATTGGCATCTGCTGCCACTTGCCAACCTGACAGATAGATGGCTTCCAGACCAGCGTCCACTTCCTGCACCGCTTGATTTCCTGTCAAAGCGCCCAAGCCTGCAACATAATCTTGATTATTAAGCTTATCCCAAAGTTTTTCTGACATTTGTTTTGCAATACTGTATTCCAAGGTGTAACGTCCTCTAAGTTTTAAAACATCTTCTGCAGAATACGGTCTCGTAACGTCTTTCCAACGTGGATTGTTCAGCCAATCTTGCGCCAAAGCTTGGATTTGTTCTTGTTTTGATTTCATAATATAGTGTGATTTAGTGTGATTAAAAATGTTTGAATGTATTTAAACTTTAATCCAAATATGGATAAGCTTTTATACTTAAGAACTCGTCAAATTCTTTAGAAAAAATCATGTCATTGAAAAGGCTAATTGCTAAACCGAACTTTCCATTTTGGAAACGCTGTTCACCAACATAAGTTTTTATATTCTCTACTTCTTCATTTTCGAGTTTCAGAATTAATTCTTTTGTAACAACTTGTCCCCCCTCCAACGTCACCGACTGTCTTAGCCATTGCCATATTTGGGAGCGAGAAATTTCTGCAGTAGCTGCATCTTCCATCAAATTATAAATTGCCGCTGCACCTGTGCCCATCAACCAGGATTCGATGTAGAGAATGCTAACATTGATGTTTTTGCGAAGCCCTTTTTCTGTAATCGTTCCTACGGGAACCTCCAAGAGTTGACTTTCCGAAATTTGATAATTAAATTGTTTATGAATTTGGTTAGGCGTTGGCATATATTGATTAAAAACTGCCATCGCAACAGGCACCAAAGCAGGATGTGCTACCCAAGTACCGTCATGCCCATTACGAACTTCGCGCTCTTTGTCGGTTCTCACTTTTTCAAAGGCTTCTTCATTAGCATTTGGATTATCTTTTACTGGAATTTGAGCCGCCATCCCACCAATCGCAGGAACGCGTCTTTTGTGACAAATCTCCACAACTCTTTTGGTATATGCCTCCATAAAAGGCGAAGTCATCGTAACCTGATCGCGGTCTGGCACCAAAAAATGCGGCAGATTTCTAAACTTTTTGATATAGGAAAAAATATAATCCCAACGACCGCAATTGAGTCCCGCACTATGTTCTTTAAGCTCAAATAAAATTTCGTCCAATTGAAAAGAAGCGGTAATGGTTTCTATAAGAACTGTTGCTTTTATGCTTCCTGTAAGGATTTTAAGATAATCTTGTGAAAACAAAAACACATCATTCCACCATCGGGCTTCAAGATAATGTTCTAATTTGGGCAAATAGAAAAATGGACCACTACCTTTCATCAACAGCTTTTTAGCATTTCTGAAAAAGTAAATTCCAAAATCCACCAAAGATGCAGACATCATTTCGCCATCAACCAAAATATGTTTTTCATCGAGATGCAAGCCGCGTGGCCTCACCAGCAAAACTGCAGTTTTTTCATTAAGCTGATAAGATTTTCCTTCGGGTGACACAAAATCAATTGTTCTGCTAATGGCGTCACTTAGATTAATTTGACCTTGCATACAATTTTCCCAAGTCGGCGAATTGCTATCTTCAAAATCCGCCATAAAAATTTTAGCTCCAGAGTTCAGCGCGTTAATAATCATCTTTCGGTCCACGGGGCCTGTAATTTCTACACGGCGATCATGCAAATCGCGAGGCAGCGGCGCACATATCCAATTTGCTGTTCGCACTTCTTTTGTTTCCTCTAAAAAGCGAGGTAATTTTCCGGCATCAAATTCTTTTTGAATTCTTTTTCTATTTTCGAGAAGTTCTAAACGGCGCTTATTAAAAGTCTGATGCAATGCTAATAAAAAATCCTTAACGCTTTCCGTAAACACTGACTCATAAGCATTTGCACTATTTATTGAGATTTGATTTAAATTTTTCATTTTTAATTTAATTGTGATTGGTGTGACAAATCTAACAAAAATATTTTCACAAATAGCGAACGTTCGCTAAATTTTTAAAAAAAATATTATGTAAACAATCGCTTTATTTTTATATTTGTTTTATGAATGCTGATAGCGACTATATCCGAGTAATTTTTGGTCTTAAACTAAGACAACAACGCCAGAAAAAAAATTGGTCTTTACAAGATCTTGCTAACCAAACTGGCTTGTCAAAATCTTATCTTAACGAAATCGAAAATGGTAAAAAATACCCCAAACATGACAAAATCATCCAAGTCGCAGAAACCTTAGGATGCAGTTTTGATGATTTGGTATCGACAAAACTCGACAGAAGTCTTGCGCCAATTAATGAAATTTTACAATCAGATGTATTTAAAGAAATCCCGTTGGATCTTTTCGGGATCAACCGTAATAATTTGATCGGAATGATAAGCGAAGCGCCAAAAAAAGTTACAGCTTTCATCAATACACTTATTGAAATTTCGCAGAATTACAATCTTGGAAAAGAACGTTTTTTCTTTGCAGTATTGCGCTCTTTTCAGGAATTATACAACAATCATTTCCCTGAGATCGAGGAAAAAGCTGAGGCGTTTTACCAGCAATACAACCTAAAGCCCCGCGAACTGAAATCCTCGGATTTAGAAAATATTTTAATCGAAGATTTTGGCTACCAAATAAGCTCACAAGATTTTAATGAATTTGGTACTTTGCAACATTTAAGATCTTTATTTATTCCTGAAAAAAAGAATTTATTACTCAATCAAAGGCTTGATGAAAATCAAAAAACTTTCATTTTAGCCAAAGAAATTGGATTCCAAGTTTTGGATCTAAAATTGCGTCCCAACACGTATTCTTGGGTTGACATCCATAGTTTTGAAGAAATCCTGAATAATTATTATGCTTCATATTTCGCTGGCGGATTATTGATTCCTAAAAAAGAACTGGTACAGAAAACGGCTGATTTTTTCGATCATAAAGAATGGAAAGCCTCACATTTTGAAGATTTAATTAAGCATTTCACAAATTCTCCAGAAACATTATATTATCGTTTGACTAATATTTTAGCTTCAGAATTTGGGATAAAGGACTTATTTTATTTATGTTTTGTCAAAAAGAAAAACACGCATAAAGTACAGATTTTAAAGGAATTACACCTCAACCAACAACAAGCGCCACGATCTAATGCAATGAATGAACACTATTGTCGTCGATGGGTTTCTGTAAGAAATCTGGAACAATTGGAAACTGAAGATACACAAATGACTGATGCCCAAATTTCACATTACAAAGATTTTGGACTTAGTTATCTTGTGATATCAACCTCCCAAAAAAATCCATTTTCGGACGGAAGCAACAGAAGTTATTGTCTTGGAATTTTGTTGAATAGTAATTCTCTAAAAAAAATAAACTTCTCAAAAAGTGACGCTTTGCCCATTGTTGAAGTTGGTGTCACCTGCGAACATTGCAGCATCGGCAATTGCGATGTAAGACAAGCTCCGGCGACAAGACTCGATAAAGAACATTTCAATAACGACATGAAAAAGTCCATTGAAAAAATCCGATCTCAATTTTTAAAATCATCTTAAAAATTTGATTATCTTCGACTTAAACTAAAAGTCATGTTATTGGATTTGATTTTTCCGACGCGTTGTTTGTCTTGTGATACTATCATTCCGTCACATTCTATATTGTGTGAAAATTGCGAAGAACAACTCAGTTACACACATTTTAAATTTGATTCTGAAAACATTTTAACACAAAAAGCCAAGCTCCTTTTTCCTGTTGAAAAAGCTTTTGCTTTGTTTTATTTTAAAGATGAAAATTTAGCTCAAAAACTAATTCACGGTCTGAAATATGGCAATCAGCAATTCATTGGAAAACATCTTGCGCAATGGATTCATGATCGAATTAAGCTGAACGAAATTGATGAAATAATCAGCGTTCCGTTGCATGAAAAAAAGCTAAAACAACGCGGTTACAACCAATTGACTTTATTTGGAAATACTTTATCAAAACTATATAATATCCCAGTAAATCATCAATTTATAAAACGGAATTCCCACGACAAGGCGCAAGCCCAAAAAGACAAAACGCATCGCGAAGAAACGAAAAGTGTATTCAGTTCACAATCTAGTCAAGATAGCAAACACATTCTTTTAATAGATGATGTTTTCACAACAGGAAATACTTTATCGAGCATCGCATGGGAAATTTTAAGCAAAAACCCCAACTATCGCATCAGCATTTTGGTAATTGCAATAGACTAAGTATTGGTCATGAATTATTAAAAAATTATCGTTGAAGTTTTTCTCCGTAAGCCAAATCTCCTGCATCGCCCAAACCTGGCGTGATATAACCTTTTGACGTCAAACCAGAATCGATAACACCCACCCAAATTTTAGCATTTGGAAAAGCATCTTGTATAGCTTTCACACCTTGTTGACTGGCAATTGCTGCTACGATATGCATTTCTGTTGGCGTTCCGTTGGTCAGCAAATCTTTTATAGCTTCGATAAGGGAAGCTCCCGTTGCCAACATAGGATCTGCAACAATTAGAGGACGTCCGTCTAGATTTGGACACGTCAAATAATCTTGTTTTATAGAGAAATAATCGTTGACATCATGCTTTCTATAAGCTGCAACAAAACCACAATCGGCTTTATCAAAATAATTAAGAACACCCTGAAACAAAGGAACTCCCGCTCTAAGAATAGTTGTAATAACAGGCTGAACTGCAATTTCGCGACCTTTCACTTTATCCAAAGGAGTTGTAATCTCCACCTCAACTTGTGCCATACCTTTGGAAATCTCGAAAGCAGCAATCTCACCGATGCGCTCCAAGTTTCTACGGAACTTCATGCGGTCTTGTTGTACATCAACATTTCTTAAATCATTAATCCATGAGTTAACTAAAGAAAATTCTTGGGATAATTCTTTTATCATAAAAACGGGTTCTTAGTTTAAATATAAAAATGAGCTTTAAAGTTAAGCAATAAAAAGCCTTCCGAAAAATCCGAAAGGCTGATATTTTATTTTTGTCTGAAATAAATCTCGATTGGAACTCCAGTAAAATCAAAGTTCTTACGCAACTGATTCTCTACAAATCGTTTGTAAGGTTCTTTCACATATTGCGGAAGATTACAGAAAAACACAAATTGTGGCGATGGCGTTGGCAACTGCACACAATACTTGATTTTCACATATTTACCTTTCAAAGCTGGAGGAGGTGTATTTTCCATGATTGGAAGCATCAATTCGTTCAGTTTTGAAGTTTTGATGCGTTGTTTACGATTTTCATAAACTTGCATTGCTACTTCAACCGCTTTTAGAATACGTTGCTTGGTTAGAGCTGAAACAAATAATACTGGAATATCACTGAACATTCCGATTTTGTCTTTAATTTTGGCTTCGAAATCGCGCATGGTATTGGTTTCTTTCTCGACCAAGTCCCACTTGTTTACCAAAATGACAACGCCTTTTCTATTTTTTTGAGCCAAACTAAAGATGTTCATATCTTGCGATTCCCAACCCAAAGTTGCATCGATCATCAAAATCACAACATCAGAA
Organism: Soonwooa purpurea; assembly: GCF_053891095.1. Lineage (NCBI taxonomy): Bacteria > Pseudomonadati > Bacteroidota > Flavobacteriia > Flavobacteriales > Weeksellaceae > Soonwooa > Soonwooa purpurea. The sequence continues at coordinate 211,656 of NZ_JBSSMA010000001.1, forward strand.
TGCTCAATAGAACGGATAGAACGCATTACGGAGTAAAACTCCAAATCTTCAGAAACTCTTGATTTCCTACGCATTCCCGCCGTATCAACCAATACGAACTCGTGCCCGAATTTGTTATACAAAGTTTCAATACTGTCACGCGTTGTACCTGCAATGTCGGTTACAATATTTCTTTCGTTATCCAGCAAAGCGTTTGTTAAAGTGGATTTACCAACATTTGGACGTCCAGCAATGGTAATTTTTGGCAAACCTTCGAAAGGATCTTTATACTCTGTCGTTGGGAAATCCGCGACAACGGCATCCAGCAATTCTCCAGTACCAGAACCTGTTGCAGAAGAAAGCGTATAATATTTTTCTACTCCTAGCTGATAAAATTCGGTTGCAGGAAGTTCTTCTTTAGCAGAATCTACTTTGTTAACAACCAAATATAAAGGTTTGTTGGCTTTTCTCAACAATTCAAAAACTTCATAATCTGTATCGGTAAGACCTTCTTCAACATTAACCATAAAAATAATGGAAGTCGCTTCTTCAACAGCCAATTGTACTTGTTTACGAATTTCTTCTTCAAAAATATCATCCGAACCGATGTCGTAACCTCCAGTATCAATAACTGTAAAATCTACACCATTCCAATCAGATTTTCCATAGTGACGGTCTCTGGTAACACCAGCTGTAGAATCTACAATAGCTTCTCTTCTTTCTAATAAACGGTTGAATAAAGTGGATTTTCCCACATTCGGTCGGCCAACAATAGCAACAATATTGCTCATAAAAAATGTTTAATAATCCTTAGCATCATAAGAAATTGCTTCAGGATAAGATTATTAATGGGTTTCTCCGACTCTCGGAGCCCAATTTTTTTGCAAAGATAGACTTTTTTGAATTAATTATTTTTTTGTTATCAAATTGACTATATTTTTAACAATATTAATATTTACTATTTTATACATAGCATTAGTAATTTTAATTTTATTGCCTTTATAACGATTCAGTCATATTGTTATAAAATATTTAAAGTTATGAAGAAAATACTATTATTTGGTTTAACCACAAGCTTTATGAGCTGTGCTTTTAGCCAAACCTTATGGGAGGATAATTTTGAATCTTACACTGTCGGAAATTTCACAGACCAAGGTGGCTGGGTAAGAGATGGTAGCGAAGATGATTGGGTAAAAATTGCTAAAATAAGTCCTGCTAAAGGGAAAAGCTTACAACTTAATACCAATGAAGAAAACGATTCTGGTATTTTTGTAACCCACGAAAACAATTGGGAAAACCGAAATGCTGGCAACAACATTTTTGTGGCTGAATTCGATTATTATACTGGAGACCAGCTGGATAGCCTTGGAATCGTTGTACTTGGCACTTCAGATTTTGATATTATTGCAGAAATTGGATGGGATATAGAAACTGAAATCCTTTATCTTTCTGGTGCAGAAATGTTTGGAACTTTGTTAGAAAACCCAACGCCAAACACTTGGTATCATATAACGACAACTTTCAACACCAATACTGGCGAAATAAAAGCTCGTGTCAACAACGAGCCTATTGTTAGGGGTTTTGCAGATGTAGAATTGCTTCCAGAAATCTTCGATTATTCATCGATTATGGGGTCAACAATTGCTATTGACAACGTCGTGGTATCTGCCAAATCTACAGATGTGCTAACTACTGGAGAACATTCTGCAACATCAAAATCTACTCGTATTTATCCCAATCCTGTTCGTGATAACATAAAAATTTCTACTAAAAAGAACATCGCGGAAAGTAGAATTATTGATTTTTCTGGAAAAACACTTCTTAGTTTTGGAAATCAAAAAAGTTTCAATGTACAATCTCTAACTCCGGGTACATATATTCTCACAATAAAGTATGACGATAATAGCCAAGAAACGCTTAAACTAATCAAAAAACAATCATACCATAATTAAAAAATTTCAAAAATAGACAGTGCAAAGTTTGCATTGTCTATTTTATTTTAAGATTAAAAATTTCATCAACAATCAAAATGATTAATAATTGTTTTTAAATAATAAAAATCTACAATCCATTAATAAACTATAGAAATTTCTTAAATTCACTTTTTCAAAAAAGGTATAAAATGAAAAGAATAATCACAGTCCTTTTGGTGGCATTTATAATGATTCAGTTTTTCCCAATCGACAAAACCAATCCTGAAATAAATCCTAAAATGGATTTTGTGAACACCAAACAACCTCCTGTTGCCATTGCAAAAATTCTGAAAACCTCTTGCTACGATTGCCATTCTAACGAAACACGTTATCCTTGGTACGCCAGTATTGCGCCCTCTTCATGGTTTTTGAAAAAACATATTGACGAGGGTCGAAAAAAACTAAACTTTTCAACTTGGGCAACTTATGAGCCAAAACGCCAACTTCATAAACTAGATGAAAATATCGAAATGCTGGAAAAAGACGAAATGCCTTTGGAATCTTATATTTTGGGACATCCTGATGCCAAGTTAACGACAGAATCCAAAAAATTATTAATCGAATATTTTCGACAGATTCAAAGAGATACAAAAGAGGCAAATCCTATACTGTGATGAAAAACCTCGAATCTATTAGCGAGAAGCACTCCATCGTTTTTTACGATGGTGATTGCGGTTTTTGTAATTATTGGGTGCAATGGATTTTGAAGCGCGACAAAAAAGATCAGTTTCTTTTTGCATCGTTACAGTCAGATTTAGGTCAAGATTTTTTAAAACAAAGACATCTTAACCTTAGAGATTTTGACACTATTTATCTTTGGAAACCCAAACATTATTATTTAAAAAAATCCGATGCCGCAATACAAATCGCTGCGGGTCTATCTATTTTTTATGAATTATTAAAACTCGGAAAGATCATACCAAAATTTATACGAGATGGCTTGTATGACATTATTGCTGCACGAAGAAAAAAATTAATGAAAGCATTCTGTACACTGCCTTCAGAGAAAGACAAAAGAAAATTTTTGAACTAAATAACATCATTTAATCTCGTATTATGATAGTTTAAACATTCTATATTTTTCGGTATTTCTTCAGTCTTTTCAAAGTAATTGTCAATAAAAATGTCAGGCTTTTTATTTTTATAAAATTTTAATTTTTTGAAAAACTTCTAAACCATAAACAGATTCTATATTTTCATATATTTGCATCATGGAATACAACACCCAAAGAACCGCACTTCAAATGCCAGAATATGGCAGAATGATACAAGAAATGGTGGAAATCTGCAGAGAACTCCCCACCAAAGAAGCACGTAACGAAGCTGCCGCTACCATCATCGAATTTATGGGACAACGCAATCCACATCTTAATGATGAAGAAAACTATAAGCACAAACTTTGGAACCATCTTTTTATTCTAGCCAGCTATGATCTCGATGTAGATTCGCCATATCCAATATTATCGCAAGAAGAACTAAGTACAAAACCCAGAAAAATGCCTTATCCTTCTTTCGATAACGATTACAAATTCTATGGAAAAAGTATTTTGCAACTTATCGAACGCGCTATCGAACTAGATGCAGGCGACGAAAAAGATGCGCTGATCCAAGTTATTGCGAATAATATGAAAAAGTCTTACAATGTTTACAATAAAGAACATGTGCAAGATGACGTGATTTTCCGCCACCTAAAAGACTTATCCAATAACAGACTGGACCTTACCGGACTAGACAGTCTGGACAAAAGTAAAATCTACTACAATACCAATCGCAAAAATAATAACAATAACAGCAACCACAACAAAAACAACAGAAACCAAAACACAAATAATAACGCAAAAAGAAGACATCAAAACAACCAAAACAATCAGAAAAACAGAAAATAAATGAACGGTGCATTTGAGATAAGAGGAGGAAAAACTTTACAAGGCGATATTACACCACAAGGTGCAAAAAATGAAGCGCTTCAGATATTATGTGCTGTTTTGTTAACGGATGAAGAAGTCAGAATTAAAAATATTCCCGACATACACGATGTTAATAGACTAATTGAAATTCTTGGTGACCTTAATGTCAAAATCATCAAAAACGGACATGGCGACTACACCTTCAAAGCCGATGCTGTTAATTTTAATTATATAAAATCCTCTGAGTTTAAAAAAGATGGCGCCAAATTGCGTGGATCGGTTATGCTATTAGGCCCTATGTTAGCACGTTATGGCGAAGCTTATATGCCAACGCCAGGCGGTGACAAAATCGGTAGACGCCGTCTGGATACACATTTCCAAGGTTTTGTAGAATTGGGTGCCGAATTTTCTTATGACGAGGACGAACAATATTATTCTCTAAAAGCTAAAGAACTTCAAGGTAAATTTATTTTATTGGAAGAAGCTTCAGTAACAGGGACTGCCAATATCATTATGGCTGCTGTTCTAGCAAAAGGCAAAACCAGAATTTACAACGCTGCATGTGAGCCCTATCTGCAACAGCTTTGCAAAATGCTAAACAGAATGGGCGCGAATATTTCTGGTATTGGTTCAAATCTTTTAACAATCGAAGGTGTAGACTATCTTGGAGGAACAGAACACACGATGTTACCCGATATGGTGGAAATTGGCTCTTGGATTGGACTGGCAGCCATGACAAAATCTGAAATTACCATTAAAAATGTCAATTGGAATCAATTGGGCATCATTCCTGATACTTTTAGAAAATTAGGAATTCAGCTTGAGCGAAGTGGCGAAGACATTTACATTCCTGCTCAGGAAAATTATACAATTCAGAAGTTTATCGACGGATCCATATTAACAGTTTCTGATGCGCCTTGGCCAGGATTTACGCCAGATTTATTATCCATCATTTTGGTTGTGGCAACACAAGCAAAAGGTACTGTTTTGGTTCATCAAAAAATGTTTGAATCCAGATTATTCTTCGTTGATAAATTAATTGACATGGGTGCACAAATTATCCTTTGCGATCCACACCGCGCAACAGTTGTCGGTCTAAACCACGAAACACCACTGCGTGGAACAACGATGATTTCGCCAGATATCCGCGCTGGTAACGCATTGTTAATCGCGGCACTTTCTGCCGAAGGCAAATCGGTAATCCACAATATTGAACAAATCGACCGTGGTTACGAAAATATCGACGGAAGACTAAAAGCATTAGGCGCTGATATTACAAGAATATAAATTATAAAGACTGGAAAATTTTCCGGTCTTTATTTTTTAAAAGCATTCATCAAATTTTTCTTAATTTTAAATAATTAAAAAATTAAATGATGGACACAAAACACATCGGAATTTTTGTAGGAAGCCTCCGCAAAGAATCCTTTTCCAGAAAAGTAGCTGAAGAAATCATCAGTTTGGAACCGCCAACTTTTAAATTTAAAATAATATCAATTGGGCAATTACCGTTGTACAATCAAGATTTTGACGACCATGACCAAGTTCCCGAAAGTTATATTAGTTTCCGAGAGGAAGTTGACCAGCTCGATGGTGTTATTTTTGTAACGCCCGAATATAATCGTGGTTTGCCTGCTGTACTCAAAAATGCAATTGATGTTGCGTCGCGACCTGCTAGCAAAAATGTTTGGACAAAAAAACCAGGTGCTGTCATCAGTAATTCTCCAGGAATGCTAGGCGCTTTTGGAGCCAATCATCAATTGCGACAAAGCTTAACTTCTGTGAATATATACACCATGCAACAGCCCGAAATTTATTTAAGTCAGATTTCAAAAGCCTTTGATGAGTCTGGCAAAATAGACGATCGCACGACCGATTATTTAAAAAAATTCGTCAATGCCTATGTGGATTGGTTTAATAAATTTTAAATAAAATCTCTATTCAGAAGTTTTAAAAATTTGGTTGGATTGCGGTAATAAGTTTACCAACCGCCACCGCCACCACCACCGCCGCCGCCGCCAGAGAAGCCGCCACCTCCAGAGCCACTTCCGCCAGAACTGCTGTTGGAAGGCGCAGTAGAACCGGAACTAATCGATTTTGTCAAACTGGAATTAATAGAACTGCCGAAGTTGCCCATTCCCGAAAAATGGCCAACATACCAAGAACTTGTGTAGCCAGAAGCCATTGCCAGCAAGGCGGTTTCAAACTTTTCTCCCCAAATTTTGTCAACGCCTAAAACCATGGCGTAAGGTAAATATTTTTCAAAAATTTCGGGGGTCATTTTGGGTGAATTATGAAATTTTAATTGTTCATTTTCGGCGGCACCCATGTACATTTTGAATCCGTCGATTAAAGATTGCTGCTTCAGCTTTGCTTCCGAAGGTCGTTTAATATAATATTGAAAAGCTAATATTAGGATAAACGACAAAATAATAAACTGAAAACAGTATTTGATGTTCTTGTCAACACCTATGGCGACACCTGCCAGAACTATTGGAATTGTAAAACCTAACGCCCAAAATATTAAAAAAATAGCGGCACAACCTTTAATTTTTATTTTCTTATAAAACGAGGTGACAACAAAATAAATGATAAGCAGCGCAACATATACAAAAACGCCTGGAATCATAAAACTCATTTCATCGGCTTTGTAAGAGCTAATTAATAAGGCTACAAAATATATACATGTAATTAACAATGTTGGAATCCAAAGTATATTTCGGTTGTTCCCTTCTTGGAGAAATTTGTCGTGTTGATAAGACAAACTTGCTTTGAAACTCTCGACTGTGCTTTCAATTTTGAGATCATAAGACCCTTTAAAATCTACGGCATCACGGTTTTGAAATAAATTATCCAAAACACCAATTTCTTCTTTTGCTAAAGAATTATCTGCATTTTTCAGTTTTTCAACACGGTAATATTTTCTTTTCCCAAGACCTAAAAAACCTTCACTCTCTTGCTCAAGAATTTTTAAAAAGCCTTTAATAGCGAGATTGACGATGCTTGCTGTAAGATATTCATTTTTATAATTTTCAAATTTGATGTAACCCAAACTTGCTGGCGACAAATTATCTGGAACATTAAACTGAGGATAAATCGTTGGTTTGGGCGGATCCACACCATATGTTCTCCATTTTTGATAGCAAAATGCCATTAATCCCAACATTGACAGAATTAATAAAAGGAGAATGCCATTTTCTTCAAAGAAAGTTGGTGGTGGTGGTGCTTGTATCAAAGCTTTATTAAATCCCACGGCAATGGTTAAATTTTCGCCACTTCCGAGATGGGAAGCCTTCCATCCGATGGTGTGATTGTCAAGAATTTCTGAACTACAATTGGTCGCGGTACTTCTCGCTTCGCCAGTATAGCAAGCATTTTGAAGAATCTTAGCACCAAATGGCAAGACGACTTTCGCAGAAATAGAATCTATTGGAAAAGCCCAATCTGTTCCGTTGACATTCCAATACAGCTCATCATAATTCTTGAAAAAACCAATTTGATTGTCTAATGTATATTTGATTGCATAAGAATATTCGCCTGCTGGCAAGTCAATATCTTTATTACCAATGTAGATTTTGTAATAGCCAGAGCTACTTTCGGAGTGATACTCTTCCTTTTTTCCATCACGCGTTACAGAAAGAATATTGTATTTAAGTTTTTGATTTTTCCCATTAAGCTCGCGTGTTGTTAAAAAAGTTCTGAAAATACCGTGTTTAATATCCTTTCCTAACCTATAAACTTTAATATGTTCCGTAACTTCTATTCCACCTTTTTCATTGACCAAAATATCAGCATGATAGTTCAGTATTCGCTCCGATTGATAAGTTGATGCTACCTCGCTAACATTAAGACGATCAGAATTTTGTCCAAAATTAAATACTGAACAAAAAATGCAAAATATTAAAAGCAGGCGTTTCATTTTTAGAATTTTACGCTTGGTACTTGCCGTTCCGTAGGATTTTCCAATTCAAAGAATGCAGATTTTTCAAACTTATACATATTCGCAACAATATTGCTTGGGAATGACTCCACAGCAGTATTATTTTCTCTTACGGTGCCGTTGTAATAACGTCTTGCTTTTTCGATATCACCTTCTACAGAAGACAATTCGGCTTGTAATTGTTGAAAATTGGCATTGGCTTTCAGATCTGGATATTGCTCTGCAACCGCCATCAAATTCATCATGGCTTGACTAAGATTTTTCTCAGCACTTTCTTTAGCTTCTACCGTATTCGCCCTAAGTGCAGCTGCTCTAGCCTGTACCACGCTATCGAGTGTGGACCGTTCATGAGTTGCATAGCCTTTTACCGTTTCGACAAGATTTGGGATAAGATCATGACGTTTTTTCAGCATCACATCAATACTACTCCAACCTTCTTGCACAAGGTTGCGCAATCGCACCAATTTGTTATAAATTGATATTATATAAGCAATAATAACAAGCGCTAATCCAATAATAATTAATAATGAAAACATAATTTTAGTTTTAATTAAAATTAATCATTTTCACTTATATGATTTAGAATTTTTCAATTAATTTTTAATTGTTACTTTTGGTAATAAACTTTTAATCAAAATGAAATTCTTAGTATTATTCTTCTCACTTACAGGTTTTAATCTGTTGACAGCCCAGGACAATTACCCAAAGCCTGAGAAAAAAACCAATCAACTGTTCTACATCCAACATAGTGATAATCGCAATACATTTGTGTACGACGCCATCATCATTGGCAAAAATATTTCTGATACCAATCCCATCAACATTTACCGAATATTATATGAAGAAAATGCAGAAATAAAACCTTTGACAAGCATACAGAAATCTTTGGCTTATGGTATAAATTTTAAGAAAATGGATGACAATTATTTTGAATTTTCATTAAAAGGTCAAAAGAATCTGAAACTGTATCTCGCTTTTAATAATCAACAAAAGCCCGCCGTTTTCCTTACAGTAAACGGCAACAAAATCTATCTCGAAAAAATGTTTATCCAACTGAAAAACTCTGGGCTAAAGCCTAGCGCAGATTATATCCTAGTAACAGGTAAAGATTTTGAAACTGGCAAAAGTGTGACAGAAAAACTAAAAATCTAAAAATTATTCCAAAATTTTTATACGCTCCAATTTCTCGGAAGCTGCCAATCCATTGGGATTACAACCAGGTTGTCCTTCTGGCACTTCTAAGTTTCTCTTTTGATAAAAGTTTTTCCAAAACGCATTGGTTTCTCCCGTTTTAGGATCAATAAAAGTCATCGGTTCCAGCTTGAAAATTTGATATTTTCGAAAAGCACGTTCAATAAAATCTGAGCAATAATAGGTGTTTTCATTAAGAATGTAATCAAAATTATAATCTTTCCCGACCAAGCTTTTGGCTTTCTCTATCGCATACGGAATACTATTTTGATACGGATTTTTCAAACGATAAATCACAACACGTTGACCATGATGCTCTTGCTCTCTCAGAAAATCCGACATCGGCTGTCGTTGCGATCCGCCTCTAGGCGCAGCATGCAGAACAAAATAATCCTTCCCTGATTTTTCTACCAAACCAATATGATCGAAATTCGACTGCGCTTCTTTTTGCGTCACATTATTAATCGCCCCAGAAAGTCCTTCTTGCTTCGCGGTTACAAATAGTAAATCTCCATGTTCCACACCATCAAATTTTGAATAAGAAGCGCAATGTACGAGTACCAAACACAACAGTAAAACCAAAATATTTTTTCCCATTACGCAATTTTTTATTGAAGTGCAAATCTACAAAACCTATAACAAATACTTTTAGTTTCCAAAATTCTCTTCATTTATTATTGTTAAATTTGACCTTAAATATTATCTTAAATCCTCATGAAAAAAATCCTTCTTCCATTTTTACTTTTAGGAACTTTGGCTTTTTGTCAAAAAAAATATGTCATGGTTATTCATGGTGGTGCTGGCACCATTACAAAAGCCAACCTTTCTCCTGAAAAGGAAAAAGAATACCGGGAAACATTAACCAAAGCTTTACAAAGAGGCTACAACGAAATCAAAAATGGGAAATCCTCATTAGACGCTGTCACTGTAGCCATCATCGTTATGGAAGACTCACCGCTATTCAATGCTGGAAAAGGCGCCGTTTTCACCAACGATGGCAAGAACGAACTGGACGCTTCTATCATGACGGGCAACAACAGAAAAGCAGGCGCTGTAGCAGGTGTAACAACAATTAAAAATCCTATTCTCGCCGCAAAAGCAGTTATGCAACAATCCGAACATGTTATGATGGCGGGCGCTGGCGCAGAAAAATTTGCAAAAGAAAAAGGTTTGGAAATTGTAGATCCAAAATATTTCTGGACCGAAAGAGCATGGAACAGCCTTCAAAAAGTTAAAGCTATGGAAGCTGAAAAGAAAACATCTAAAAACGAGCAAAAACTTCCTGACTATTTTCTAATCGATCAAAAGTTTGGAACTGTTGGCGCTGTAGCTTTAGACAAAAACGGAATCATCACGGCGGGCACATCAACGGGTGGTATGACCAACAAAAAATTCAATCGCATTGGCGATTCTCCTATTATCGGAGCAGGTACTTATGCTAACGACCAAGTGGGACTTTCAGGAACGGGATGGGGCGAATTTTTCATTCGAACGGTAGCCAGCAAAACCGTTGCAGATCGTATGAAATTTTTGAAAGAAAATGTAAAAGATGCAGCACAAGCCAGCATTGATGATATAGGACAATTAGGTGGCGACGGTGGCATTATCGCGCTGGATAAAGACGGAAATATCGCAATGCCTTTCAATACCGAAGGCATGTATCGTGGCGCTGTCACAGACAAAGGCGAGATAGAAGTTTACATTTATAAATAACAAAAAACTCAGTATAGGCTGAGTTTTTTATTTTCTTTTGTACAAGGATTCATATTGATTAATCCAATCTTGTGGTGTAACTTTTTGACACAATTCAGCGATTAACGGCAACGGAATATCTTCCATCTTTTTGAAACGGATGCAGGATTTCCCCATATCCAATTTTCGTTTCGAATATTTTGGATATTCTTCTTGAAACCAATGTAGTAAAGATTCGTCTGCATAAATGCCCATGTGATAAAGTGCTACAAAATTCTTTTGGGATGCCAAATTAATAAAAGGCAAAGGCGTTCCTGGCGCACAATGATAACCGTCCGGATAATCTGACAGTGGAACAGCCCAACCAATCATGCCGTAACTAATCACATTTTCAAAACCTTTTGGTAAATTGTCACTAATAGTTTTTACTAAATTTTTAATAGCTTCTTGACGATCTTCGGGAACTTTTGCGATATAATCATCAACGCTCGTTGCTTCTATTTGCATGTTTGGTATTAATTATGGATTTCGTAAAAATTGAAGTTTAAATTTAAAAAATTAAATCTTATTTTTGTCATATTAATTTTTGAAACATGCCAAAAATATCACACCGTGCGCGTCACATGCCGCCATCTCCGGTTAGAAAACTGGTTCCCTATGCATTACAAGCTAAACAAAAAGGAACAAAAGTCTATCATCTTAATATAGGGCAACCCGATATTGAGACTCCTCAAACGGCTTTGGACGCTATTAAAAATATAGATTTAAAAGTTTTAGAATATGCGCTTTCTGAAGGAAATATCGATTACAGAAAAGCCTTAACAACCTATTACCATACTTTAGGTTTTGAAGATTTAACACCCGATAACTTCATTGTGACCAATGGTGGATCAGAAGCCTTAAACTTTGCAATTTCTACGCTTTGTGACGATGGTGACGAAGTGATAATTCCAGAACCATATTACGCCAACTACAACGGATTTACAAGTACTTTCAATGTAAATGTTGTAGCAATACCATCTAGTATTGACAGCGGTTTTGCACTTCCTCCAATGGAAGAATTTGAGAAAAAAATTACAGATAAAACCAAAGCTATCATTATCTGTAACCCAGGAAATCCAACAGGATATCTTTATACTAAAGAAGAACTGCAACAGCTTTCTGATATCGCGCTGAAACATGACATCGTCGTTATTTCTGACGAAGTTTATAGAGAATATGTGTACGATGGTAAACAACAAGTATCGATGTTAGCATTTCCAGAATTGGCGGAAAACTGCATCATTATTGACTCGGAGTCGAAACGTTACTCGATGTGTGGTGTAAGAATTGGCTGTATGATTACACGTTCCAAAAAAATTCATGATGCTGCAATGTTGTTTGCACAAGCGAGATTAAGCCCAGTTTTGTTAGGACAGATTGCTGCGGCAGCCGCCCATGTTAATGACGAAGCCTATATCCGCAGTGTTCGCGAAGAATATACAAAACGTAGAAACTTACTTGTTGATTTATTAAACGAAATTCCAGGTGTGATCTGTCCAAAACCCAAAGGCGCCTTCTATTGCGTTGCAGAGCTTCCTGTAGATGACACAGAAGTCTTTGCACAATGGCTTTTGGAAAGCTATGACAACAATGGAGAAACCATTATGGTAGCGCCAGCTGGCGGTTTCTACAGCAATCCCGAACTTGGAAAAAAACAGGTGAGAATCGCTTATGTTTTAAAATCCGACGATCTAAAACGTAGCGCTGAAATTCTTCGAGATGCTCTTAAAGTCTATAACAACAAATAATCTATTGGATATAAAAGCGAGAACTTTCTCGCTTTTTTTAGCTTTAAAAAGTCCTTCAATACTTTAAAAATTGATAATTTAGCGCTTTAAAATCCCAGCATGATTCAGACGCAAAAATCTTTAAAATCTTACAACACTTTCGGAGTTGAAGCCCGTGCAAAATATTTTGCAAGCGTACAATCCATTGAGGAACTAAAACAGGTTCTGCAACTTCCCGAACTAGAATCCGAAAAGTTCCTTTTCTTGGGTGGTGGAAGCAATATTTTATTGACAAAAGATTTTGATGGTTGTGCTATCCAACTGGATTTAAAAGGAATTTCTGAAAAACAAGACGACGATAACCATGTTTTAATTACTGCAAATGCAGGCGAAAATTGGCATCAATTTGTTCTTTATTGTTTGGATAAAAATTATGGCGGCTTAGAAAATTTATCTTTAATTCCTGGAAATGTTGGCACCTCGCCTATGCAAAATATTGGCGCGTACGGCACCGAAATAAAAGATAGTTTCGATTATTGTGAAGTTCTCAATCTTGAAAGCTTAAACATTGAATATTTTAATAAAGAAAAATGTCGATTTGGATATCGTGACTCAATTTTCAAGCAAGAAGGAAAAGGCAAATACGTCATTCTTAATGTTACTTTTCGACTCACAACGCAACAGCATTCTATCAAAACTGAATACGGCGCCATAACAACGGAACTTGAGAAACTGAACATAAAAAATCCGACAATCCAAGAGATTTCCAAAGCTGTTATTGCCATCCGTGAGAGTAAATTGCCCAATCCAAAAGAGATAGGAAATGCTGGTAGTTTCTTCAAAAATCCGACGATTCCTCTAGAACAATTTAAAGTTTTAAAAGAAAAATTTCCCAATATCCAAGCTTATCCTAATGGCGAATGGGTAAAAGTGCCCGCAGGCTGGCTCATCGAACAATGTGGTTGGAAAGGGAAACAAATAGGAAATGTTGCCACCCATCATCTACAATCTTTGGTGATTATTAATAAAACTGGAAATGCAAATGGTCAAGAAATATATGATTTTTCAACAAACATTATTAATTCGGTCAAAGAAAAATTCGGAATCGAATTGGAACGTGAAGTCAATATAATCTGATTATCTGCATTTTAAAAATTAAAGCATCTCAATATAGAGGTGTTTTTTTTGTGACAATTATCAATTATTTAAATTAATTCTAAATAAACTTTCATATTTTCTAACAACTTCTTACTTTTGTGTTTTATTTATAATCATTAAAAATAAGCGTGACACGATTTTTAAGTTTCCTATTTTTGGTTGGGCTTTCAGCTTTATCATTAGCTCAAAAAATTGAGTTAAACATTTCTGTACACAACGAAAAGAACCAAGCTGTACCCAATGCTAATCTCAAAATAAGTAATCAAAAGCCATTAAAAACCGATGCAAAAGGTGAAGCCAAAATCTTCCTCGAAAAAAATAAAAACTACAGCATCGTTGTGAGCCATAATGCTTATCAGGATCGTGATTTAAAAATTACACCGACTCAAAATCAACATCTTGTCATCAAACTTCTTAGCGAAAATACTATTCAGGAAGTGGTTGTAACTGCCAAAGAAGCGAAAGGTCTTACGAGCAAATCTGTGATAACAACCAAAGCGATGGAACATCTACAGCCATCGAGTTTTGCTGATATCATGGAGCTTGTACCTGGAGGATTAGCAAAAACGCCAACTTTAACCTCATCCAATCGGGTTTTATTACGAGAAAGCGATTCGGCACCAAGCAGTTATAACACGAGCGCGTTGGGAACGCAATTTATTATTGATAATAATATTTGGAACTCGAATGCGGATATGCAATTGTCACTTAACGACAGTCAGTTTCTTAGTGGTCCACAACAAAAAGCCACTGCAGGAATTGGTGTGGACATGCGGACATTATCCACCAATGATATCGAAAGAGTGGAAATTATCCGTGGTATTCCGTCAGCATCTTATGGCGATCTGACATCTGGCGTCATAAAAATTGATAGAAAAATAGGCAAAACGCCACTGCAAGCGCGTTTTAAAGCGGATGGTTTTAGCAAACAATACTATATAAGCAAAGGTTTTGCACTAAAACAAAATTGGCAAATGACGTCGAGTTTGGACTTTCTAGATGCCAAAGTTGATCCAACCGATCAGTTTGAAAATTACCAACGTGTAACAGCTTCGCTACGTTCTCGCCTGAAAACAAAACTTTGGAACAAACATCTGGAATGGCGTTCTACACTTGATTTTTCTAACAATATCGACAAGGAAAAGAATGATCCTGACACAGGTTATGCACCAATAGATGCTTACAAAAATTCGAATAGCAGATTAAGTTTGACCAATAATTTCGTTTATATTTTAGGCAAAGAAAATTTCTTTAACAAGCTAACGCTTAATACATCTATTCGTCAAGGTTTTGATAAAATAGAACAGACAAAATTGGTTCAACAGTCTGGACCACGTTCGATATCTTTAGCAACCACTCAAGGTGAAAATGTCGGTATTTTTCCCCAGATCAAATACATTTCGGATTTTTATACCGATGGCAAACCTATTGATGTTTCGACTTTGTTACAACTAAATGGTGTTAAAAAATCGGGGCTTCTACTCCATCAATACGAAGTTGGTGTCGACTGGAGGTTTTCTAAAAACTTTGGAAAAGGACAACAATACGATCTTCTTACGCCGCCCACGGCTACAATGAATGTACGACCACGCGCCTACGATGACATCCCAGCTTGGCAAGTTATGGCAGTTTTCATTGGTGACCAAATGTCTTATCAAATCGATGAACACAAGCTTAATCTTTATGCTGGTTTAAGAACATCTAACCTACTTGGTGTGGACGAAAGTTTTAGTATTAGCAAACAATTCTTTTTTGAACCACGACTTAATTTCCAATATGGACTTCCAAAAATATATATCGGTAATCATGCTTTGCGAGCGGATTTCACTTTAGGTTACGGGCAATTTTACAAACAGCCAACTTTGTTGATGTTGTACCCGAACACCAAATATATGGACTATACGCAGCTTAATTATTATCACAATGATGAGCGTTACCGTTATGTCAACTTTATGACTTATGTACAACCTTTGGAGAACAAAAATTTAACCGCCGCAAAAAACATCAAATACGAAGCGCGTCTTGATCTTAATTATCGAAATCATGAATTTTTCGTAATCTATTTTCAAGAAGAAATGACCAACGGATTCCGAAGCACTTTGCAAACCGTAGCGCAATCTTATAAAAAATACGATCCAGCTTATGTTGATATTAACGACTGGAATAATGGGCCGAACTTAGATAATATTCCGTATCAAATGATGACAGAATTCGGGAGCTATAGCATCACTGAGAACGGCAGTGCCACGATAAAAAGGGGTATCGAATTCGGTTACACATCGCCAAGATTCGAGGCTATCAATACGAGATTTACTTTAACAGGCGCCTATTTTAATACACAATATCGCAATACAATTCCAGTTCACGAAAAACCAAATTCTTCTATTGGCGGGTCCAACTTCCCGTATTATGGCATTTACAAAAATGATGATGGTTATATCAACTCTAACCTCAACTACAATTTTTTTGTTGACACCTATTTACCCAATTTGGATTTAACACTTTCGGCGTCATTTCAAGGGACGCTATTTGATCATAGAAAACGTGACCATCGTATGGCAGAACCTATTTCGTATTACGGTGTAGATGGCATTATTCACAACTTTACCGATGTTGACAGAACGGACATTTACAAACAATGGCTTGTGCGTGATGTTTCTAAAACCGATAATCTCGAAACCCGATATACTTATACTTTGAACGCCAATTTTAAAGTCACAAAAAAAATTTACAAAGCTTTAAGAACCTCAATGTTTGTGAATAAACTGTTTGGTTATGCCCATCCTTATTATATGAATGGCATTAAAATCGAACGAAAAAACCTCTCCACACCTTATTTTGGAATGGAACTTAATTATAATTTCTAAATAACAATTCTAAATAACAATTCTAAATAACAATATCTCTAAAAATTAACGCTATGAAGAAGAACTTTTTACTTCTCAGTCTATTAGGACTAACATTAACAACCAGTATTATCTCTTGCTCCAAAGACGATGATTTCGGGTTTGAACAAAGTCAAAAAAGTAATGTCAGCATGACTTTTACAGGTGAAAATATCACCAATTACAAAACTTTGGAAATCGAAATTCTTGAAACCAATACTGGAAGTTTTATTAAAAAATCTGTTGAAAATAACAACATTCTTAGTCTTTCTTTAGCTTATGGCTCTTACAAAATAACAGTTAATGGAACTATTATTGCTAACACAGGAGAAACTTTGACCATTGCTGGTTCTGCAAATTTGGATGTTAATACTTCAAATTCTAACATCAATATTCCATTATTTTTCAAACAATTCAGTCAAGATTTTATTATTGAAGAAGTGTTCTATACAGGTGTGAAAACGCCAGAAGGAAAAAACTACAACTCCAGTCGTTATTTTAAATTGGTGAATAACACCGACAAAATTTTGTATGCTGACGGATTAATTATTGGACAATCCGAATTTTTGACCAGCGTGAATAACAATGTTAGCCCACACAATCCGAACGATTATTTCGCGGTGAAAGGCATGATACTTCTTCCAGGTAATGGCACGCAATATCCGGTGGAATCGGGCGATTTTATCGTTGTAGCAGATAATGCGATTAATCACAATGCGCAAACCAGTACCGCTTTCAACCTTGAAAAAGCAGATTTTGAGTTCCCATCCATCAAAAACGCAACATTGGCACAAGTTGATAATCCATCGGTTCCTAACGTAAAAGTAGTTTACACATCAATGGCTTTTGATGATATGATCTATTTGCACAGCAGTGGCGTGGAAGCTTATGTTATTGCAAGATTCCCCGCTGGAGAAACGGATGCGAGTTTTCTTCAAAATTATAAATACAGCTACTCTTACACCAATGCTGCGGGAACAACCACCAACAAAAGTGCTTACAAAATTCCGAACACTTGGATTCTAGATGGTTTTAACAATAGTACTTCTGACAAGTTTTTGCACATCTTAACGTCCACGTCAATCGACTCGGGATGGACAGGTGTTGGCGAATTTTGGAACGATCCCAACCGCTTGGGAAAATCTGTTCGTCGTAAAACTTTGGGCAAAACCAATACAGGAAAAAACATCTATAAAGACACGAATAACTCAGCAGAAGATTTCATCAAAAATGCTGAACCCAGTTTGAAAAACGGAATCGTTCATTAATATCTTTTTAAAAAAATGAAGTTGCAAAACACCTTATTTAGCTTTTTTATTTTGACTTTCGGATTAACAAATCTGAAGGCTCAGGACAGCATTCGATTATTTCCAAAAATAGAGCAACAATATAGTGTTGAGCGACAAATTAAAAATAATTTTTACTATAATCCGGCAAGCATGTCGGGTTATAGTAATTTTTCTTTTACCGATTTCAGCATCGGTTACGAAAACGAAAAACGAAACATCTATCGACCACAGGAAGGCTCTGGACAAAAAGGCCTTAGTCTAAAAGTGACTTCTTACAAAAAACAAAATGACCACCGCAGCATTTGGGGAAGTGCGCGCTATCAAAATCTAAATATTTCTTCTGTAAAATGGAACGAAAATCTAGATTTTGACAGAATTGCACCTTACAGCATTGCCGACTCTGCAGGCGGCGATACCAAGCTGGAGCGTTATCAGTTTTCTGGAGGAATTTCACAAAAAATAAACCGCTGGACTTTCGGGCTCGAGGCAAGCTATTTGGCACAACTCGGTTCTCGCAATCGCGATCCTAGACAAAAAAGTACAACCTCTAACCTTAATGTTAACCTGGGTGTCAACTACCGATTCTATAACGATTTTGAAATTGGAATTTTTGGAAACCTCAACAAATACACCCAAAATACATCTATCAAATTCGTAAGCGATCTTGGTCAAGCTTTGATGTATCAAATGACTGGATTTGGATTTTCAAATTATTTCTTTAATGGCGGAAGCCCTGCGGCTATCTATGAAGAATTCGGTTATAAAGTAGGCGGTCAAATTTTTAAAAATTCAAAAAATCCATTTTACATAACGGGTTACTTGTCGCAATCTAAAAATCAAAAAAGCGTGAATCCAACCAACCGCTATTTTGACATTTCAGACTTAGATAACGAGAATTACCAAATAGAGGCGACAAAGTTTTTCAGTATCCATCAACATCGCGTTGGATTGGTGGCCAATTATCAAGTTTTTATAAGAACTGGCTCCGAATATGGCTATACCAACAATACCGAAATTATTGAACAGATCTACAAAAGAAAATCCTACAAAAAAGAAGATTATTTATCCACTATCAAATTTTTATATCAATATTCTGCTGATAAATTTGTTTTTGGCGCAACACCTAGTTTGCTTTATCAACAGACCACCGAACAACGCATGTATCCCTTCAGTGGGCAAAAATTTGAAAGCTATACTTTAGGCATTGATGCATTTTACAAACAGGAAATAGCAGACAATCAGCTTATCAGTCTATCAGGAAATTTTTCGACCAAAAAAAATATAAGCTCCACAAATGCTTTATCAACCGACCTTCGCGAAAGTATCATGGATTGGTTAATGTCGGATTACAATTATTTAGCAAGTGATGCGATTAGTTTAGGCGCGAGTTTGCGTTACGATCTTAAGTTCCAAAAACTTCCCGCTTTCTATATCCAAGCCGGTTGGCAACAATTTCAGCTACAGAAAAAAAATAATAACTTTACACAATTAATTTTAGGAATTACATTTTAAATCATGAAGAAAATAGTTTTATTGGGCGTTGCTACGGTTATCATGTTTTTACTAAGTTTTGCACCAAAAGTTAACCGAGAACTTTTGGACATGCAAGATCCAACATTTCAGGATATCGTCAACAGTTACAAAAAAGCAATTTCGAAATGGCCAAAACCAAACATTGAAGAAGGCGTCAACTGGAAAGAGTTTTCTTCTATAAAACGAGATTCTAACTATTTTAAAGAACAAGAAAAACCTATCGTCATATTGGGAAAAATGTTATTCTTTGATCCTAAACTTTCTAGTAGTAACCAAATCTCCTGCAGCACTTGTCACGATCCAGAAATGGGCTGGACAGACCGCCGTCGCGTGTCTTTGGGTAACGATCATTTGCACGGCACACGTAATACGATTAGCATTCTCAATATCGCACAACGCCAATCTTTCTTTTGGGATGGACGCTCATTAACATTGGAAGATCAGGCGATTTCTCCAATTGCCGCACATCATGAGATGAATATGGAACCGCCTCTTTTAAGTGAAAAACTTGAAAAAATTAAAGGCTATAAAAAACGCTTCAAAGACGCTTACGGTGATGACAAAATCAATTTTGATCGTATAACAAAAGCTTTAGCAGAATTTCAGAAAACTGTAAAAAGCCAACCGAGTCGTTTTGATCAATTTCTTGATGGCAAATACGATGCGTTAACAGATCAAGAAATTTATGGTATGCACATCTTCCGTACCAAAGCGGCTTGTATGAACTGTCATAATGGACAATATCTTAGCGATGAAAAATTTCATAACATTGGGCTGACATATTACAAAAGACAATACGAGGATCTTGGGCTGTATAACACAACCAAAAAGCCAGAAGATGTTGGAAAATTCCGTACGCCGCAACTTCGCGATTTACTATTGACAAGACCTTGGATGCACAATGGTCTTTTTGACGATCTGGAAGGTGTTGTTAACATGTACAATAGCGGCATGCACATGATAGACCCTTCTGCAGAACAAAAGAAAAATGACCTGATGTATCCTGTTACCGATCCATTATTAAAAAAATTAGATTTAACAAAAGACGAAACCAAAGCTTTGGTTCTGTTTTTAGAATCGATGTCGGGAACCAAATTTAAAATGAGACGTCCAGATTTCCCAACAGAATAATTTTTATTTTAAAATCTTATAATTCTTGGTTGTTGAAACGTATTTTTCGACAAACGTCATCAGATAAAAACCTAAACTTAGTCCTATTGAATTAAAAATAATATCATCGATATCAAAAACACCAAGTCTTGTGAAATATTGCAAGGCTTCGAGTATTATTAAGACGAAAAGAAAACTTAGTATCAGTTTTTTAAAATCATAAAATTTAGGAAATATCCATGCTAAAAATCCAAAAGGAATAAACATGACCAAATTTCCTATGATATTGATAAGAATATCCTTTATAAACAACGTATTTTTCACAAACTGTATGCTTGATGCTAAAGGTTGTAGTCTTACAATATTAATAGACATCGCCTCCCTGCCAAAGCCAAAAAACATAAAATACAGCAATACAATTGCGTACGGAAAAATGCAAATTCGTAATATGAGTTTTAAAATTTTAAGCATTATTTTTTGAAAATAAAGTAAACCGCCAAAATAAGAAATCCAAACCCAATAAGATGATTGGTTCTTAAAGTTTCATTTTTAAAAACGAATATCGCAAAAACTGTGAAAACACTCAGAGAGATAACCTCCTGAATAACTTTCAATTGCCAAAGATTGAACGGTCCTCCATTTTCTTTGAACCCAAGTCTATTCGCGGGAACTTGCAAAACATATTCGAAAAAGGCAATGCCCCAACTGATGAGAATAATGCTGATGAGCCCCAAATTTTGAGACCAATTCATATCTTTGAACTTCAAATGACCGTACCATGCTAACGACATAAAAGTATTTGACAAAACCAATAGTACAATCGTAAGAACAACTTTTCCCATAAACGATTAAATATCATGCAAAAATAAAGTATAGAAGATTATTATGTCGTATTTTTGGTACAAATTTTTGCAATGAAGTACGTTATTCTAAGTTTAATTTCCGCACTATTATTCTGTGTTTCTTGGCCGACTTATGGCGTTCCGTATTTTATATTTTTTGCTTTTATTCCGTTGCTACTTTTAGAACACGACATTTCAAAGTTTAGTAACATCAAATATAAATCTTGGGCCGTTTTTGGTCTATCTTATTTAACATTTATTGTTTGGAATATTGTTACAACAGGTTGGTTATACAATTCTCAAAATCCCGATGGAAGCCATTCTTTGATGGCGGTTATTTTCCCAGTCATTGTTAATTCACTTTTGATGTCATTGACTTTCCAGTTTTACCATTGGTACAAAAAAAGTCAAGGCACTTATTTTGGCTTGGTATTTTTTGTGGCAATTTGGATGTCTTTTGAGAAATTCCATTTGAGCTGGGAGCTTACCTGGCCATGGCTTAATCTGGGAAATGTTTTTGCTGACCAACACCAACTTATACAATGGTACGATACCTTGGGCGCAACTGGCGGTAGCCTTTGGATTTTGCTGGTTAACGTCATCGGATTTTACACACTGAGAATTTGGGAAGCTGGACGTGTGAGAAAATCTTTAGCAATTAATATTTCTTTGTTCTTGGGTTTAGCAACTATTCCCATGCTTGTTTCATATATCATGTATGTTAACTACGACGAAAAACCAGTAGGAAGTGTTAATGTCACCATGATACAACCCGACCTTGACCCATACACCGAAAAATACCAAAAAGACAGTGTTACGATCGTCACAGAATTGCTCGACATTGCTGATAAACATTCGGTTTTAAACCAACGAAATAATCCTGAAAAAATAGATATTTATCTTTCACCAGAAACCTCATTTCCTGGTTACGGAAGTATGAGTGAGAAAGGATTTCATAACAGCTTGTTGATTAACGACATCAAAACTTTTCTTGCAAAACATCCCAAAACTTTGTTTATGGGAGGCGCTTCTACCTATTATGTTTATCAAAACGAAGAAGAAAAAAATCAAAAATCATCTACTCCAGCTTTTATAGAAGGTCCGAACTTTTGGGTGGACGACTACAATTCGGCATTGCAAATTATCCCTAATCAAAATGTAGAAGTTTATCATAAAGGCAAACTCGTTCCTGGTGTTGAGATTTTTCCTTATATGGGTGTTTTAAAACCAATTTTGGGCGATGCTATGCTCAATATGGGCGGAACAGTTAGATCGCTAGGCATTGACAAAGAACGCAAGGTTTTTAGCAACCCTTTTAACAAAGCCAAATTGGCTCCTATTATATGCTATGAAAGCATCTATGGTGAATTCACAAACGGCTATGTAAAAAAAGGTGCCAACCTATTGGCTATTGTAACCAATGACTCTTGGTGGGGATTTTCGCAAGGGCACAAACAATTGTTGGCTTATGCAAAACTTCGCGCCATTGAGACCAGACGAGAAATCCTAAGAGCTGCCAACAGCGGAACAAGTGCGCACATCAACGCACGTGGCGACATTGTTGATGAGTTGCCTTATGGTGCACAAGGCGCTTTAACGGCGAAAGCTAATCTTTTGGAAGGGGAAACTTTTTATGTAAGAACTGGCGACCTTTGGTCGAGATTATGTTTTTTCGTAGTCGGATTTTTAATTTGTTTTATTCCTGGAAGAAAATATCTGAATCGAAAATAATTGACTTTTCTCATTCAGAATTTTTATTAAACTTAATGTTTAGAATTAACTAAAATCTTTCCAACGCGGAATAATCATTAGCAATCCTAAACCTACAAAGAAAAATAAGACGCTAACATCCGAATATAAAAAGGTGGACAAAAAGTAGCTGTGAATTAAAAAATGGCTAATAATAAAGACTGGAAATGCTATAACGCCCACTTTTTTGAACATTGCAATAAGGCCTAAACTTAGTACGACCAAAGCATCTACAGTAAAGACAATGTAAAAATACCAAATGGGAATATTGATGTCTTTGTGTTGGCTAAACTCCGCCAAATCGGTATTTACCGACATATAAAAATGCAATAGCAAGAAGATTAAAATACCATAAAAATACTTGTTGGCTTTAAAACTTTTATCAGGGATTGTTGTCGTTGCTTTCATGCTATAAAGATAAAAAGGGCTTTTGAATAATCAAAGCCCTTTTTATTAAGATTTTAATGATAAAAATTATACAGACACAGCGTCGATCAATCTGTTTTTGTCACTTAGGTATTCTTCCATAGAAATCATACTTTCAGTTCTCATGACATCTTGGATATCATCAATCTGATAGATGATACGTTTTGCGTCTTCTGTATTTTTTGCTCTTACTTTACAAAAGATATTGTATTTTCCAGAGATTACACTAGCTTCTACAACATTTGGGATTGATGACAATTCTTTAAGAACATCTTGTGTTCTGTTAGACTTAGTCAAAAGGATTCCTATAAAAGCTGTAAAATGGTAATCCAATTTACCGTAATCGATATTAAGAGAAGATCCCAAAATAATCCCTGCATCTTCCATCTTCTTCACTCTCACGTGGATTGTACCAGCAGAAACGTCCATTTGTTTAGCAATTTCTGTAAACGGCATTCTTGTGTTTTCTACTAAAAAATCTAATATTTTTTTATCGATTTCGTCTAGTTGGTAATTCATAACTACGTATATATTATATTGTATTGTTAAAAAAACTAAGTATTTGTTGCAAATTTATGAAAAATTATTAAAATAAAAAAATACCAACAAATATTAACAAGATTTAACGTAGTTTCACATATTTTCTGAGAATATCCTATTTAATTGAATCATTTTTTAAAGAATCAATTTTAATGACTTGATTTTTATCATCTTTTTTCTTCGCTTTTTTTTCTTTTCTTTCATTCTTGAATAAATATTTAAAAGAATCGAAACTCTTACTATACACAACCCCAACCCCATAACTTTGGTTAAGACCTGCCGATGCAATGCCCACACCGATATTGGAAGGTTTAGAATAAGCTCTTAAAAGACGACTTCCGTTATTGGTACGACTCCAGTCGTATTCGATAATTCCTTCTCCAGATAAAAAGTTATTAGTCGAAGCATTGTCCGATCTGGCAACTGGAATACCAAGACCTGTTTTTATTTTCACTCTTGGCGACAATGCAAAACTTACACTTGTATTAACGCGGTCACCTGTATTAGAACCTGCATCGCCTTGGATATATCCTAAATCGATTTGATACACATTACTGATGGTGTTTAAAACCGAACCCAATTGCTTGAACAACATGTTGTAACCTGCAGTTTCCGCCGTTCTACCGATATTAATATCAAATCCGGCAAGATTGGAAACGTTAAAACTATTCATAGCCAAGATAGAGCCGAACTGTACAATACGCTCGCTCTCATCCGCCATTTTCGCAGATAAAGCTTCTTTAACCTGTGAAGAAACATCTGGCGCTGTCACACCAAATTCTACATCTGGCTTGGTTAAAGTTCCGCTGATATCCGCCGTTAATTGTACATTAATTGGTTGAAGGCTTAATCCTAGATATTCTCCAGCATTGGTAACCGTTCTCATATAATTGGCATTGATATCCAAATCTGGTGTCATCGGATTACCGTCCCAACGGATTCTGCTACCGCGAGAAATCTGGAAGGTTCTACTAAGAATGGCTTTAGAAATAAAGGTTCCGTTATCTACAATATATGTTCCGTTGATACCAACATTGCCGTTACGCTCCATTCGGAAACGCAGTGGATTGGCATCACCACGCACGCTGATATCACCAACGTCATCTCCTACCAAAACATTAACAGTTGTCCCTTTATCTACCACAAGGTTAAAATCGATCAACATATTGTTACCTTGTTTCTTCTTTTCTTCCGCTATAATAATCCCAGCTTCGTCACGCTTTAAGAAACGCAACATTTTAAACTCCTCTACAGAAGATGTGGAATTACTATTGAATGTGAAATTACTCGTATTAAGCGCACGCATTCTCGGCGTTGTAATTTCCAAACCAGAAACAGGTCCTGATACATACAAATCCCCTTCTGCATAAACTCTTCCCCAGAACAAGTCATTATCTTCTTGTGTACTATTGAGTACCAAAAGATTATCCGCCTCCAAAATTAAGTTGAGCGCCATAGAAGACAGCGTCTCAAACTGAATCATACCCGAGATCCTACCTTTAGAATTGGCACGACCATCACTCACTTCCACACTATTGATTAAGGCTTGGCCGCGAGACAAGTTGATAACGGTATCCGCAAATCTATAATCAACTCCCGTAAAAAGTAATTTCAATCCAAAACCTGATAAACTAATATCGCCACTGTAATCCAAATCTGCCATGGTCCCAGAAATTTTCATATCTCCGGTGGCTTTTCCTCGGAAATTACCGAAAATAGATTTCACGAATTGTTGTGCAAAACGAAGATCGAACTCACGCATTTCTGCATTCAGGTCTAAAGTTGGCGATTTGGTGTTATTATCGATAGTTCCTGATACATGAAGATTATTACTTCCGAACAATTCGCTGGATTTTGCCTGAATATCGAGATCAAAAACATTGGCACGCGAACTTTTGGTGGCATTAATGGTAAAATTACCCATGTCTTCGCCATTCATTTTGATACCATCTACTTTAAGATCGATAAGCGGTTCCAAGTTTTTATCATTCATTTTAATTTTGATAGAGCCATTTGCAATTCCTTTGATATCGAGATTATTATCATCTCCACCCGAAGAAGTAATGGCTAAAATCTTCCCAATATCAAAATTACTAACGTCTGCATCTGCCTCAAAATCTTTCGCCGATTTGAAAGTTGCATCTTTTACCAATAATGAACTTTCTTCCGAATAAATCCTCAGATTATGAATTTTAAAATCCTTCTCTTTTACCCGATAAGTTATTGAATGATCCAACTCAGGACTTGTATCAATACGCCAAGCTACATCGTTTAGCTTAACCTCTGTAGGCTCGAACCTGAAAACATAATCACCTTGCGGATTGGTTGTTTGGTTAAGACTAACGGCATAATCTTTAAGACTATTTTCTTTTTCATCATCTAGGCTTCCTAATTTAAAATGGGTGGCGATGTGAAGTCGTTCCCCGTTTTCGTTATTGGCTTTTAGCTGAAGATCTTTGATAACATTTTTATTATATTCTGCTCGTTTTGCAGAAGCCAAAACCTGCTGCGTAAGATTCGCCGTATTGATTCGCAATTGTAAGCTATCAACCATCGCGCTGTCAACGGTTTTCTTAAGCTCTGGTTTGTAATGTTCATCGGTTTCTGCCAAGAATTTTTCCGCTTCCGTCAACTCTTCTTGTTTGGTCATAATGTATTTGATGTAAGGCGCGTCTGCATCCAATACCAAATCATTGCTCGCACCTTGATAGTTTCCTTTTACAATAGCACCATTCGGAATTTTAAGATATGGCACAAAGAACGCAACCAAACCTTGTTTAACATCAAAATCGAAATTAAAATATTGTCCGTTATAAGTCTTTCTAGGCGGATTTCCAACCAATATTTTGTTTATACTATTTGTAAGCATCTTCCCGATATCTTCAAGATTGAAATGCCCTTGCACTTGTCCACTAACCGCTCCTGGCGCATCGACAGAAACCACTCTATCTCCATTTTCAAAAAAAGCTTTAAGACTTGAATTTGGTAATTCTAATTTTTGTGTAGAAGAAGCGAGTGTCAAATTCTTAATATTAGCATCAAGGTTAAGGTCATTAAGATTCGTCATCGCGATTTTACCATCGATATGCCCACTTACAGAATTCATGTCCCCAGCAGAAATGCCCCAATGTTTAAGATTAATATATTGTAAATCGCCAACAATGTCAGCTTTCAGGCGTTTTGTGGAAAAGTCAACCAAACCTTTCAGTTGTGCTTTTGCATTTGGATCATTTACATGTACCAAACCATTGTAGGCTTTACGATCCAGAGTCCCGTCCAACAATATATTGGTGATATTTTTTCCCATCAACTCGATTTTTGCAACCTCCGATCTTGTACGAAGATGCATCGTGTTGATATCAAAACTACGTCCATCCACATTGAATTTGCCAGTAACCAAACCAACTTGTTTATTTTTCGTAAAAGCCGTTACATTAAGATCTTTAACCTCAAAATATCCACGATAGCGTGGCATCTTCGTCGAATAATCTGTGAGATAAAAATTATTGATTTTTGCTTGCCCTATTCCTGTTATCGCTTCGCCGTTAGCATAGATTTCTTCAGGCTTCGCGCTGATGGCACCTTTATATTTGAGCCTTCCGAAATCATCGGCGATATTTCCTAAGCTTGTAGCAATAAAACTTGGTAAAGCCGCTTTCAAAGCTTTATAAGTAAAGTCTGCATCCAACTGACTGCTTTCGATATAAAATTTTTTGTTGAGGACGTCTGCAATTTTTAAACTTTTGGAATGAAGATTAACATCCTGCGAACGAATCTGGAAATTTTCCAAATGCATTTTGTTAAGCGGTCCCGTCATCGTCCCCGACAGATTAATCGGGGTGTAATTATCCCAATCCGTCATAAAATAACTGAGATCGTAACCACTAAACTGACTTCCTGGATTGAATTTAAGATCCCAATTAACTTTGTTACTAAAATCACCAAAACCTGTTTTGGGATCCAGATTGAGCGTCACAGCGCCCATTAATAAAGAATGATCGGTATTAAACACCAAATCATCTAGCTTAAGATGTTTATTAGTGATTTGAAAGTTCGTAGAAAACTGGTCAACAACATGTTCTTTCCCCCAACGTTTTGTTATAAAAGTAAACTTTCCGATATCCGCAGAAATATCTGGACCGTCGATTAACACTTCTTTGGAATGCAAATAAATATTGCGTGCATCTAGCCAACGGCCTTCTTCCCCAGGATGGTTTTCGTTAACAATACTTGCTTTTCCGTTGATGATGTCAACAACCATCTTCATTTTAAATTTTTTATTCGGGTCAGAAGGTTTATCGCTACTAAAATTATCAATATAACGGATAAAATTACTTATACTGTCGCCTTTATAAGTGATAACTTTGATGTCTGGTTCGACCAAAGTCGCTTTGTTGAATTTAAGATCATTGGTATTAAAGGCCAATGCAAACCAATCAGAATTTGCTTGAATTTCTTTCGCTTTTATAAATTGAAAATCGCGATAATCATTCATTTTAACACCTTTCAGTCGAACATCTCCAAAGAAATTAACCTCCACATCATCGACTGTCAATTTCATTTTAAAATCATTATTAAGAAGTCCAATGGCTTCTTTGGCGATATAACGTTTGGTAACAGGAAGATTAATTGCTATGAAAACAAGCAAAATAAGTCCGAATATCCCAAGAATAAGGTAAAGAGGAATTCTTACCCAAAGGGATGTTTTATGCTTTTTAATGACCGCATCCAATTTTTCAGGATTTGGTTGATTTGTGTTTTTATTATTTTCTAACTTTGCCATTCTATGAGCGAAACAATTATTTTAGGAATTGAGTCATCTTGTGATGACACTTCTGCTGCAATTATCAAAGGAAATCAAATTTTATCTAACATTGCTGCCAACCAAAGTATTCATAACGAATATGGCGGCGTTGTGCCAGAGTTAGCTTCCAGAGCGCATCAGCAAAATATAATTCCTGTGGTTACAAAGTCTTTTTCTAAAGCAAATATACAACAAAATGATATTTGCGCCATAGGTTTTACACGTGGACCTGGACTTTTGGGTTCTCTTTTGGTTGGAACTTCGTTTGCAAAATCTCTTGCGATGAGTCTGGACGTTCCGTTAATAGAAGTTAATCATTTGCAGGCGCACATTTTGGCACATTTTATTGAAGACGCCAATCCTACTCCACCAGAATTTCCGTTTTTATGTTTAACGGTGAGTGGCGGTCATACGATGATTGTGCTGGTAAAAGATTATTTTGACATGGAGATTATCGGCAAAACAATAGATGATGCTGCCGGAGAAGCTTTTGACAAGATCGGAAAAATCTTCGACCTCGATTATCCAGCAGGACCCATTATCGACAAATTAGCCAAAGAAGGAAATCCCAACGCTTTCAAATTTAACAAACCAAGACTCGACAATTACGATTATTCTTTTAGTGGAATTAAAACTTCCGTGCTTTATTTTATCCAGAAAGAAGTCAAAAAAAATCCTGATTTTATTCAAGAACATCTTAATGACCTTTGCGCTTCTATCCAGAAAGCGATTATAGAAATCTTGATGAACAAACTCGAAAAGGCTACCAAAGATCTTAATATAAGAGAAGTTGCGATTGCTGGAGGCGTATCTGCCAATTCGGCTTTGCGACAAGCAATGCAAGACAATCATGAAAAATTGGGTTGGAATATCTACATTCCAAAATTCGAATACACAACGGACAATGCTGCGATGATTGCGATGGTAGCAAAATTAAAATACGAGCGTAGCGAATTCACAGACCTGAGAACAACCGCAACTTCTAAATACGATTTGTAATGAAACTTTTCTACGGCGATATATTTCCAGACATTAAAATACATGATGAAGAGCAGCAACACATCACAAAGGTTTTGCGCATCAAAGAAGGCGAACACATCTACGTTACCGATGGCAAAGGGAATCTTGCCTATGGCACTTTAAAACTGGAAGGAAAAAAAGCCAGTCTTAATGTGCTTGAAATAAAAGAGCAACAAGCCAACTTTTCACCAAAACTGCATATCGCTATTGCGCCGACAAAAAACATTGACCGCATCGAATTTTTCATTGAAAAAGCAACAGAAATGGGCATTTCGGAAATCACACTTATCAATACTGAAAAAACTGAACGCAAAAATATCAACATCGACAAACTCCGAAAACAAAGTATTGCTGCATCCAAACAGAGTTTAAGATTTCACTTTCCTGTTATAAATGACTTGACAAAATTTTCAGATTTTATGAAAGACCTAAATCCTGAAACGACTTTTGTAGCGCATTGTCATGAGAATTTGAAACGCTTGGAGTTAAACACAATTCCAACTCAAAACTTACAAGAACTCACTTTTTTAATTGGGCCAGAAGGCGATTTTTCGGAAAAAGAAATCCAAATGCTCGCCGAGAAAAACATCAAAGCTGTAAGTCTTGGGCAACAACGTCTAAGAACTGAAACTGCGGGTCTTTTTGTAGCAGCGTGGAATTATTCGTTAATGTAATTTATTTTACTTTTAAATATTGATTCAAAATCTGTTGTCCACTTTTAATCGAATTAACTGCCCATTGGATTTTGGTTTCCAAAAGTTTATCGCCATTTAATTTGTAATCGATATTTGATTTTATAAGTTTTTGTTTGAGATCATACATACAAATTGCTGCTGCAACCGATACATTAAAACTTTGGGTAAAACCATACATTGGAATCGCTAAAGTCTCGTCAGCAAAATCTAACAGCTCATCTGTCGTACCTTCCCATTCGGTACCGAAAACCAGCGCCAAAGGTTCATGTGGCTGATAATCTGGAAGCATCGTCGCATTCCGTTCCGGCGAAACTGCTACAATCTTGTAACCTCTATCGCGAACTTTTTGTAGCGACGAAATTTCGCGTGGCAATTTATCAACCTGCACCCAAGTGTCTGCGCCTTTGGTTACACGAAGATTGGGGTCAAAAATGTTTTCTTTTTCCAAAGCCACTACCTTGTGAAAGCCACAAGCTTCAACCGAGCGCAAAATCGCTGCGGCATTGCGAAACTGATAAACATCTTCCACAACAGGTAGAATAAAGTCGGAGCTTTCCGCAGAAAAATGGTCGATTTTACAAATACGTTCTTCGGATAAAAACTTTTGCAAGTATTGATAAGTCGCTTCTAAATTCATTTTGCAAAGATAAAATATAGAAACTGTATTAGCACATTTCGTTGAATCGATTTATAATGATTTTATCCAAAAATTATACGCATATTAATAAGATTTGGTTAATTTTGTTGGCTCAAAACATTTGTTTTTCAACAATTGTTTACAAATGCAAATATGAAACAAAAAATATGTCTCCATCAAAATTTGATAATTTCAGATTAAGAAAAACCGTACATTATACTTTAATACTTTGCATACTGTTGATACAGGTTGCTTTGGCTGGTTTTATTTATAACGAATTTAAAAATAGAGAAGATGTCAGTTTTATCGAAAATCAATTGAAAGAAATTGACTCTTTGGAACTTCTCACCAACAATTCCCGAAAAGAACTTTTTACTGCAAATTCTCATTTTCAAAATTACCTGACAACGGATGATGCCAACGACTTGGAACAATATTTTGTATCGATTAATAATCTAAATTTAAGTCTGGACAAAGTCAACAATTTTAAATTCAAGAATTCAAATCTCAATTCTGTTTTAAAATTTAAAAAAAGGGATTCCGCAGAAGCTAAAAAATTCAAGATATTGATTGACTCAACATATCAGGTTTCAACAATTTCGAATTTAATTCCGGCGACGCCACAAAAGGATTTTCTAGAAATCAAAAAATACAAATTTGATTACAGCCCAGAAAATTTTGTTGTCCGCACGCAAACCTTCTCTGACACCATCCAAAAGAAAGGTCTTTTTGGACGTATCAAAGACGCGATAGCAGGCAATGAAAATGTGCGAAAAGACAGCATTGTTGTAACAATGATGCAACGACAACGTGAAGCTTTGCAGTTGAAAAACGATATGGACAGCTTGATAAATCAGGCTACGAAACATTATACGACAGAGGTAAAACGCGTTCAGAAAAATATAATTAATAATCAAAATAACGCCAAAAACCTCTATCAAAACAATAAGCTTTTCAGCGAGCTTTTGTTGTACAGCAACGATGTGATGAGTCTTTACGACTCGTCTATTCAAAATGCAAAGTCGGAGCTCGAGAAAGAAATTGCCAAACAAAATTCGGAAAACAATACGAGAAGAATTTACTTAGCCATCGGGGCAATGCTGTTGATGTTTATCGCATCCATTTTGTTAATGTATATGACCAAAATGGCTTTTGTGTACGAAAACAAATTAAAAGAAGCAAATCTTCAAATTAAGGAGAATCTAAATTTCAAGAACAGAATTCTCGGCATGTTGAGCCACGAACTGCGCTCGCCACTTAAGATTATTGGAATTTTCATCAACCGAATTAACAAAAAAACGAATGACGAAAGCATTAAAGATTATTTAAAATCCATAAGCTTCACCAACAATTCTTTGTTAATGCAGGCTAATCAGATTTTGGAATATACCAAAAACCAACATGTTGAAAACAAATTAAGTCCAATACACTTCAATCTTAAAAATGAAATTACAGCGATTGCAAATTCTATGGCAGCTTATATAGAAACGCGCCACAACCAATTTGTTATCATCGAAAATATCGACCCAAACATTGAAGTTTACTCGGATAATACAAAGATTAACCAACTATTTATGAATATTCTGGGCAACGCTAATAAGTTTACAGAACATGGTAAAATCTCTTTAATTACAAAAGCAAGCGCCACAGATAATAATCAAATCCTATTAGAAACAGAAGTTAAAGATACAGGTGCGGGAATTTCTGCTTCGGATTTAAAAAATATTTTCGAACCATATTATCAAGGTGTTTTATCCAACAAAGTTGAAAATCTTGGCGCAGGATTAGGCCTAAGCCTTTGCAAAGAATTGGTAGAATTATTTAACGGAGCAATTTCTGTTGACAGCCAACCAAGCAAAGGAACCAGTGTAAAATTTTCTCTTAATCTAAACTTAAAAAAATGAGTTCTACCAAGTTTTTGCTTGCCGATGACCACAGCTTGATAAGACAAGGCATCGAATTTTTAATCGAAGATTTGGAACTCAATTCGGAAGTTGTCCATGCCTCTAATCTCGCACAGATTTTAGAAAAGATAGAAGAGCAGAAAGTAGACATTGCCATTATCGACGCCCATTTCCCAGATGGAAACAGCCTGAGTATTTTACCGAAAATAAAAGATTTAAAACCTGAAATCAAGATTTTGATTTTCTCGGGAATTGATGAAAAATCGCAAGCCCTGAAATTCATCAACGCTGGCGCCAACGGTTTTTTGAGCAAACTAAATGATGAAGATGTTATTGCTGACGCTATTTTAAAAATCCATCAAGACGGCGAATATCTTTCGCCCATGACACAGGCATTATTACTAGACTCTTTACGAAATCCCAATGCTGCCAATCCTCTGCAGCGCCTTACAGACCGCGAACTAGAAATTGCGAAACTATACGCCAAAGGTCTAGGAAATCTGGAAATCGCCAACGAATTGAACATTAAACAAAACACGGTTAGCACTATTAAAAAAAGAATTTTTGATAAGCTTAAAATCGACAACCTTGTAGAACTTATCGACTTGATTAAGGACAACCAATAAGCTATTTTTTATCTTGTAGATATATATCTACAAAGCTTCGACTTTTATCGACATGTTCCATGCAGCTAAAGCTCATAAAGCAGCCTATATTTGTATCAACAAAGAGAAAGATAGATAATACTCTTCTTTGTTCGAAAACACAAATTTCATGGTAACTGGTTTTATTAACACAAATGATGGAAACCAAAACCTGCGATAAATTCGCAGGTTTTTTATTTGAGCTAACAAAAAAAGCGAAATCCTAGGATTTCGCTTTTTTGAGTTTGGATAAGTTTAAAACTATTTCTTTTTGCGCATATGCTCTTGTTTCTTTTGTTGCTCCTGAGCTTGCTCCATCATCTCTCTCATTCGTTTTTGGAAACGTCCTTCAGGTTTTGGTGCCTTTTTCTTATTCTCTTGGATTTGAGCATGAATTTTCTTTTCGTCCAAGATAAAATATTTAATCACCAAAATAATGATAATGTTAATCGCATTGGATACAAAATAATACCAAGAAAGACCAGATGCAGACGTATTTAAGAAGAATAAGAATGTAATTGGGAAAATGTACATCAACACCTTCATATTCGGCATACCTTCTTGTTGTGGTTGTTGCATGTTACCTGCAGTCATCATCGTATAGATCAAAATAACAGCGGTACACGCAATTGCAAAAATACTCAAATGCTCTCCTAAGAATGGGATATTAAATGGTAATTTAATTAAATCATCATAAGCAGTTAAATCTTCTGCGAACCAGAAACTTTTTCCTCTAAGATCCAACATATTCGGGAAGAAACGGAATAATGCGTAGAATAACGGAACTTGCACCAAAGCCGGTAAACATCCTGCCAATTGGTTAACGCCTGCTTTTCTATAGACCGCCATGGTCTCTTGCTGTTTCTTCATCGGGTCAGCATCTTTGAACTTTTTGTTCACCTCATCGATCTCTGGACGAATCACCTTCATCATCGCACTCAACTTATGCTGTTTGTACATAATCGGCGACAAAATTAATTTTACGATAATCGTCATTAAGAAAATTACCCAACCTGCAGCAATGCCCCAAGAAGAAATTACATCGTACATTGGCATGAAAACATGTCTGTTAAGCGATCCTATGAAAGACCAACCTAATGGCAAAATCTCATCAAAATTTTTATTATCAAACGATTTTAACAATTGTAAATCCAAAGGCATGAAGTACCAAGAAAAATCCTGATTGAACTCTCCGCCTGTTAAAGCTACTTGTCCATCGTAATTAAACTTCTTAAGATATTCGCCTTCTTCAACATTATCCTGAAAACCTTTAGATTGCGTAAAACCATGTT
Source organism: Soonwooa purpurea (assembly GCF_053891095.1). Classification (NCBI taxonomy): domain Bacteria; kingdom Pseudomonadati; phylum Bacteroidota; class Flavobacteriia; order Flavobacteriales; family Weeksellaceae; genus Soonwooa; species Soonwooa purpurea. The sequence goes on from NZ_JBSSMA010000001.1 coordinate 246,635, forward strand.
GCGCTTCCAAAACTGCAACGAAGAATTGTTGTTTTACCCCAATCCAGTTAAGCGTTTCTTTGGTTTCGTCCATATCTGTACGCGCATCATAATCATAATCTTTATAATTATTAAAAGCGTATACAAACTCGGTATGCGTTTGTTCTTGTGCACGACCTTTTTCTAACTCACGAACGTTATAATTCCATTTGAAAGTCGCTTTAGTATCTGCTGTAATTGTTGACAATCCTTTGGTTCTTACTTTAAAATCCAAAGTATATTTAGGATTCAAAGTATAGATAAACTGAATAGTTGCCGCGTTAATTTGACTAGTCAATGTCAAGGTATTGCCGTTAACACTTGGTGCAAAAACCAAGTCTTTGGTGTTAATCAGTTTTCCAGATTTATCTTTAAACTCAAAACCGTAATCGGAGTTTTTGTTATTAAAAAGATAAAGAGGTTTATTTTTGTTTTTACCATCAAAGGCGTTGAACTTGTTAAGTTGTACGGTAGAAACTTGTCCGCCAAGGCTAGAAAACTCCAAGCTAAGCTCGTCATTTTTAAGATTTACTTTTTGGATAGCATTGGCTGCTACATTGTTAACATTGGCTGCGCTAATATTGGCAGTTGCAGATTGCTCTGTCTTTTTGGTTTGTTGCGTAATCTGTGTTTGCTCTTGGTCAACTTGTCTATTTTGAAAATAGAGCATAAAGCCTAACAAAAGTAAAGACAGCACCCCAAAGCTGATTAACTGATTTTTATCCAGTCCGTTGTTCTGTTGCATTAAAAAGAATTTTAGAATTTGGTTTTTAAATAATTTTAGTTCTTGATTTTCTGAACTTTAATTAAATTTAAAACGACTATACTATTTCATATTTTTCGAACGACAAAAATAAGATTTATTTTTTACAATACTCGGTAATAATCTCTAATCTTTATCATCCTTATAATAAGACGAATGACCCAAAGTTTTGCTTCGGGTCATTACATTATTTATTTCTAAAAATTATTTTTTAGATTTCGTTGCGGCACTTATCAAAGCTTTGAACAATGGATGTGGTGTGGCAACGGTACTTTTGTATTCTGGGTGATATTGTACACCGACATAAAAAGGATGATCTTTTAACTCAATCGTTTCCGCCAGTCCTGTTTCGGGGTTTTGTCCAGAAATCATCATGTCTTTATCTTCAAATTCTTTTTTGTAATCTGAATTGAATTCATAACGGTGTCTGTGACGCTCCGAAATTGTTTTAGCACCGTATATTTCCGCTAATTTAGAATTTGGTTTCAAAGCACATTTCCAGGCTCCAAGACGCATAGTTCCTCCTTTGTCAACAATATTTTTCTGTTCTTCCATAATAGAAATAACAGGATCGGGCGTTGCCGTATCAAACTCGGTACTATTAGCTTTGTTAAGTCCAAGCACATTTCTAGCAAATTCAACAGTCATAATTTGCATACCTAGACAAATCCCCAAAGTCGGGATTTTGTTAACTCTTGCATATTCTGCAGCCAAAATTTTGCCTTCGATACCGCGATCACCAAAACCTGGAGCGATCAACATACCATCGACATCTTTAAAAGTTTCCTGCAAGTTAGCTTCTTCCAAATCGCCACTGTACACCCATTTCACATTAACATCTGTTTCCAGATCTGCGCCTGCGTGGATGAAAGCTTCAGCAATCGATTTGTAAGAATCTTGCAAAGAGACATATTTTCCAACCAAAGCAATGTTCACTTTGCGTTTTGGATTTTTATATTTTTTAAGGAAGTTTTTCCAATCTTTAAGATCAGCTTCTTTGTTAATCGGAAGGTTTAATTCTTTTAAAACAACCTCATCGAAATTCTGCTTTTGTAGATCTACAGGCACTTCATAGATGGTTTCCATGTCTTTACATTCGATAACATTCTCTAATGCCACGTTACAAAACTGTGCTAATTTTGCACGTAGATCTTTCGGGATTTTGTGTTCTGTTCTACAAACCAAAACGTCGGCCTGTATTCCGCTTTCCATCAACTGGCGTACAGAATGTTGAGAAGGTTTGGTCTTTAGCTCGCCACTTGCCGCCAAATAAGGCAACAATGTCAAATGGATGACCATAGAATTATTTTTACCTAATTCCCACTGCAATTGTCTTACACTTTCGATGTAGGGTAAAGATTCGATATCACCTACTGTTCCTCCAATTTCGGTGATAATAATATCGTAATTTTTCTTGGATAGTATTTTTACACGACGTTTGATCTCATTGGTGATGTGTGGAATAACCTGAACTGTTTTTCCTAGAAACTCTCCACGGCGTTCTTTTTCGATAACCGTCTGGTAAATCCTACCTGTTGTTACAGAATTGTTTTGACTTGTTTGGCTGTCAAGGAAACGTTCGTAATGTCCAAGGTCAAGATCTGTTTCTGCACCATCTTCGGTCACATAACATTCGCCATGTTCGTAAGGGTTTAGCGTGCCAGGGTCTATGTTAATGTAAGGATCTAGTTTTTGGATAGTGACGTTAAAACCGCGAGATTTTAACAGCAGTCCCAGAGAAGCCGAGACGATGCCTTTACCCAGTGAAGAAGTAACACCACCTGTTACAAAGATGTACTTCGTTTCTTTTTTACTCATTAGATTAGGTTTGTGCAAAGTTAAAGCATACGGAACAGAAAAGCAATTTTAGGCCTCTTAAATATTTTATAATTCTTTGTAATCTTTTAATTTAGCAGAAACTTTTTCAACATGAATTTTGAAATCCAATCCGACAGAACAATTTCTCAAGCTTTTTTAAATTTAGAAAAAACAAACTTTTGGGAAGCAGCTATTTTTGTTCAAAATTTGGATTACAAAAGAAATTCTGACAAACATAATCCTTTGATTGTTTTGCAAGAATCTTGTGGAACCTGCAGTTCTAAACACGCTTTACTAAAACGGCTTATCGACGAAAATGAACAATCAAACTTTCAGTTCATGCTCGGCATTTTTCGAATGAATGGCGATAATGCCCCCAAAATAAAATCGGTTCTGGAACATTATAATTTGGCCGAGATTCCCGAAGCGCACAATTATCTAAAATGGAATCATCAAATCTTAGACTTTACAAGCCGAACCTGGCGCCGCGAAAATTTCATGCCTTATCTTTTAAAAGAAATTGAAATCCAACCCGAGCAAATCACCGATTTTAAAATTAAATACCATCAAAACTTTTTTCAAGATTGGCTCAATGAACATTCTGAAATTTCCTATTCTGTAGAGGAAATTTGGAACATTAGAGAAGAATGTATTGTGGCTTTATCGCAATAAAAAAACCTACCAACTAGCAGGTTTTATATTTTAATGAATATGTTTTTCGGCATGATAAGAACTGCGCACCAAAGGCGAACTTTCCACATGACGGAATCCTAAATCTCTTGCAAACGCGCCATATTCGTCAAATTCTTCCGGCGTGATAAAACGTTGTACAGGCAAATGTTTTTTGGTGGGTTGAAGATATTGACCAAGTGTGATAACATCGACATTCGCATTTCTAATATCTTCGATGGTTTGGAAAACCTCCTCTTTTGTTTCGCCCAATCCTAGCATAACGCCCGTTTTGGTACGATGTTGACCGGCTTCTTTAAGATATCTTAGAACATCCAAACTTCTCTCATATTTCGCCTGGATGCGGACTTCGCGCGTCAGACGTTTTACCGTTTCCATATTATGAGAAATCACTTCTGGTGCCACTTCTATCAATCTATCGAGGTGTTTTGTAATACCTTGGAAATCGGGGATCAAAGTTTCCATCGTGGTTCCTGGAGAAATTCTCCTTACGGCATTCACGGTTTCTGCCCATAAGATAGACCCCATATCTTTAAGATCGTCGCGATCAACAGATGTCAAAACCGCATGTTTAATTTTCATTAATTTGATAGAACGCGCCACTTTTTCTGGCTCATCCCAGTTAACATCCAATGGTTTGCCTGTTTTAACACCACAAAATCCACAAGAACGCGTACAAATATTTCCTAAAATCATAAAAGTTGCGGTACCTTCTCCCCAACATTCGCCCATATTGGGACAACTTCCACTTTGACAAATGGTATTTAGCTTATACTTATCCACCAAATTTCGCAACTCACGGTAGTTCTTACCTGTTGGTAATTTTACACGAATCCATTTTGGTTTTTGCGTGATTGTATTTTCCATTATTTTTAAACTATTACAACTGATTTTAAAAATCGGTTCCGTTATCTTTCAGCATTTCGGATAAAACTTTTTTGGCGCGCATTATCCTTACTTTGGTATTGGCGACAGAAAGTTTCAAGTCCTCTGCAATTTCTTTAATACTTTTTTCTTCAAAAAAGCGAAGTTTTATGATGTCTTGGTATTTCGCATCCATCGTCTCGATAATCTGAACGATTTTTCTTTGTTCTTCTTCTGAGATTAACAATTCTTCAGGCGATTTTGCAAAATGATTTTTAACTTCGTCTAGCGAGTCGTTGGCATCTTCGCTTTCGCGGCTTTTTTTCCTCCAAAAATCAATTACTGTATTTTGTGCAATGGTCAAAATCCAGGTTTTAAATTGAAAATTGGGATCATACATATCCAACTTTGACAAGACTTTTGAAAAGACATGCACAGTGATTTCGTCGGCATCATTTTCGTCTTTCACTTTTTTCATCACAAATGAGAACACATCAACCCAAAAGAGATTAATCAGTTGTGTCTGTGCTTTTTGGTCTTTATCCTTAGCATTTTGGACTAATTCTATTAAGGTTTCTTTTTTCATTTGAGACAAGCAAAGATACGAAATATCTTCCGCTGACAAATAGAAGACTCCGATAGATAAAAGTAATTTTCTATTCAATTTTTTTAAATATTTTTTATCTATAATATTTAAAAACCTTTTCGGATTTAAAACCGAGATTATGTTTAAAAATGGACAATCAAACGAATTTCAGCTGAATACAATTTAAAATATATGACAACTTAAATTATAAAAACCGTAATTTTGTAGGCTTTTATTTAACTTAATTAACAATAGAAATCAACACGATGAAATTTTATAAATACCAAGGTACTGGTAACGATTTTGTAATGATCGACAATCGTAATACGGACTTCCCAAAAGACAATACAGAACTCATCCAAAAGCTTTGTGACAGGCGTTTTGGCATTGGCGGCGATGGTCTTATTTTATTAGAAAATGATGCGCATTACGATTTCAAAATGTTGTATTATAATGCTGATGGTAACGAGAGCAGCATGTGTGGTAATGGCGGCAGATGCATTGTTGCTTTTGCTCATTTTTTGGATATTTTCGAAGATAAAACAAGCTTTACTGCCATTGATGGTCTGCATGAAGCGGAAATAAAAAGTGGCATTGTAAAACTAAAAATGATTGATGTCGATTCTTTAAAAATGATTGATAACGATTTTGAACTAAACACAGGTTCTCCGCATTATGTGAAGTATGTTGATGATGTCGAAAACTATGATGTTTATCATATTGGTAACAAAATCCGAAATTCAGATACATATAAAGAGAAAGGCATCAATGTTAATTTTGTAACAGAATTGCCTAATAATGAATTATTTGTAAGAACCTATGAGCGCGGTGTGGAAGACGAAACCTACAGTTGTGGAACAGGGGTTACAGCAGCAGCTTTAACTTTTATAAATAAAAAACATCTAAAATCTGTGCCTGTTAAAGTTTTGGGTGGTCAACTCAAAGTATATGCAGAAGAAACAGAAGGAAAATTTAAAAACATTTGGTTAGAAGGATCTGCCAAACAAGTATTTATAGGAAATATAGAAATCTAATATGAAAAAACTAATCTCGATTGTCATTATTGCGGTTATTGCTATTGGTGGTTATTTTGGATATCGTTTTTATTCCAAATACTATGGAAGCAATGTTAGCAAAGAAGGATTTGTACTCATTCCACAGAATGCTGATTTCAAAAAAGTAATGGACTCTCTTCGACCTTATTTATCAAATGTTGATAATTTTGAAAGTGTTGCAAAAGACAAAAATCTTGCAGAAAATATCAAAGCGGGTCGCTACGAAATAAAATCGGGCACCAACAACAGCAATCTTGTTAATATGATAAAAGCTGGAAACCAAACGCCAGATAATTTCAGAATTAAAGATTTTGATGATGTTTATCAAATGATAGGACGTGTTACCAGAAAAACAGAACTCGACTCCGCAAGATTTGTAAAAGATTTTGATGCTATCGCTCAAGAAAAAGCTTATAAAAATGCCGAGGATCTCAAAAAATATTTTTTTAATGACACGTACCAATTTTTTTGGACCGTAACGCCAAAAGAGTTTTTTGAAAAATTTAATAAAGATTATCAAGAATTTTGGAATAACAATCGTATTGCCAAAGAAAAACAATCTGGCTTATCAAGAGATCAAATTTACGCTTTAGCCTCTATCGTTTACAAAGAATCTGGCGGTAAAAAAGACGAACAAAAAACCATTGCTGGGCTTTATCTTAACCGTTACAAAAAAGGCATGAAACTGCAAAGCGACCCAACAGTAATCTATGCTATCAACAAAACAAGTAATTTCACAAAGCAAATAAAACGCGTCTATTACAAAGACCTAAAAACGCCATCGCCATATAACACCTATGCCAACGCAGGCATACCACCAGGACCTATCTGCGTTGTTGATAAAAACTCCATCGATGCGGTGCTAGACGCTGACCATAATAACTACATCTATATGTGTGCTGATCCAGCAAGATTGGGTTATCATAAATTCACTGATAATGATGTGGAACATGCCAAAAATGCCAAAGCTTATCAAGATTGGCTTAATGCAAAACAGATAAAATAATACTTTTCGAACCTTGATAAAAGCTTCGGTAAACAAAAAATTATGATAAAAACAGAAATCAGAAACATTATTCAGAGAAGGACATTCGGACTTGTATTTGTACTGGGAGCAGCCTCTATGGCTTTTGCGCAAGAGCGACCAGCTGCGACACAACAAAAAATGGCCGTAACAGGTCGTGTACAAGACGGTGCCAACAACGGCATTGGTTACGCGTCGATTACTTTTAAAAATAAAAACAATCCGCAGCTTAGTGATGCTGTTTTGGCGAATGTAGACGGTAATTTCAAAATCGAATTGGCAGCAGGCAATTACGATGTGACAATAGAAGCTATCGATTTTAAACCAAAAACGCAAACGATTCAAGTTACAAAACCAGGGACAATTCCTGCATTTGTTATTCAAGGTAATGAAGTTGCCAATCTGGATAAAACAACCCAAATCCAAGGTGTTGTAATTACTGCTGCTGCTGCAAAACCTTATCGTGTAGAATTGGACAAAAAAACCTATGACCCTTCGCAAGATATCGTGAGTAAGGGTGGAAACTTGCAGGATGTGTTATCCAATGTGCCTTCGGTTTCTGTGGATACAGACGGTACGGTTTCTATGCGAGGAAGTTCTAATGTTAAGTTTTTGATTAATGGAAAACCTTCATCACTTTTAGGAATTGATGACGGTGCCAATGCGCTGCAATCTATCCCAGCAGACCAAATTGAAAAAATCGAAGTTATTACCAATCCGTCTTCAAAATTTGAAGCTTCCGGAACATCGGGTATTCTTAATATTATTTTAAAGAAAACTAAAAAAGTAGGTTTCAATGGTTCTGTCACAGGTAGTTTAGGATATTACCCAAGAACCAATCTTAACACCAACCTCAGCTGGAGAAAAGACAAATTAACCTTCTTCATCAATGGTGGCGGTGGTTATATGGAAAACAAAAATACCAACGAGAACGACACCTATTATAATAATGTAGCAACCATAGGCGATCCAATAGCTATTATCCAAAGAACAAAAAATAACAGCAAAGGGCAAAACTATAATGCGACAACTGGTCTAGTGTATGACATTAGCGACAAAACATCTTTTAACATTTCTGGAACTGTAAGAAGTTTTGAAAATGACAGCAATGGTCGTTTGACTTATGATTATCAGAATTTCCAAGCTATCAATAATTTCAGAAATCGTGACCAAATTGGACGCATGGTGAATTTAGCTTTCCAAGGAGATGTTGGTGTGGATCATAAATTTGATGACAAAGGACAAAACATTTCCTTATCATTCAGCGCACAACGCAATCGTTCTGTCAACAAAAATGATATTACAGAGTTTAATAATAATGCTTTTGTACTAGAAGATAACACCTGGAGAAGAAGTGTTAATAAAACGATTATCGCAAAAGCAGATTACGAACTTCCTATTGGAGAATACTCCAAAATCGAAGCCGGATATCGTCTAGATGCCAACAACAATGACTACCAAAATATCGTAAACAGTACATCTAACAATCCCGCGATTGCGAATTACAACAACGTTACGAGTTATAAAGAAACCTTCAACGCGATATATGCGCAATTCAAAAGTAAAATTGGTGAAAAATTCGCTTATCAATTAGGTTTAAGAAACGAACATTCAAAAATTGATATCGACTATAGAAATCTGAATCAAAGCCTTCCACATAATTCCAAAAGCTATAACAATATTTTCCCAAGTGTTTTCTTAAGTTATGATTTAGCAAAAGGAAGTCAGTTTTTAGTTAACTACTCAAAAAGAATTGACAGACCAAGATCATTCTTCATGGTTCCTTATCCTAATTATTCTGACAACCAAAACATCTTCGAAGGTAATATTGATCTTAATCCATCTTATGTTAACTCTTTCGAATTTGGATATAGTTTGCAAAAAGGAAAAATAACCATCAACCCTACATTGTACTACCGTCATGCGACAGATGATACAAAAATGTTGGTTTATAGAAATGATGAAACATCGAATGTTTTCTACACAAAACCAATTAACTTAGGTGATGATGATAGATATGGTTTGGACCTTAACTTCACTTACGACCCTTTCAGTTGGTTAAAATTGATGGGTAGCTTAGACTTGTTTGGTTACAAAACTACTGGTATTGCAAGCTATGTAGCAAAAGACATCAATGGTAACGACGTAACGAGAACTATGGACTTCACAGGTGACGGATTCTCAACAAGAGCTAGATTAAATTCTACCTTTAAATTAGACAAAACCTTTAGCATACAACTTCAAGGTTTCTTCCGAGGTGGACAAAAATCTGCCAACCAAAAAACTGCAGACATGTACGCGCTTAACCTAGGTGCTTCAAAAACAATCTGGAAAGGAAACGGAACCATTACCTTCAACATCCAGGATATCTTCAATACAAGAGGTCGAGAAGTATTTAGCTACAATTCGGACTACACGCGTCGATCTTTCATGCAATTTCAACCAAGACAATTTAGCGTATCGTTGAGTTACCGCTTCCGTCAAGGTGAAAAAGTAGAACAGCCTAAACGAAAAAAAGACATCAATGCCAATGCTACTGGTGGCGACGATCAACAAGGACCAATGTAAATATTGGAAATGATATAAAACTAAAAACTGCTTTCGGGCAGTTTTTTTTATTTTTAAATATTCTTGAACTGCATTAAAATTAAATTGTCTCACAGAAAACGATAAGATAACAAAAAAGCCACATCTTGCGATATGGCTTTTATTGTTAGATAAATATCTTGGATTATTTTCCTCCGAAAGACTTATCTTTAATTCTTGCTTTCTTACCTCTAAGATTACGGAAGTAATAGATTCTAGCTCTTTTAACTTTACCTTCTCTGTTAACTTCAATTTTTTGAAGTGCAGGCATGTTGATAGGAAAAACTCTTTCCACACCAACATCTCCACTCATTTTTCTGATGGTAAATGTCTTAGTAGCACCAGTTCCTCTTAGCTGGATCACCACACCTTTAAAGAACTGAGTTCTTGTTTTTTGACCTTCCTTAATTTCGTAATAAACAGTGATTGTATCACCTGCTTTGAAACTTGGGAACTCTTTTTTGTCAATGTACTTGTCTTGTACGTACTTAATTAAATCCATTATTTAAATAAAAAAATAATTCAAAGTCAAACAACTTTCACGCCTTTCGTCAGAGGTTGATTAACAGATTGCAAAATTAATCATTTTTATTAATTCTACAATACAAATTATATTTTTTTATTGCTTTTAATACTCGAATTATCAAAGACTTAGTTTCAAAAGTACTTTAATACGATCTCAAAAACGAAGAATATCCGCTTAAAAGACTAAGAATTAAGATTTTTTTATATTTTATAATGTTCAGTATCTAAAATCTTATCACTATTTTTGCCAGATGTTAAAAAAGCTATTAGGACTTTCTGTTTTGGCACTTTTGTTTTCTTGCGAGAAAGATTATGTGCCCAAGCCTAGCGGGGATTTGCGATTAGAATATCCAAAACCACGTTATCAGACTTTTAGTACAGATTGTCCTTTTCAGTTTGACTATTCAGACTTTGCGGTGATACAAAATGCAAAAGAATCGTGTTGGTATAATATCAATTACAAAAATATGAAAGCCAAAGTCTTCATCACCTATCTTCCCATAACGGGCGATTTCCAAAGCCATCTGAAAGAGGCAGAAAGAATGGTGTATGAGCATACGATAAAAGCCACTTCTATCGACACGAAAAGCTTTTCTTATCCAGAGAAAAAAGTTTATGGTAATTTTTACGAATTGCAAGGCCAGTCGGCATCCAACATTCAGTTTTATGTGACGGATAGCACCAGACATTTTTTAACTGGAAATTTATATTTTAACACCCGTCCAAAACCCGATTCTTTAGCACCGGCGGTGGACTACATAAAAAAAGACATTCTCCACTTGATAGATACTTTTCAGTGGAAAAAATAATATTAAATTTAAATAAAGACTTATAGATATGAAATTACTAGCAGTAGGAACTGTAGCATTTGACGCTATCGAAACCCCATTCGGAAAAACTGACAAAATCTTAGGCGGTGCAGCAACTTATATCGGACTTGCAGCGTCGGCTTTGGAGGCAGAAGTTGGTTTAGTTTCGGTTATCGGAGGAGACTTTCCACAAGGATATTTGGATATGCTAACTTCAAAAAACATCAACATCGATGGTGTAGAAGTTATCCAAGATGGGAAAACTTTCTTTTGGAGTGGAAAATACCACAACGATCTTAATTCGCGTGACACGCTGGTAACAGAACTTAATGTATTAGAAAATTTTGACCCAAAAATCCCTGCAAGCTTCGCAGATGCTGATGTTTTGATGTTAGGAAACCTTCACCCTGCAGTACAGTTAGCCGTTTTGGAAAGAATGAGCCAAAGACCAAAAATGGTCATTCTTGACACCATGAATTTCTGGATGGATCTTACTTGGGATTTGTTAATGGAAGTAATTGCAAAAACTGACGTTATTACGATAAATGATGAAGAGGCAAGACAATTGTCCGGAGAATATTCTTTAGTAAAAGCCGCTCAAAAAATCCATGCTTTAGGGCCAAAATTCGTGATTATCAAAAAAGGGGAACATGGTGCATTATTATTCCATGACGGGAAAATATTTGCAATTCCTGCGTTACCATTAGAAGAAGTTTTTGATCCAACAGGCGCTGGTGACACCTTTGCTGGAGGACTTGCAGCTTACATCACCAAAACTGGAGATTTCAGTTTCGAGAATCTTAAAAACGCCCTTATCGTAGGAAGTGCGATGGCATCTTTCACGGTAGAAAAATTCGGGACTGTACGTTTAGAAAACGTTACTAAAGATGAATTAAAATCAAGAATCAATCAGTTCCGCGAGTTAACAACTTTCGAACTTAGTATGTAAAAAATGTTTGACATCAAACATCAATAATATTATATAATGAAGAAGACTTTTTTTGTATTAGCGGCATTGGCAACTCAGGTTGCATTTGGTCAAAGCATTATTGTAGGCGACCAAAATATCACGCTAAAGGATTTTAAAGAAAAATATAAATACGGTCTCGAACAAACAGGCATCGATGCAACCATAAATTCTACGGTAGAATTTATGTTACTTCAACAGTTAGCAAAAGAGAAAAAAGCTGATACTTTGAGTTCTTTCCGCAACGCGGTTAATATGAGAACAAAGGATCTGAAAGACGCGCATTTGATTCCTGCAACAATCTTGGATCCTGTGATTTCAGAGTATTTGAGAGCCAGCCAAACCGAATACAAAATCCAGGTTTTCAATGTAATAAAACAAGCGGAAGACACCAACAATTACGACCAAATCTATAAAGATGTAAAAGCTGGGACAACAACCATGGACAACGCATTGGAAAAATATGTTAAAAATCCAATGCCTCCAACTTATATAAAAGCTGGCGTCTTGGACAATGAGCTTTTCGCAGAAATAGAAAAAACACCTGTTGGAAGTTATACCAAACTTTTCAACGCCAATGGTAGCTTTGTTTTTGCTAAACTTATCGAGAAAAGACCTAGCCTTGGTTATGTGACTTTTGGGACATTGTCCTACCCTAACGATTTTAATGCGGATGAAACGAAAGCAAAAATTTATGCTGCGCTGAAATCAGGAAAAAAATTCGAGGAAGTTATTAAAGAATTTGGTTCTACAGATCACGAAAGAAAAAACGGTGGTTTGGTGCTAGGCTCTCCAGTTCTGCCCGATGAAGTCTATGCTCAGCTTAAAGGAAAAACTGCTGGATATTACACAACAGAGCCGATCAAGATTGATAAAAAATTCTTCATTTTTAACATTTATCATATTGAGCCTTACAAGCTTACTAATGAAAATAAAGAATTCTTCAAAGACGAACTCAAAAGAAGTACTTACGCAGGGAATGTAAGCGACAATCTTCTTAAAAATATTATGATAGCGCCAGATTACAAAAGCTTTCCAGAGTTGGCAACTATTAAAAAAAGTTATGCTGATTTTAAGAATTTTAAAAATACAAACGCGCCACTTTATCAATACAAATCTAAAGTTGAAAAATATTCTGACCTGAAAGATTTCATCGATAAAAACTACAAAAGTCTTGATGCAATTCCCGCAACAGAATGGTCAAATCTTATCGATTATCAAATCAAAGATTTTGTTTACCAAGCTTTCGTTGATGACTTTGAAAACCGTCCCGAAATTAAAACAGAGCTAAACGATTTACGTCAAAACCTTTACTCACAATACATTTTTGATGATTATCTTAAAGGCGAGATCAACAAAGATGAAAAAGGACAAAAATCTTATTTTGAAAATCATAAAGACAAATACAAATGGGAAAAACGTGCCAGTAGTCGCGTTGCCATTATCTCTGACCCTAAATTGGTTTCTGAGGTTAAAAAAGAAATGGCCAATCTTAAAAACTGGGAAAGTCTAAAAGCTAAATACGATAAGAAGCTGAATGCTAAAAATCAAATTTTGGTAAGTTTTGAAGAAGGAAAAGTCCCTGCAAGCGCTGAAGTTTTCACCGAGTTCAAAGTTCCTTACGAAAAAGGCGTTCATCAAACAAAAGTGAAAGACCGCGATGTTATCGTAGCTGTTGACGAATTGCTACCAGAAGAAAACATGACTTTCGAAGAAGCACAAGCCAATGTGAAAGATGCGATGACAGAACAATTCTTGAAAGAAAGTATCGCCAATCAAAAAAAGAAAATAAAAGTTGAAATACAACCGGGTTTTGTAGAAGACCTTGCCAAGACTTTTAAGAAATAATTATAATAAAAGATTGACAACAATCCATTTATAATCCTATTTTTGCAAACAAATTTTACAAAAAAACATAATGTTAAATAAATTAAAATCGGTTTTTATCCTGCTAGCTTTAGTTCTTATAAATTCGAACATACAGGCTCAGATAAAGCCAGGCCAATACTTAGACGGCATTGCAGCGGTTATCGGTGACGAGATCGTATTAGAATCCGACATTGAAGAACAAGCCAACTACGCAAAACAACAAGGCACACAAGTGGCTGATAAATGTGAGTTTTTGACAAGCATTGTTAACAACAAAATTATCATCTACGAAGCGAAAAGAGATACGTTGATCGAAAATCGTGCTGCTGTTATTAAAGATATGGCGCAACAAAAGTATAACCAAATCTTATCGCAATTCCCAGACGAGAAAACCATGTTAGGCATGTACAAGTTCCGTACAGGATACGAAATGCGAAATGCTATTGAAAAAATCGACTCTGACCAATATTATGGACAACAGAAATACGCAAGAATTACGGAGAAAACAGACGTTACGCCTAACGAGGTAACCGACTTTTTTAACCAGTTCAAATACCAATTACCTCAGGTAAAAGATGAAGTTATTCTTGGCAAAATTAGTATTTACCCCAAGTTGACAGAAGCGCACAAACAAGAGCTTATCGACAAACTGAATAAAATTAAAAAAGACATTCTTGCAGGCGAATCTTTTGAGACACAAGCCAGAATATATTCGGAAGATGAAGGCTCAGCGGCCAATGGTGGGCTTTATAAAAACATCAACAAAGGCCAAATGGTAAAGTCTTTTGAGGCCGCAGCACTTAACCTACAAGAAGGCGAAATGTCCGAACCTGTAGAATCCGAATTTGGTTTCCACTTAATCCAATTAGTTAAAAGAACGGGGAACAAATTCGATGCAAGACACATCTTGTTAAAAGCAGAACCTACAAAAGAAGAAGTAACAACGGCTAAAAAATTATTAGAAAATATTCGTCAACAGATTCTAGATGGTAAAACAACTTTCAAAGATGCTGCTTATAAATATTCTGAAGACAAAACCACCAAGTTCAACGCTGGGGTAATGCAAGCTCAGGATGGTAGCGACAAGATTGAAAAACTTCACCTTGATCCTACAATATCTTACCAAATTGCGGGACTCAACAAAGGTGATATTACAGAACCTTTTGAAGAAACGCTTAACCGTAGAAAAGCCATTGCTATTGTTTCTGTTAACGACGTAATTGACGCACACTCTCTTGATATGGAAACGGATTACGAGAGAATTAAAGAGATGGCGCTTAACAAAAAGAAAGGCGAAATCGTTGAAAAATGGGTGAAACAAAAAACACCTAACATCTTCATTTCTATCGATGACAAATACAAAGATTGCCACATCAAAGATGGTTTAGAAAAAAAATAATATTTTTTGTAAAATATAGAAGCCTTACTTTAATTAGTAAGGTTTTTTTATATTAAATGCTAAACCAAAAACGACAATAATTTCTTATCTTTAGCTTTATTAATTTCAAAAAATGAAGAAAGTAAGTATTGGCGTACTAACATTATTAGGCGTATTAGCCACGCAACAAGTTACTGCCCAAAAAACGGATGCGACAGCCGCAACAATATCAAAAAATTCAAAACAATATCAAGAAGTTGGAATCAACTTGTCGATGATGGATAAATCCGTAAGACCACAGGACGATTTTTTCAATTATGTTAACGGAAATTGGGTTAAAACAGCCAAAATCCCAGCCGACAAAGCAAGTTGGGGATCTTTTAACGAACTAAGAGAAAAAACAGACGAAGCCTCTTTGGACATTCTTAACCACATCTTGAGCGATAAGTTTTCACAAGGTTCCGAAGGCCAAAAAATCCAAGACCTTTATGCTTCCTATATGGATCTTAAGAAAAGAGATGCTGATGGTCTGAAGCCTATCCTGGCTGATTTTAAGAAAATCGATGCCATCAAAAACCTTAAAGATTTACAGTCTTATCTTAATCAGGCAACCAAATACGGAGACAATCCTTTCTACGGATGGCGCGTTGGTGCAGATCTTAAAGATTCTAAAAACAATGCCATCTATCTAGGCGCGGCAGACCTTGGTTTAGGAAAAGACTATTATCAAAAAGAAAACGAAGCCAATACCAAAACTCTAGCAGAATATCAAAAACATGTCGCAGCTCTTCTAGACATTATCGGTTATAAAAACAGTCCCGAAGTTGCAAAATCTATCGTTGATTTCGAAAAGTCTTTGGCTAAAACTTATTTAACTTTAGAACAAGGTCGCGATGCCAACAAGCGTTACAATCCAAAAACCACTGCGGAACTTTCTGCCATGGTGAAAAATATTGACCTTCCCAATTTTCTTAAAAATGTTGGCGTTAACACAGATCGTGTTATCCTTGGCGAATTAGCTTACTACCAAAATTTGGATAATTTTATCAATGAAAAAAATCTTCCTTTAATCAAAGATTATATGAAAGTGAGATTACTTTCTGGTAATGCTGGCGTTCTCAATCAAAAAATGGATGCATTAAATTTTTCTTTCTATAGCAAATATCTGCAAGGTCAAGAAGAACAACGTGCTCTTAACAAACGCGGACTACAAATGATCAATGGTGTTTTAGGAGAAGCTTTCGGAAAATTATATGTTGAAAAATATTTCCCTGAAGAAGCTAAAATGCAAATGCAAGAATTAATTGGTTATTTAATTAAAAGTTACCAAAAACACATCTCTGAGCTAGAATGGATGTCTGCTACGACCAAGGAAAAAGCTTTAGAAAAACTATCGAAATTTACCGTAAAAGTAGCCTATCCTGACAAATGGGAAGATTATTCTAAACTTAAAATTGAAGGTCCAAACAAAACATCTTTATATGAGAATTTAAAAAATGTTTCGGCATGGAGATATTCTAAAAATCTAGAAAAAGTTGGTCAGCCAGTTGACAAAACCAAATGGGGAATGACGCCACAAACAGTGAACGCTTATTACAATCCATCCAATAACGAAATCGTTTTCCCAGCTGGAATTCTACAACCGCCATTCTTCAATTTCAAAGCCGATCCTGCTGTTAATTTTGGCGGAATTGGCGCTGTTATCGGACACGAAATTGGACATGGTTTTGATGATAGCGGATCAAAATTCGATGGTGAAGGAAATCTTAACAATTGGTGGACAGACGAAGACCGCAAAAATTTTGAAGCAGCAACCAAAAAGCTAGGCGAACAATACTCTAATTATGAACCTGTAAAAGGATCTAAAGTCAATGGTACTTTCACAATGGGAGAAAACATTGGTGACCTTGGCGGTGTTGCAGTGGCTTACGACGCTCTACAAATGTATCTAAAAGATCACGGAAATCCAGGATTAATCAGTGGTTACACACAGGACCAAAGATTTTTCCTAAGTTGGGCAACCGTGTGGAGAACCAAATCAACTGAGAAATTCTTAACCAATCAAGTTAAAACGGACCCACATTCGCCAGGAATGTATCGAGCAGTTGGACCTTTGGTAAATGTTGACGCTTTCTTCAAAGCTTTCGATATTAAAGAAGGTGACAAACATTACAAAAAACCAGAAGAACGAATCAAAATCTGGTAATAAAATAAAGGCTATCCAAATTTGGATAGCCTTAGTTTTTAAAAAATAGAAAGATATTTATTTAAACCTTTCGAATGCTGCTTTTTCAAGCATTTCGCGGTCATCAGGATGCGAAATATCGATTAAAGCTTTTGCACGTTGTTTTAAATTTTTTCCATATAGATAAGCGGTACCAAATTCGGTACACACATAATGCATGTGTCCTCTTGTCGTCACAACGCCTGCGCCAGGCTTCAAAAAAGGAACGATTCTCGGAATGCCTTTTTTTGTGCGAGAGCTCAATGCCATAATAGGTTTTCCGCCTTCACTAAGTGCAGCACCACGCATAAAGTCCATTTGTCCACCGATACCACTATATTGATAAGTTCCTATGGAATCAGCACAAACTTGGCCTGTCAAATCAATTTCAATTGCAGAATTTATAGCATGAACTTTTTTATTTTTCATAATGTTAATCGGAAAATTAACATGCTGAACATCCAAAAAAGCAATTGCAGGATTGTCATCTACGAAATCATACAATTTTTTGGTTCCAAAACAAAAACTCGTAATACTTACATTGTTATGAAAACCTTTGCTTTTATTATTAATAACGTCATTTTTAATAAGATCTATTACACCGTCACTCAACATTTCGGTATGAACACCGAGATCTTTGTGATTACCTAAAGCTTTCAAAACCGCATCAGGAATAGTTCCAATTCCCATTTGTAAAGTCGCACCATCATCGATAATTTCTGCAACATATTTTCCGATAAGCGCTTCTTCTGCACCAGCTTTCGCACCGTAATCAATGGTCATTAAATCTTCCTCGTGCCAAACAAATTTATCAATTTTACTCACATGGATCATCCCATCGCCATGAGTTCTTGGCATTTTCGGATTAACTTGTGCAATAACAATTTTTGCGGTGTCCACTGCAGATCTGGCGATATCTACGGAAGTTCCTAAAGTAACGTAACCATGCTTATCCGGTGGAGACACCGTAACAATAGCCACATCCAAAGCCAATATATTATTTTTAAAAAGAATAGGAATTTCACTTAGAAAAATCGGGACAAAATCTCCTCTTTCTGAATTAACTGCTTCACGAACTGGCGTGGATACAAACAGAGAATTAATTCTGAAGCTCTCTCCATATTCAGGTTTTGCAATGGCCACTTCTCCTTGTTGCGTAATAGAAACCATTTCCACATTTTTTAATCTATGGCTTTGGTTGGCTAGTTCGTTTAACAAAAAATTAGGTGTACATGCACTACCATGCGAGAATATACGATCTCCGCTTTTCACCACGGACACAGCTTCTTCTGCACTTACATAATTTATCATAACTGTTTTACTTACTTTTAGACGAATCCCCTAAAATTATGACTTCTTTATGGGACACAAAAATGAGATTTATCATATAATTTAGCGAACATTCGCTCAATCTAACCAACTTGTTAAATACGAGGGATCTTCGACTTTCATGGCTTCTTCCGTTAATAATAATGGTCGAAAAGGGTCAACCATCACCGCATATTCATGGGTTTCTTTAACACCAATACTACGCTCCATAGCACCTGGATGTGGTCCATGTACGATGCCTCCTGGGTGAAGGGTAAAATCCATCAAATCGATATGATTGCGACTCATAAAATCGCCTTCTGTATAAAACAAAACCTCATCAGAATCAATATTAGAGTGGTTGTAAGGCGCAGGAATTGCCAACGGATGATAATCAAAAAGTCGTGCTACAAAAGAACACACTACAAAATTGTGCGCTTCAAAATTTTGATGCACTGGCGGCGGCTGATGCACGCGGCCTGTAATGGGTTCAAAATTTTTGATATTAAATTTAAAAGGATAAAAGAAGCCATCCCAACCTACAACATCGAAGGGATGTGTCGCATATATAAAATCCCAAATAAGATCTTCTTTTTTAACCTTGACTAGAAACTCACCTTTTTCATCTTTTGGTTCAACATGGGTTGGTAAAATAATGTCGCGTTCGCAAAAAGGTGAATGTTCTAAAAGTTGCCCGAACTCGTTTCTATAACGTTTTGGTGTATAGATTGGCGAATTACTTTCAATGAAAAACAACACATTATTTTCGGTTTCAAAAGTCATTTGATAAATCGTACCACGCGGAATAATCAAATAATCTCCGACTTCAAACTCTAAATCCCCAACAAAAGTTTTAAGAACACCTTTGCCTTCATGCACAAAAAACAATTCGTCCATGTGTGCATTTTTATAGAAATAATCGGTGGATTTTTTGGGTTTAGCCAAACCCATTTTAAGGTCATTATTCAACATTAAAATCTTACGACTGTCCAAAAAATCATCTTCTGGCGTCACATCTTTTCCTTTGAACATGCGGGGTTGGATATTTTTTTCAACCGCAATTTTAGGTGTTACATCTTTATAAAGTTTCACTTCCTTAATCTGTGTCGGACGATGGATGTGATACAACAACGACGAAATGCCATGGAAACCTTCTGTCCCGAACAATTGTTCGTAATAGAAATGCTCATCTGGCGATTTAAAAACGGTATGTCGTTTCTGTGGAATGTTTCCTGAACTATGATATCTCATTTTACTTCTTAGCTTTTTTCAAATTTAATCATTTTAAAAGACATGTTAAACGGATTCAAAAAAATAAAATCATTTCTAATCAAAATATTTTTGTTAGATTTGTCTAACTTTTAAAATATCATGAAGAAAACTTTTACTTTTATAATTATATTCTTATTTAAAATCGGCTTTTCACAAGAGTTAGACAGTCTTTCAACTTCCGAAATAACCACAGACAGCATCAAATTTTTCAACAAAAAAAACACCTCAAAATCAATTGAAACGGTTGTTATTTCTAAACCTAATCGACCAAAGAAAAAATCAAACAGCATCATTCCAATAGAAATTTACACGGCTTCTTTTCTCAAAAAAACCAAGAATAACAACATTTTTGACGCTGTTGGAATGATAAATGGTATAAAACCTCAACTCAACTGTTCGGTTTGTAATACGGGCGACATCCACATCAACGGTATGGAAGGTCCGTACACCCTGGTGCTTATCGATGGCATGCCGATGCTCAGCGCATTATCAACGGTCTATGGTCTTAGCGGAATTCCTAGTAGTCTTGTGGAAAGAATCGAAATTATTAAAGGTCCTGCCGACGCAAGTTTTGGTGCCGAAGCTATGGGCGGAAGCATTAACATTATCACCAAAAACCCAAAATATGCGCCAAAATTAAGTCTTGATTTTTCATCTTCATCCCAAGCAGAACTGAATCTTGATATCGCTTCCAGCTTTAAAATCAATCCAAAAACAACAAGCTTAGTAAGTCTTAATCATTTTTATTTTGGAAACCGAATCGATGTCAACCACGACAACTTTACCGATACAGCATTGCAACATCGCCTATCTATTTTTAACAAATGGAATATCGAAAGGCAAAAAAATCGACGTGCTAGTCTTGGTCTTCGTTACTATTATGAAGATCGTTTTGGAGGCGAAATGTCATGGCAAAAGAAAAATCGTGGTGGCGATGAAGTATATGGAGAAAGTATCTACACCAATCGTTTTGAAGCTTTTGGATTGTATGATTTACCAACTCGTGAACAAATTACGGCCTTATTCTCATATAATTATCACGATCAAAATTCATATTATGGAAACACTTCATTTATGGCAAATCAGCAAGTTTTTTTTGGACAATTGGAATGGCAAAAAAGTTTAGGAAAACATACTTTAAAATCCGGAATCGCTTATAAACTTTCAAAATACGATGACAATACGCCAGCAACTTTTAAAAATTCAGATACTGGAAATCTTTTGGATCGATCTCTTTATGGTTTTTTTATTCAGGACGAATGGCAAATATCCACTTCAAACGCATTACTATTAGCCTACCGTATCGATTATGATACCGAACACAAAATGATACATTCGCCACGACTAGCATGGAAATTCAGTCCCAATCCTCAACATGTTTTGCGAGCAAGCTTTGGAAAAGGATTTCGGGTTGTACATGTTTTCACAGAAGATCACGCGGCATTAACTGGTTCGCGAGATGTCATCATTTCAGAAACTTTAAAACCCGAAGAATCTTACAATAGTTTTGTTAATTATATTACCCAAGTCAAGTTAGGAACAGCACATTTAAATATCGATTTATCTGGATTTTATTCTTATTTCACCAACAAAATAATTGGAGATTTTGACACAGATCCCAACAAAATCATCTTCAAAAACTTGGATGCTTTCGCTGTTTCTAAAGGCATTTCGCTTAACCTTGACATGCTTTGGACCTCACCTTTTAAAATTAATTTTGGAATAAGTTATATGGATGTTTATCAAAAAGAAACAAATGAAAAAATCCAACAATTGCATGCGCCAAAATGGAGCGGCGTGTACAATCTAAGTTATTATTTTCCTAAAAATTGGATTCTAGATTTTACTGGACAATTTTACGGACCGATGCGTTTGCCAATTTTGGAAGACGATTTTCGTCCAGAATATTCAGATTTTTTCACACTTGCCAATGTACAGGTTAGGAAACAATTTAAACATTTTGAAATATATGCAGGAATTAAAAACCTTTTAAATTTTATACCTAAAAATCCAATTATGCGTCCTTTCGATCCGTTTGACAAACACACAAACGATCCTGCTAACAATCCAAAAAACTACACGTTCGATACACTTTACGGTTATGCGTCAATGCAAGGTTTGCGAAGTTTTCTGGGAATTAAATGGGAATTAAAATCTAAAAAGTTTTAAATTTGAATTAAATCAAAATAGCCATGTCAAAGAAAACCAATGCTGTAAGGATTTTAGAATCAAATCAAATACCGTTTGAACTAAGAGAATATGAGGTCGACGAGCAAGACCTCAGCGCCGAACATGTCGCAGAATCCTTAGGCATTTCCCCAGAAAAAATTTATAAAACCTTAATCCTGAAAGGTCAAAAAGATCCTTTTCTTGTGGCCGTCATTCCTGGAAATGCACAATTGGATTTAAAGAAAATCGCGAAAGCTTCCAACAACAAAAACTGCGAAATGCTTCCCATGAAGGATTTGTTAGCAACCACAGGCTACATCCGTGGCGGATGCTCGCCTATTGGCATGAAGAAAAATTTCCCAACTTATATTGAAGAACTGGCGACTTTGGAAGAAGAAATTATCATCAGCGCAGGAAAGCGCGGTTTACAAATTGTCTTAAAACCTGATGATTTGAAAAACATTATTAATGCTGAATTTGCTGATCTTTGCCACTAAAAAACCTTCCAAAAATTTTGAAAGGTTTTTAATTATTTTTAAGATTTCATTTTTCGTTGCCGTGACAATTTTTGAGACAATCTTAAGATTATTTAGTTAAATCTAATCCACCAAAATTTCCGGAACTCATCATCAAAAATACGCCATTGGTCTTATCCAAAGTTTGCCAATAGGCGTGAAGATCTTCGGCATTAGTGAAAATTTTCAGCTTTTCATTTTTAAATTTTTCTTTGATAAACTCGGGAGAAATTGCATCCATTCTTTTAATCTTCAAGGCTTCTTCCGAATAAAAAACAACTGCGTTATCTAGTCCATCCATAGCATGATCATATTGTTCTAAAAAAATAGGATTAAGACTGGAATAAGTATGCAACTCCAAAAATCCATTTTTTGTTTTATTAGGAAATTGCTCTGCAAAAGCCTTAACTGTTGCTTTAACCTTGCTTGGTGCATGCGCAAAATCTTTGTACAATACACCGCCATCTGGACGTTTTACTTTTTCCAGACGTTTTGATGCGCCTTTAAAACTCATAATCGCTTCATAGAAAGCTTCTTCCAAAATCCCGAATTGTTGACAAATATGTCTTGCTCCTTCAAGATTTAATAAATTGTGCGCCCCAAAAATAGATAACGGAATGTCGCCCATCTCGGTTTTAAGATAAACTGTATCATCATGAATCTCGTATTCTGGCGTTTTGTATGGAATTTTTCTGAAATAATTTTCTGCTCCTTCAACCACTTTTACCACTTCGGGATCTTCCTCGTTGTACACCAAAACACCGCCTGGCGTAATGCTGGCGACAAATTTCCTAAATTGCTCAACATAATCATCGAAGGTTTTAAAAACGTTGATATGATCCCAAGCAATTCCCGAAATCAAAGCGATATTCGGTTGGTACAATAAAAATTTGGATCGCGGATCCAATGTCGAAGAAAGATACTCGTCGCCTTCAAGAATCATAAAGTCGTTATCTTCTGTAATCTTCACCATACAATCGAAACCTTCCAACTGCGCACCAACCATATAGTCGATATTTTTTTGATGAAAATTAAGCACATGCAAAATCATTGATGTTATGGTCGTTTTTCCGTGCGAACCGCCGATAACAACTCTGGTTTTTTGTTTGGCTTGTTCGTATAAAAATTCAGGATACGAGTATATTTTTAATCCTAATTCTTTAGCTTTTGCTAATTCTGGATTGTCGGCATGTGCATGCATTCCCAAAATAACAGCGTCGATATCCGAAGTTATCTTTTCTGGAAACCACCCCAAATCCTTTGGAAGAATTCCTTTTTTTTCTAATCTTGAACGTGAGGGTTCAAAAATGGCATCATCCGAACCAGTTACTTGATAGCCTTTATCTTTCAGCGCAATGGCTAAATTATGCATGGCGCTACCGCCGATGGCAATAAAATGGGTTTTCAATTCAAAAAATATTTACAACAAAAGTACTAAAATTTTGTACTAAGCCTCAGCATTTAGATTTAATTTACTTAACTGAAGTGGTGTTTTTGCTCCTGTTTTTCGTCCTATATTTTTCCGATGTGTGTCTACGGTAAAAATACTAAGGTTGAGTTGCTCGGCAATTTCCCGACTGCTGTTGCCTTGGATAATCAGTTTTATGATTTCTATTTCGCGTTGGCTAAGTTGTTTCTTTCGAAAATTTTCGCCATCGTAACCTTCTGGGAAATAAGATTGTTTGTCTAATATTTTCCGAATAGCATTTTGCAGATCTTCGTTTTCAAAAGATTTTGGAATAAATCCGTTGACACCGATTTGTCTTAATTTTTCGATTGTGCTATAATCTTCGTTCATACTTACCACGAGAATGGGAATGTCTGGATATAGAGATTTTATTTTTTCTGCAGCTTCTAAGCCATTAAGTTCTGGCATATTAATATCCAGAATAATAAAATTGGCTTGGCATGAATTCAGTTTTTGCAAGAGCTCTCGACCTGTGCTAGCACATGAGATTACCTCGCCGAGTTGTTGCTCATTAATTATGTCTGTAATCCCTTTAACAAAGATGGGATGATCATCTGCGATTATAAATTGAGTTGTCATGGTATCGTTAGTTTATTGGTATTAGGATAATGAAAGTACTTCCATTTTTATTGCTTTCAATATTAATATTTGCTTTCAGAAATTGGATACGAGATTTCACAGATTTTAAACCAATTCCTGAAAATTGAGCTTCTGGATCGAAGCCTATGCCGTTGTCTTCCAAAAGAATTTCGATGTTATTGTCTTCGCAATAAATCTGAAAATCAATTTCTGTACACTCCGAATGTTTTATGGCATTATCTAGCAAAGCGGTAACAATGCGATAAATATGCAATCGGTCGGATTCTTGCAAGTTAACATCTCCCAGACTTTGTACATCGTTAAATTTGATGTGTGGAAATTGTCTTCGGTATTGTTCAAATTTATTTTTTAAAAGTTCTGATAGATTACTTTCCTCAATATAAGCGGGCATTAACTGATGACTAATGCTGCGCAAATCGTCGTATATAATTTTCATCTCATGTAGAACTTCTGCTTTGATATTTTCGTCAATTGGATTTTTGGACTGAAAAATATTTTGTAGATAAAGTTTTAGACCCGACAAATGACTGCCAACACCATCGTGGATTTCTTGCGCAATCTCTTTTCGTTCTTCCTCTTGAAGATTGAGCATTTGAAAAGACAAATTTTGGTTTTCAATATTTTTGAGTTGTAATTGCTTTCTACTTTCACGACTTTTTTTAACAATCTTAGTCAGGAAAAAAGCGGTTAGCAAACTTACTTCTACCATAAGCCCAACAAGAATATTGCCTGGTTGGAAATAAAACACCTGCATCTGCAAAAGCAGGTCCATAAGATAATTGATAAATGCAATTAAAATAAATATGGTTGCAACAAAGAAGTATAGACTGTCTTTGTCTTTTTTTATGCTTGCATAAATAATAGAGAAAAACAACAAAATGGTCCCTATAACCAAAATGACATCTAATGCTATGACAACCTCGCTAACGATAGGCGTCTGTACATTAAACAACAAACTAAATACTGCTGAACTAACAGCCAAAAAGATTGCTATATTTTTAGTAAAATGTAAAACCTTATACAAACGAGGAAATTTGGTTTTCTGATCGGTGAACATTTGAAAAACTTTAATATTTAAAATTAAAGAAATCAACAGCCACAACATTTTAGGAAATTGTATGTAGAAATGATAAAACCAATTGGGCAACAACAACACATCTACAATATTCTCGTTCAGACTAAATAAAATAATACTAAAAACATACAAACCATGCCACAGATGAATCTCCTTTTTCAAAAGAAAAAATAAGAAAATATTAAACAAAAACATAAAGGCAAAATATCCTAAAAATTGTCCTACGATAATACCATAGTTAAGTTCCCAAAACATCATATCTTCCACGGTTGTGACATCGGAGAGAAAATAGATTTGATTCGCATTAATCAATTCTACTTTAGCCAGAATTTTTTTATACTCGCCCGCTTGCAAAGAAAATGGTAAAACCAAAGCCCTTGAATGAAACAATCGTTCTTCGGCACGTTGTTGAGGAGAAACCTGGCCCAGAAATTTTGGCTGATCCGCAAGTGTTATATCATAAAAAGTAATTTTAAAATTGTTGTTATAAAAACTCCAAACCACTTGCAGTTCTTTAGAATTCACGTTTTTAATAGGTAAGACAAACCAATAACTCGCTTTGGTATATTGGCTATTAAACACCCGATATTCGCCACGCTTTTGAAAATGTTGTGTTTGTTCTAAATCGATAATTTTCTGCAAATTTAGCTGCCGTGTAGAATCCTTATAAAACCTCACATACTGGGTCATATTCTCCCAATTGGCACCTTTTATCAGAAAAGTATCACGCGATTTTTGCTGCCCAAAAATAGATGAACAACAACATATTATAAAAATTAATAAAAATCGGTGTATTGAGAACATGCGTAAATTTAAAAATATAATTCAGATGTACTATACCGATTAGTAGGTATTCAATAAAAAATCCACAAAGAAAGTGTGGATTATATAATAAAAACTATTCGTTTTCGGATTTATTCTTTTGAGCTTTTAGCTCCTCATCATAGTCATGGAGAACATTATGTTCTGGTGTTTGCTCTATCGCATGCATTATTTTATTGAGGATTTCTGCAGGCGACTCGTTATCATAGTCGATATCCAAAGGCGCTTTAAACTCCATCGTTGGTTTTACACCAGTTACTTTTATTTTTAAACCTTTTTTATCAAAAGCCCTACGGAAACCGTTTATCTTAATGGGAATCACAATAGGACGTTGGTTTTTCACCAATTTCGCGGTTCCTTTTCTACCTTGCGCAAAAGCCGAAGTTGTCCCTTGTGGAAAAGTGATAACCCAGCCATTATCCAAAGCTTTCATAATGTTTTCCACCTCACTCATATCGACCATTCGGTTGACATTTTGACCTTCTGCACGCCAAGTTCTTTTAACAGTTACAGCGCCTGCAATTTTAAAAATACGGGCAAGAATTCCTTTGTTCATGGTTTCTTCCGCAGCAACATAGTAAAAATCAACTTTTGGGTTAAGAAGATATACTGGATTTTTTATTGTATTAAGATAACCGTTGTTAACCGCACAAAAAGCGTGATACATCGCCGCTACATCAGCAAAATAAGTCTGGTGATTAGACACAAATAAAACATTGGTCTTTGGTAAATCAACAAGATGTTCTGTACCCGAAATTTTCAATTTGTTAAAGCCATTGAAACGTCGATAGGATACCAAGCCTAATATAAAAATTATAAAACGCTTTAGAACGTATATATTCCCGAAGGAATCTGTAAAAATATTCTTTTTGGCCATGCTTGAAAATTATAATTCAGGATGTCTTATTTTTTAAAAGCGCAAATTTAAACATTTTTAAGTAACAAGCTGAATTCACTTAAAATCATCGATGTAGCGCCCCAAATAAGGTATCCATTAAAATCAATCACCGGAACTTCGTATCCACGACTCGTGCTCATCGCCATCATTTTTGGTTGATCGGGCAAAGACAACAAAGAGCTTACTGGGAACTCGATCAACTCAACAGCTTCACTCGCCTGAAGTGTAAAAACGGGATCTTTTTTGGTAAATGAAATAAAAGGATAGACATAAAAATTACTTGGCGGAATATAGATAGGCGTCATCTCTCGGATAATACGGATATAGGGCGTATCGATGCCCATTTCTTCGCATGTTTCCCGCTTGGCTGTATCTGCAAAATCGACATCTTCTTCTTCCCGTTTTCCGCCGGGTAAAGAAATCTGTCCACTGTGACGATCGTGTTCGTTTTCGCTACGCACCATCAGTGGAAAATGCCATTCATTATTTTTTAAATATAATAAAATATTAACGGCCGCAAATTTTGGATCTCGGCTTAATATTTCATCATAACTAAATCGTGGACGATAAGCGGGCGAATATACACAATGCGCTGCTTCCCCTTTTAATTCAGTATTTTTTAAAATTTTTAATAAATCTTTTCCAAACTTTCGCATGACTCAAATTTAGTTAAATTATAGACATTACGAAAGTTTAAAACCAAGCTTTTTTTTATTTAATTTTATAAACTCAAAGGAATTCCTGAATAAAAATCTAAGAGTTTTTGACTGAATAAATAATTGAATTTTGACTGTGCTACATTGCCTTGTGCATTGGCATAATTGTTACGCGCAATATTGAGATCATAGATACTCGTTCGTCCTGCATCGTAACTTTTCTCTGCAAAATCCAAAGCCAACTTTGTGCTTTTCTCTGCTTCTACTGCGGTAAGATAAGTTTGGTAATTGGCATCGGCATCAAAAGCGGCTTTTTGCACATTTTGTTTAACATCCAATTTTTGTTGTTCCAAATTATTTTTGGCAATATCTTGATTGATTTTGGATTGTTCTACTTGCAGTTTGGTTATACCTTTATTGAAAATAGGAATATTAGCAGAAACGCCAACTTGTTGTCCAAAATTATCTTTGTATTGTTGGAAAAAACCACGTTCTTTAATTGGCGTGCCATCAGGATTTATCCCAACCGTATTGGTTGCCAATGAATTAAAGTAAAAAGAACCCAAGCCTGCATTTGCTGTAAGCGTTGGCCAAAAGGCAGTTTTTACAACTTCTGTCTGTGCTTCGGAAGATTTGATGCGACTTTCCGCAGCTTTTATTTGCGGTTGATTAGCGTAGGCTTTATCGAGAACTTGCTCCACAGCCAAATCTGGCGCAGAAG
Source organism: Soonwooa purpurea (assembly GCF_053891095.1). Lineage (NCBI taxonomy): Bacteria > Pseudomonadati > Bacteroidota > Flavobacteriia > Flavobacteriales > Weeksellaceae > Soonwooa > Soonwooa purpurea. Next base: position 275,315 of record NZ_JBSSMA010000001.1, read on the forward strand.
GATCAAACATAATCGGCACATCGGCCACATCAAAACTTTTATAATCTGCCAACATTAATAGTTGAGCCAACGCAAATCGGCTACGGTCTCTGTTGACTTCTGCGACTTTCAAATTTTGTTTTTCCCGTGCTAGCGCAGCATCTGCTTCTGCCAAAATAGTTTGTGCAGTTGTCCCAACATCGGTTGTTATCTTAGCACGGTCGCGAAGCTTTTGAGCATTTTGTAATGCGCTTTGTGAAATTTTAACAATTTCTTTATTCAGTAAAATGCTGAGATATTGTTGTGCAATCTGAAGCGAAATATTATCCTGAATGGTTTCGATATCAAATTGTGAGGCTTCTACATCGAATTGTACTTTTCGAATATTTTTTTCTAAACGTCCATTGTTATAAATCAAAACATTAGCGCCGACATTAGCACTATTATTAAAATTATCATTACGCTGCGTATTTCCAAAAACATCCTGACTTTGTCCAAAGGTCGCGGTGTTAGAAATACTTCCGCTGACATTCGGCAGATAATCTTTTTTGGCAATTGTCAAATTAGACTCCTGCATTTTTTTGCTATACGTATTTTGCAAAACCTGTAGATTATTCTTCACGGCATAATCTACGCACTCTTGCAAAGTCCAAATCTTTTGTCCATAACTTGATATACTAAAACAAATTACCGATGCTGCTAAAATATTACGAAGTATCATAAAAACAATTTATAAACAATAAGACATCAAAAATGATTATTTGTTACGTTTTTAAATAAAAAAATATTTTTTAATAATTTTCTGTAACTTTTTAACAATCTCCCTTACCTATTAGTATATAATCCGAGAATATGTCAAATCTAATTCTTAAAATTGAAGAACTCAACAAATCTTACGATACAGGTAAGAGCAAACTCCATGTTTTAAAAGGCATAAACCTCAATATTTCGGAAGGCGAGTTTGTTTCCATTATGGGATCTTCTGGCTCTGGAAAATCAACTTTATTGAATATTATCGGAATTTTGGATGAAGCAGACTCCGGGATTTATGAATTGGATGGCGTACCTATAAAACATTTGACAGAAAGTCGCGCGGCGGAATATAGAAGCCGATTTATAGGATTTATTTTTCAATCTTTTAATTTGATTAATTATAAAACAGCTTTAGAAAATGTTGCGCTTCCACTCTATTATCAAGGGGTTTCTAGAAAGGAACGAAATCAAAAAGCTTTAGAATACTTAGAAAAAGTAGGTTTGGCACAATGGGCCAGTCATCTTCCGAGCGAAATGTCGGGTGGACAAAAACAACGTGTTGCCATAGCGCGCGCACTTATTACAGAACCCAAACTTATTTTGGCCGATGAACCTACAGGCGCACTCGATTCCCAAACCACACATGACATTATGAAACTTTTGCAAGATATTAATAATGAAGGAAAAAGCATTGTCGTGGTAACACACGAACCAGATGTCGCCGCACAGACCAAACGAAATGTGATGCTAAAAGATGGTCGTATCGAAAGTGACAAATACATTCAGCAAGTTGTTCTTTAAAAAGTTATTCCAAACTTAAAAACAACCAGAAAGAATGTTTGAAATTTAATTAAAACTATTAACAACCAAAATCAATATGTTTGATATAGACCGCTGGCAAGAGATATTTAGTTCCATTCGCAGCAATGTTTTGCGAACGATACTTTCTGGTTTTACTGTAGCCTTGGGATTATTTATTTTCATTGTTCTTTTCGGTATTGGTAATGGCCTCAACAACTCTTTTACGCAAGCCTTCACAAGGGATGCGGCTAATCTCATTATGATTTTCACTGGCAAAACTTCAGAAGCTTTTGCAGGTTTGCAATCCAACAGAACAATTAGTCTTAACAATGATGATTTTGAAAGCATCGAAAAAACAGGAAAAGGCAAACTAGAATATGCATCGCCACGCTACTCTGCCAACTGGATGGTAAAATATGGCCGCGAAAGCGGAACCTATCAAATACATGGTGTATTGCCAGACGAAAAATTTTTGGAAAATCGTGTTATGATGGATGGTCGTTATATCACAAAAATGGATATAGACAGAAAAGCCAATGTTACATCTATCGGAAGAATGGTGCAACGCGACCTTATCAAAGATGGCGATCCTATTGGAAAAATGATCCAGATTAACGGAACAATGTTCCGTGTGGTTGGCGTATTTTCTGACGCTGGAGGAGATTGGGACGAGCGTCATGTTATTATTCCGATTTCCACTTTGCAACAAATGAAAAAAGGCTCTGATACTGTAAGTACGATTATGCTATCTTATGATCCCAAAATGTCGCCCGATGAAGCTATTAAATACGGTGAAAAAGTTGAAAAACAAATTAAAGACCGCCACAAAATTTCACCAACAGACCAACAAGCCGTTATTGTTAGAAACAATGCCAAAAACAATCAGGAATCTTTCATGTTTATTTTCGTAATTTCTGTCGTCGTAGGATTTATTGGACTAGGAACTTTAATAGCTGGCGTTATCGGTATTAGTAACATCATGGTTTACATTGTAAAAGAGCGCACCAAAGAAATAGGGATCCGAAAAGCTATTGGTGCAAAACCGCCAGGAATTGTCGCGCTTATTTTACAAGAAAGCATCGTGATAACCGTTATCTCTGGACTTATTGGCGTAGCCGCTGGCGTATTTACTTTAAAAATGATTGGGGACAGTCTAGAAGCTTATTTTATTTTGAACCCATCCGTTGGTTGGGAACTTATTACAACGGCATTTTTTTGTTTGATTTTTGCTGGTGCTATTGCGGGATTCATCCCTGCTTATCGGGCTTCCAAGATAAAACCTATCGAAGCATTACGAACAGAATAATTGGATTTTTAATTGCTATCAAATAAAAACCTTAGTGTTTGATTTAAATAAAAAAATAAAACGTTAACCCAAAAAAATGAAAATCTTATTCAGTTTAGATACATGGCAGGAGATATATTATTCATTGAGTAATAATAAACTCCGGACGTTTCTCACCATGATTGGCGTGGGTTGGGGAATGTTTTTGTATGTCAGCTTACTTGGTGCTGCAAAAGGTATGGAAAATGGTTTTAACAAATTATTTTCTGGTTTTGCTACCAACTCTATTTTTCTTTGGGCACAAAATACCAGCATTCCGTATGATGGTTTCCCAAAAGGAAGAACAATGAAGCTTCGTCTAAAAGATGATAATTTATTAAAATCTAAAATTCCGCAAATCGATTATATATCTCCGCAAAGTGCAAGAGGTAATTTTGGAAATCCTCCGGAGCAAATTGCGAGAAACGGAAAATCAGCAACTTACATGTTAACGGGCGATTATCCTGTCGGAAATTTAATATCTCAAAAGAAGCTTTTGTTCGGAAGATACATCAACGATCCCGATGTTACGAGTAGCAAAAATGTTGTTGTCATTGGAGAAGAAGTTTATAAAAACCTTTTTGATGCCAAGAAAAACGAAAACCCAATCGGAAAATCCGTTAACATAAAAGGGGTATTTTTTACAGTCATTGGCGTTTTCCGTGTTGGAAAAGCTGGCGGTCCTTTGGAAAGTGACCAGTCTGCCTATATCCCATTTTCTACGTATAACAAGCTATATAATGCTGGTGATGTTGTCGACTTTTTTGCCATCGTGAGTAAGCCAGACGCCAATGTCAGCACTGTGGAAGACCTCGCAAAAACAGAACTTAAAAAAGAATACCACGCTTCTCCAGAAGACACCAATGCTTTTGGAAGTTTTAACCTCGGCAAAGAATTTAAAAAACTTACAGGTTTTCTTACTGGTATGCAATTTTTGACCATCACAGTAGGAACATTAACCATTTTGGCGGGCGTTATTGCCATTTCAAATATCCTTTTAATTACCGTGAAAGAACGTACCAAAGAAATCGGAATCCGTAGAGCACTAGGTGCAAAACCAAGCGAAGTGCGCAACCAGATTTTATTAGAAAGTGTGGTGATTACGTTGTCTTCGGGTTTAATCGGATTTTTATTTGGGATATTTTTACTCATGGGACTTAATCTTGCCACTGCCAATAATGACAGCTTTCCGTTTTATAATCCCACGGTGGACTATTCCAATGTATTTTCTGCCTTGGCAATTATGCTGGTTTTAGGCTTATTAATAGGCATGATTCCCGCACAAAGAGCCGTCAAAATAAAACCTATCGAAGCTTTAAGAACCGAATAATATTTAAAAATAATACTAACTATATACTTTTCAGAATGAAAAAGAAGTTCACCATCAAAAAATTTCTCTACATCCTACTCGGACTTGTTGTTCTAGGCGCTTTGGTTATGGGAATTAGCTATGTCGTAAAATCCAACTCGGCAGAAAAGGAAATCTTCTTAACGAGAAAACCTACAATTTCTAATCTTGAGGACAAAGTCATGGCAACAGGAAAAATTGTCCCTCGCGAAGAGATTGAGATAAAACCCAATATGTCTGGGATTATTACCAGTATTGAAGTGGACGAAGGCGACAAAGTTACCGCTGGACAACTACTTGCAACATTGAGAATTATCCCAACCGTTTCCGATGTTAATGGTGCGATGCAGGAAATTAACAATGCTGAAATACAAGTTAAGAATGCTCAAATAAATGTTTCTAATCAACAGAAACAATTTGCGATGCAAGATAAACTGTACAAGCAAGGTGTGATTTCTAAACAAGAATACATCACCGCACAACAACAATATGAGAGTACTGTACAGCAACAGAAAATTGCCAACCAATCCCTAAATGCCGCGCAAAAAAGATTGCAAATTGTAAAAACAGGGGCAACGCCAGAATTGCAAGGTATGGCGACAACACAAATTCGGGCAAAAGCTGCGGGAACAGTTTTAGAAATTCCTGTGAAAGTTGGTAGCCAAGTTATCGAAGCCAATGCTTTCAACCCTGGAACAACCATTTGTTCTATCGCAGATTTGGGTTCATTAATTTTCCAAGGAACGATTGATGAAGCCCAAGCGGGAAAACTTAAAGAAGGCATGGACATGAACATCGTTATCGGTGCGCTTCAAAACAAAAACTTCCCTGGCAAATTAACACTTATCGCACCAAAAGGTAAAGAGGAAACGGGAACAATAAAATTCTCTGTGGAAGGCGATGTTTTCAATAAAACCAATGAATATATCCGTGCAGGTTTCAGTGCTAATGGCGAAATCGTCTTGGACAGTCAAAAAAATGCGTTGTTATTGGATGAATCTTTAATACAGTATGAAAAAGTAAATAATGTTGACAAATCTTTTGTGGAAGTAAAACAGCCCGATGGCAGTTTCAAGAAAGTCTATGTTAAGCTAGGCGCCAGCGACGGTATTCGTGTACAAATCCTTTCAGGCATTGATAAAAATGCGGAAGTTAAAGTTTGGAATCCTTCTGATAAAGACAAAGAAGAACTCAAAGAAAAGAAAAACAAATAGCAAAAAAAAAGCGATTTCTAACTAAATCGCTTTTTTTATTATTCCTCCTCAGACAAGCTATCGCGAGATTGATTATTGTACAACAAGGCATAATAACCATTAAGTGCGAGAAGGTCTTCGTGACGGCCTTCTTCAACGATTTTACCTTTTTCCATGACGATTATTTTATCAGCTTTTTCGATGGTTGACAATCGATGCGCAATGATAATGGACGTTCGTTCTTTCGTAATTTTTTCGGTGGCACGTTGTATTAGTTTTTCACTTTCATGATCGATGGAAGAAGTCGCTTCGTCCAAAATCAAAATTTTAGGATCCGACAAATAAGCTCTTAAAAATGATAAAAGTTGACGTTGTCCAAGTGAAATCGACGATCCTCTTTCGCTAACAACATAATTGTAACCACCTGGAAGACTTTCAATAAAATCATCTACTTCAATCTCTTGTGCCACTTTTTTAATTTGCTCCATCGTGATGCTTTCGTCACCCAAAGTTAAATTTTCAAAAATAGAACCATGGAACAAGAAAACATCTTGTAGAACCACACCAATATGACTTCTTAAATTATACAATTCATAATCACGGATTTCGACATCATCCAAAAGAATCTCGCCAGAATTGATATCGTACAATCTTGTGATTAAGCTAATTATAGTAGATTTTCCAGCGCCAGTGGCACCAACTATCGCCACCGTTTCGCCAGGATTAACTTTAAAACTAATGCCTTTCAGAACTTCTTGTTTTTCATCATAAGCAAAACGAACATCTTTAAATTCAATTTTACCATCAAATTCACTTTTAACAATTTTACCTTCATTGGGCATCGCATTATCTTCATCCATAACGCCCAAAACACGCTCGGCACCCACCAATCCTCTTTGGATATTATTAAATCGATCCGCAATCTGGCGCAATGGTCGAATCAGCATATTGATAAACTGAATAAAGGCGATAATAACACCCGCTTTCGCCTCGATAAAACCACCATAAAACAAGATAAAACCAATGAAAATTGACGAAATCAATTCAACTACAGGAAAGAACAATGAGAAGATAAAAACTGTTCTCAACAAAGCTGCTTTCAGCTGAATATTAATATCATCAAACTTTTTAAACTCCGCTTCTTGACGATTAAAAACCTGAATAATAGACATCCCAGACAGGCGTTCTTGTACAAAACTATTTTGTATCGCAGTCCAGCTACGCTCGTCACCAAAAGCCTTTTTAAGTCTCTTTTGGAAAATACGCGTTATAATCACCATTAATGGTAAAATCGCTAACGAAATATAACTGAGCTCCACATTCGTTTGGAACATCATAAATAACACAAATGCAATTCTTAAGATGTCACCAAAAACCATCAAAAAACCGTCCGTATAGACCACCGCAATCGTCTCCACATCGCCAACAGCACGTGTCACCAACTGTCCCAAAGCGGTTTTATCAAAAAAAGATGTTTTGAAATAAATCAGCTTATGATAAAGTCTTTCACGAATATCCCGAATCACATTCTGTGAGATAAAATTCGAAAAGTAAACTAGGAAAAAATTGAGCAACATTTCCGCAATTACTAATCCTATTAGGATATAGATATGCTTCATCATCAATCCTGTATCTTTCAGTTTCGTGATATCATTATCGACAATTTCCATCGTCAAATAAGGTCGATATGTCGACACAATTGACAACAAAATTGAAATAATTAAAGTCAAAATAAACCAAGACCGGAACTTCATCCCAATCACAAAGAGTCTTTTAACTATGTCCCAAGTATTTTGCTTTTCCATGTTTTAATCTAAAAAATCATAACCAACATCTACCAAAAAAAGTCCGTGCGCCGGCGCCGATGTTCCCGCTGAGTTGCGATGTTGCTCTTTGATGACGCGATGCATATCCTCTGGCTTCAGCTTACTACTGCCGACTTCCACCATTGTTCCAACAATTGCACGAACCATATTTCTCAAAAAACGATCTGCCGAAATCGTAAATTTCAACAAACTTTCGTCTTGTTCCCAATTTGCGTGATAGATTTTACAAATATTGGTTTTGTTATCCGCATGAAGCTTTGCAAAACTTGTAAAATCCGAATACTCGAACAATATTTTACAAGCTTCGTTCATCGCATCGACATCCAATTTTTTGCGCCACATTTGCCACGCCGAATCTTTTGTAAAAGGATCTTTTTCTTCAGAAATAAAATAATTGTAAGTTCTGTACGTCGCACTAAAACGGGCATGAGCATCGTCTGCCACTTCAAAAATACGTTTTACAGCAATGCTCTCTGGAAGAAAGCTGTTAAGGCGATGCACCAAATTGGGCATCAAAACTTCATTATACTCAAAATGCGCAAAAATTTTCTTCGCATGCACGCCCGTATCTGTTCTGCCCGCGCCCGTTGTTTTTATCGGTTGGCGAAGTAGCACGGACAAAGCTTTTTCCAGTTCCTCCTGGACAGTAATTTGGTTCGGTTGTATCTGATAACCAAAGTATGGCGCACCATCGTAAGAAAATTCTATAAAGTATCGCATTGGTGCAAATTTCCTGATTTTTTTCCAATAAAAATAATTTGGGCGTTCCTTTTTCGCCCTCGCTTTTCCATCCCAAAAAAGTCGGGCTGTTCGCTATATCTTTCTGTAGAGTTGGCTTCGGCTCCGCTCAGCCACCTCTACAGAAGGATGCCGCTGCCATCCCTAACGCGGGATAGGTCAACAGAAGTTAGCTTGCTCAATTTTAATTTAACAACCTTTCAAACCTCACAAAAAAACAAGACCTTTGCAACATGAAAAGGATTTTGCTACTTTCCGATACGCATTCTTACATGGATGACCGAATTTTATCTTACGCCAAAGACGCGGATGAAGTTTGGCATGCAGGCGATTTTGGAAATATGCACGTCATCGAAGAACTGGAAAAGCTAAAACCTTTGACAGGCGTATTTGGCAATATCGATGAGGCAAAAATCCGAACAATCTTTCCGGAAGTCAAAAGCTTCATGTGCGAAGATGTTAAAGTGTTGATGATTCATATCGGTGGTTATCCTGGAAAATATACCGCTTTGGCAAAACAATATATTGCGTCCGAACAACCGCAATTATTTATTTCGGGACATTCTCATATCCTTAAGGCGATGTATGATGAGAAGAACAAGCTTCTGCATCTCAACCCCGGCGCTTGTGGAAAACAAGGTTGGCACAAAGTCCGAACCATGATGCGCTTCAGTATTATCGGGAAAGAAATTAAAGATTTAGAAATTATAGAATTGGGACCAAAATGAAAATCGGAGATGCTGTAAGTATTTTGGATGATGACCTGCGTGGACACATCACTTCTGTTAAGCCAAATGGTTTTGATATCAAAGACGCGTTTGGTTTTATTCACTTTTATCCAAAAGAAAAAGTTATTCTTTTAGACAAAAGTCTTTACGAAAACATTAAGGTTTCTGTAAAAAAAGAAACGTCCAAGCCCATTTCTAAAAAACATAAAAAAGATGCTTTTCGTATTGACCTTCACTTCGAAAATTTGGTAAAAAAACCTTATGAATACGAGTCCTTTGAAAGATTAATGATACAAAAAGAAAAACTTTTGGAAGCCATCGACTTCTGCAGAACTCACAAACTGAAACGAATGATTATTATCCACGGTATCGGCGATGGTGTTTTACAAAATATGGTGCACGAGGTTGTCGAAGGTCTAGCAGATATCGAGTATGACGACGATGGATTTTTCTTTCATCAATCGGGTAGTTTGGAACTTATTTTCAAATAAAATTAGTTCATAGTTACATCATCTGGCGAGTTTGCAAAAATCAAAAAATCGCCGCCCAAATTTTGCATAATATCGCGCCAAAGCCCTCTATCATTCGGGAAGGTATAATCTAGATTATAGACATCTACCACCGTCCAATATTTACTTCTAATTTCTGTTTCTAGCTGCATCGCTGCCCAACCAGAATAACCTGCAAAAACCTTAACATCGGAAAGATTAAGCTTTTCATCAACAATGGCTGCAACGACTTTTTCGATATCTTCTGTCAAATAAAAATCGTCATTAATAAGGCTATGTTTCTCGGTAATTGGCTCACCTTTAATGATAAAAAATATCTTCTCGCGTTCTACTGGTCCTCCGTCATACACTTCTACTTCGAAACCAAAAATATCCAACAATCTATCGCTCATCATTTTATTCTTTTTGTTGAGTATAAGACCGAATCCGCCATGTCTATCATGCTGAACCATCAGGACCACCGAGCGCGAAAATATATCGCCCGATGCGTCAGGTGTTGAGATTAAAAGTTTACCTTTGTAAGAGTTATTCATAACTCAAAACTAAGTAAAATTATATTTTACGCCAATTTTTTTGAAATAGAACTTTGGTAATTTAACATTTCAAATATGGAAGATCTTCATCAACACAGAAAATCTTACGAAAAAGCAGAACTTGCAGAATCAGAAATCCGCGAAAATCCAATTGAACAATTTCGGGATTGGTTCTTAGATGCAGAAGAAAATCCGTTGGTCGCAGAAGCCAATGCGATGGCAATTTCAACGTTAGAGTCTGACGGCTGCCCACGCACGCGAATGGTTTTATTAAAAGCATATAGCGCCGAAGGTTTTATATTCTACACCAATTATGACAGTCGCAAAGGTCAAGCTATTGAATCCAATCATAAAGCTTGTTTGCATTTTTTTTGGCCAAGTCTAGAACGTCAAATCATCATCAAAGCCAATCTTGAAAAAATAGCGCCTAACCTCAGCGACGGTTACTTTCATTCGAGACCACGGGGCAGTCAATTGGGTGCTTTGGTTTCGCCACAAAGTCATGAAATCCCCAATCGTGAGTTTTTAGAAAATAAACTTCAGGATTTGGAAAAAGAATGGGAAGGCAAGGAAATCCCAAGACCCGAAAACTGGGGAGGTTATCTGGCAAGACCTTACGAGATCGAATTTTGGCAAGGTCGTCCCAACCGACTGCATGACCGCATACTATACCAATTAGAAAACAATCTTGACTGGAAAATAAAAAGACTCGCACCGTAAGCGAGTCTTTTTTATATTTTAGAAAAACTTTAGAAACTCAACTTCCAAGCGTCTAGCATTTCTGTAAATCTTGTCGAGTCAAAGCTTTTGCTTCTGATTTTGGAAACAATATGAATTCCTTTTTCATCTGATATTCTAATAATTTCATCAGACTTTTGGGATTCGAAAGCAATAATCTCCGCTTCTTCTATTTCTGCCAATTTATTTTTATGAACAAAGGTGACAAAGTTTTCCATAAGTGGCGAAATATAAGCACCTTCTGTCTGTTTCGGAATTTTAATCACATTGTCTTGCAAAAACAAAAGATTCCCAAAGATACTTCTCGCAATACGTTTGCTGGGATTTAATAATATCAAATCGTCCAAATCATTATCTCTGGCATAAATGCTAGCATAGATATTCTCAGGACAATGCACTTTGATATTGCTAAGAAGATTGGCATTGACATTAATTTCTTTTATCATATCCAATTCGATTGTTCCTTGGATAGCTAATGGATCGCTAACTTCTTTCACTTCAAAATAAAAAGAAGTTTTGGCTTTCGGGAGATTAGCTTTATCTGCTTCTTCACGATAAACCATAAAATCTATAATCGCATTCTGAATATTTTTTTCTAAAACTTCTTTCTGAAAAAGCTCTTGAAAAAACTCTAAGGTGTAAGACAACGGAATATCAAATCGCATTTTGCGCATCGACGCCATGAGGAAAAAGTAAACTTCTTCCGCCATGATTAGCGTATTGTTGCGCACAAAAAAGGACACTTTTACCGCATCTCCGTATAAAAATGCGCGGTTGACCGTTTGTAGATTGTCTTCTATATATTGTAACTTTTGCATCATAAATAAAAAAATAATGAACGATAAATATCGTCCATTTTTATAAGTTTAACTAGGCTGCACCTAATTTTATTTTAAGGTTTTCTATGAGGTTTTCCCAATATAGACGATTTTCTTCCTCATCTCCTTCGTCACAAAAATCAGTTATATTGAGCGACAAATCTTCGGTAAGCTCATCGATGATAATTGTTAACTCGAAGAAATATTTTGAACCTTCGTCTTCTTCCCAACGGAAACGAACAAAACTCTCTGGTTTGTAACGGATAAGCGTTGCTCTCTCGGCAGGCCCACCTCCCCAGCTAAAATAAAAATCATCTCCACGTTCTACCACTTCATCGGCAAACCACTCTGACAGACCTTCCGCACTTGCTAAATACTCGTACAATATCTCTGATAGACAGTGCATATTATATTCGTAGTGAACTTTCGTTTTTGCCATAAATCGTATTTATAATCAGGGCGCAATATATAAATTAATTTCTTATTTGCAAATGCTTTATTAAGCTTAAAAATAAAATAAATCACAAAAAAACATGTTTTTTGTCACTTAATCACTAATTCTTTAATACTTTGATTTAATAGTTTTTATCTAAATTCTTAACCTCATCGATAGCTTCCAAAATTATTTGGCATCCTATCGTAATTTCTTCATTAGAAATCGTCAATGGTGGTGAAATTCTTAAAAACTCATTGCGGTAGAGTTGCCAGAAAACAATAAGACCTTTTTCCATGCAACGTTTTGCAACCGCCAAAGTAAATTCTGGACTTCCGAGATCTACTGCCAACATGAGACCTTTGCCATTTACTTTTTTAATATTTGGATGTACCAATAGTTCTCGGAAAAGCTGCTCTTTCTCGTCCGTTAAGGTCATAAGTCCACTTTCTAAAACTTCTTCTAAAGTAGCTAAACACGCCGCAGCAATCAATGGGTTACCGCCAAAAGTCGTAATATGTCCTAACTTCGGCGAATGGGATAAACTGTCCATAATCTCGCGAGATGCCATAAAAGCGCCTACAGGAACTCCGCCGCCCATACCTTTTCCCATCACCAAAATATCGGGAACAATGCCATAGTGTTCGAAAGCAAATAATTTTCCGGTTCTTCCAAAACCAGGCTGAATCTCATCCAAAATCAACAATGCACCGACTTTTTCACAATGTTTTTTAAGGTTGATAAAATAATCTTGCGACGGTGTTATAAAGCCTGCTGCCCCCTGAATGGTTTCTACAATAACGCAAGCCGTTTTTTCGGTGATTTGTCCAAAATCGTTTTGGTTATCATATTCAATAAAGTCAATCATGGGTAATAGTGGGCGAAACTCACGCTTGTGCACTTCGTTGCCAGCCACACTCAGCGCGCCATGTGTATTCCCGTGATAAGCATTTTTGAAGGCAACAATCTCTTCTCTCCCCGTATATCTTTTGGCAAGTTTTAGCGCACCATCGATTGCTTCTGCGCCACTGTTAACAAGATAGGTAACTTCCAAAGGCTCGGGCGTTGCTTCTGCCAATAGCCGACACAGTTTAACAGGAGCTTCTTGTGCATATTCGCCATATACCATAACGTGAAGATATTTGTCCGCTTGATTTTTGATGGCGTTAACGACTTTCGGGTGCGAATGTCCTAATGTGTTTGCCGATACACCAGCAACAAAATCTAGATAAGCTTTTCCGTCTTTTCCGTAGATGTAACTACCTTCTGCTCTTTCGACTTCGAAACCGGCTGCATAAGGTGTTGTCTGTGCTTGATATTTGAAGAAATTATTTTTGATATCCATTTTAAAATTCTAAAACTTTATGAAGATGCAAATTTACGACCTAGAAATTGAACTAAAAACCAAGTCAAAGCTTTTATCAAAATAATCTTTAAAATTTAGGAGAATTTTTCATTTAATCTTTATGCTGTATGTTTTTAAATCTAAACATTTTTTGTCATTAACGTTACCGAACCTTAGATTCCTCAACTTGCTTTGCTACTTTCGGAGTGACAATATTGAAGTATTATGATTACTAATTGACAATTATAAAATAGAAATCCTAATCTGCGCCCCGGCGTAGGTGTAACTCCTTTTGCGAGAGGCTATGCCGAGCAAAAGAGTGGGAGCCGAAGACGGAAATGGCGCCCAAATAAAAGCCTCATAAATTTTGAAAACTTATGAGGCCAAAGTATGTTTTAAAATATTATCGTTTCTCGCGAACGGGCGTTTTGGGTTTGTTTTTTTCGGCTTGTTTTTGACGTTCTGCTTCTGCCAAGTCGTAAAGTTTGTTGTCGGACTCATAGACAATTTCTTCATAATTGGGCGTATCGAGGAAGATATCTTCCCATTTTTTCGGTCGGTCTTTGGTATTCCAGTTGAAGTCTGGAAAAAATCGTTTTTCGCGTGGCAACATACTCATGGGATAGATGTCGGATTGCGCGCCAATACGGCAAGTCACCGTCTCCAGGCGTTTTTCGATAAAGTCCGCCTCGATCTGTCCGCACACAGCAATGGCCACACCAATGCGGCTCATCTCTTTTGTTTTTTCGTTTTCTTCGTCGGCGTAAGCGATGGATTCGGCATTTTCGACAGCTACGGCTTTTTTGATTTGACCTTTTTCGAAATAAATTCCCATCCATTTGCTTTTGATTTGATGGAACTCGTCTTTCATATTCAGAGAGTCCACTTTGCTAATAGCAAAGGCATTTCCAAGGACTTTTACCGAGTCGATATCTTGCGTCGTGGTGTTCATAAAAACCTTGACCTCATCACCTGTAATCTGCTTGGTTCCTGACCAAAGTATTGGATTTTTCATCAAATGCAAAATGCCATCGGTCTCATTATAAGACATCGAATCGGCGCGTGCTTGCATATTGGTTTTGAAAACGCGAACCTTGTGATAAGCGCGTAGATAGCTTTTTTTCTGATTGGTAGAATCGGGTTTTTGAAAACTTAAAAATCGATCTGCAGAAATATACATGGAGTCTTTTTCGAAAATCTTAACGGCGTAAGGCTTGTTGGTTATCATCGCAGAATCTTTTAGCTCATAGATTTCTGCGTAACCCCCTTTGATAAAACGTTTTTCTTTGGGATCGTCCAGCATGACATTTCCTGTTCCTTTTCCAAAGCCTGTATTTCTGTTATAAACGAGCTCGTCTCCTGTAAGAATTTTTCCGTTGTAGTGAATTCTTGAGTTTTTTCTAAGGTGCGAAATACCTGTTTTCCCATCGTGCTCGCCCAATTCTGTGTAGACATAATTTCCGTAATTCGTTTTACTACGAATGGTTGTAGGTCCAAAGAATTTTGAAAGTTTTGTTGTTTGATTGGTTTTGATATTATCACTTTCTATCGTGTAATCTTTAGCATCAATGGTAGAGTGTCCGACAAAATCGATGTCTTTTGTATTGACATAATAGGTTGCTGACTTGGTGTACATGATGTTTTGTCCATCAGAAATTGTTCCTCCTGTATTAAAATAGGCTGTATTAGGAACACGGTCGTAATATAAAATTTCGGTTTTGATGCTTTGCTTGGGATCGGTCAATACAACATTTCGGCGTGCGATACCACGTTGCGAATTTCCGTCATATTCCATTTCCTCAGCCGTAATTTTGGTACCATCGGCGTTTAGCAATGCAACATTTCCGATGGCTTTCAGGAAATTTTCTTTTTGATATAAAACGACTTTGTCAGCTGTAAGAACCGAACCTTGATGTTCAAATTTAACATTTCCCGAAAAGACAAGATTTCCTTCGTACTGATCGGGTTTTACGCCAGACTCATCGGAGTGTATGTGCTGAACTTTTGACGCTTGTTCCTGTTGGGGCTTGGGCGCAAAAAAAGGATCTCTCGGGTTGTTATTATCAGGTGTCTGCGCGACAATCCGAAACAATCCCGATAGGCTGAATATTAAAAATAATAGAAAAAATTTGTTCATTCCTTATGACTTCTTATGGCCATAAAAATAAAGCGAATGCGTGTCTATTTTAACACCAAAAGCTTGTTCAATAGATTCTTTGATACCTTGAATTCTTGGATCGCAAAATTCAATAATCTCGGCGATTTCCTTATCGGTGCCATCTTTATAAATGACCAAGTGATCGTGTTGTTTATCAAAATAGGATTTCTCATAAGATGATGAACTCAATGTTTTTTCTCCGAATTGATGCTTTCTGATAAGACCTGCATCCAAGAAAATCTCAATTGTATTATAAATCGTCGCTTTGCTGACATGATACTTTTTTTGCATCATAATCAGGTATAAATCATCAACATTGAAGTGATGGTCCAAGTTGTATATTTCTTCTAAAATGGTATAACGTTCTGGTGTATTTCTAAAACCTTTTTCTAAAAGATATTGTCTTAATACATCTTTGATTGTTACTACATTTAGTTCTTTTTGTGTTGTCTCCATAATCGATTCGATAGGACAAAATTACAATTAATTTTTGTAATGATTAGCAAGTCACCAAGTCTAGACTTTTCTAATTTTGTCGTGTACATAACCTTGCTCCAAAAGTGGCGCCGACTCAACAACCACATTGTGAGAGGCTACACCATAGGCTTTGAAATCATTGCTACCCATAGTTCTGACAAAATTATAAACATTCATGATGAGTTTTTCACGGATATTTAATAGATAATCGTTGATATAGACATTGTCGATGATCACAAATTTGAGGTCTGGTGGGATATTATGCGATCGTAATGACGGATAGCTGCTCTTAGAAGGAATCATCTCTTCGTCCATCATATCGTCCAAAACCTGTCCAAAATAATCGCTAATTCTTCGATCGACTTTGAAACCAAGCAAGAAATTTACTTTATAAATCGTACCTGGAAGAATTTCTTCAAGATGGTATTTGAAAGTATAAGGCTCTTCCTGATTAATAACACTTAAGATAAAATAATGATCGGCTCTTTTCGGTTGCGATTTTATAATAGAATAAATAATTTTTGACTCGACTTCGTCTTCTTTTTGGGCGCGGCTGAAGAAGGCTAAATTCGTAGCATATTTGGGAATTGTCTCGTCCAATTTCATATCCATAATAGTGGATACATAATTGTTAAGTTTGACAAATTTAACAAACTGCGTTTTAATTTTTCGACCATTATACCAGCCGTACATACAAATTCCGATGAAACCTGCTAGCAACACAGAAATCCACCCGCCTTCGAAGAATTTAATAATATTGGCACTAAAGAATCCAAGCTCGATGGTTAAATAGGTAACACCAAATAAAGCAATCCAAATTTTTGGCGTTCTTGTTTTGAAAAACCAAAATACCAACAAAATCGTCGTCATCAACATGGTTACCGTAATAGAAAGTCCATAAGCGGCTTCCATTCTACCCGACTCTTTGAAGAATACGACAATAATAACGCACATCAAAAATATTCCCCAATTGATTCTAGGGATATACATTTGCCCTTTGATACCCGATGGATAATCGATTTGTTGATTTGGCCAAAGGTTAATGGACATTGCTTCCGAAAACATGGTAAATGCTCCTGTAATTACCGATTGACTGGCAATAATTGCCGCCGCAGTTGCGATGATAACACCAGGAAGGATAAACCATTCTGGCATAATTCCGAAGAAAGGATTTTTACCATTAAACACCTCATGATAGTTGTTTAGTAACCATGCGCCTTGACCAAGATAATTAAGAATCAACATGGCTTTTACAAAAATCCAACTAATTCTAATATTACTTTTTCCGCAATGTCCAAGATCCGAATAAAGTGCTTCTGCCCCAGTAGTACAAAGAAAAACCGCACCTAAAATAATAATGGCTGAAGGCGAATTATAAATTAATTTTACAGCGTAGATCGGATTAAAAGCCTTTAAAATATAAGGCGCGTCCAAGAGATGATAAAGCCCCAATGTCCCCAACATCAAAAACCAAATCACCATAACTGGTCCAAAAAACTTCCCAATAAAACTCGTCCCAAATTGTTGCACAATAAATATAATAAACAATATAGTTAAAGTAATAGGTACAACTGGCGGATTATGCACCACAAGCTCTAGACCTTCAACAGCCGACATCACGGTTAAGGATGGCGTAATAATACTATCTGCCACCAAAGCAGCAGCACCTATTATTGCAATAATATACAACCATTTCTTACGAATTCGTTTCACCAAAGAATAAAGAGAAAGT
The DNA here is from genome assembly GCF_053891095.1 of Soonwooa purpurea. Classification (NCBI taxonomy): domain Bacteria; kingdom Pseudomonadati; phylum Bacteroidota; class Flavobacteriia; order Flavobacteriales; family Weeksellaceae; genus Soonwooa; species Soonwooa purpurea. The sequence continues at coordinate 292,748 of NZ_JBSSMA010000001.1, forward strand.
ATTCCACCTTCTCCTTTGTTGTCTGCTCGCAAAGCTATAATAACGTACTTAAGGGTTGTCTGTAGCGTAATGGTCCAGATAATACAAGACAATGCACCCTCTATATATTCTTCCGAAATAATTCCGCCAGACTTACCAGCATTGATAATAGCTTTCATCACATACAAAGGCGATGTACCGATGTCGCCAAAGACGATACCCAACGAAACGATAACGCCGAAGAAAGAAAGCTTTTTGATGTCTATATGACCACTAGAAGTTTGTGCCATTGTTTGAAAAAATAAAGTGCAAATTTATATTATTTTAGGAACGAAAATACATCTTGTTATTATTTTTTTTCATTAAAAATAAGTATCATTTCAAGTAATTTAAAAAAGACCAAAAGCCTTTGTTTCTCAGATAATTAAAATCCGTTTCATTTTCATAAGCTTCCTTTTCAAAAGATATCGCACGGTAAGCCTGGTATCGATTTCTTAAATAAATAAGGCGCAGAATATATTCTGTAACATATAAAAAGTAAAACGGCAAAATTAACAACTCCAACTGCTGTCGCAGATGTATGCGTTCATGATTAATCAAAACCCGATTCTTACAATCTTCTTTTCTTTGAAGAATAATAAAAGGAAACAAAGTAATCCCCGAAATTTTCATACTTTTGAGAAAAGTTCTTAACACAACAATCATATATCAAAGATATATTTTTTTGAAAACAATTTAACTTATGGCTAAAATTGAAATCAAAGAAAATGAAGACTTTTATTATAACGAGAACGGATACAAAGTTTTCACCGCAACTTTTCACCTCAAACGTGGATATTGTTGCAAAAACGGCTGTAGACATTGTCCTTACGGCTATGATAAAAGAACTGACACATTTTCTAAAGTTAAAAAAAATAACCTCCAGCAATGAAAAAATATCTTTTTATTTTAGGCTTAGCAGTAGCAGGATTGGTAACCTCTTGTAGTCCTTTTCAAGTAAAGTCAGATTATTCTGCCACAGCAAATTTTACAGATTACAAAACTTATTTGTTCCGTACAGATGATTTGAAACTTAACGATCTGGATAAAGATCGAGTGCTTAACGAGCTTTCAAAACAAGTACAGAGCAAAGGATTAACATCTTCGCAAACACCAGATGTAATAATTAATGTAAAAGCATCGCACAAGAAAATCCAAGATATACAATCTTCTTCACCATATGGTATGTATGGCTGGGGCGGTCCTTGGGGTTGGGGCGTAGGCGTTAACAACACCTGGACAAGCAATTATAACAGCGGAACTATCATTGTTGATATGGTAGATGCAAAAACGAACAAACTAATTTGGCAAGGTGTCGGAAGTGGCATTTCGGTAGATTCTCCAAAATCAAAACAAAAACAGATCCCAGAAGTAATTGCCGAAATAATGGCTAATTATCCTCCTCAAAAAGGGAAATAAAAATAAAAAGGCTTCGAGTAAATTCGAAGCCTTTTTGGTGTCTATTCCTCGATTTTGTTCACCAACAATTCTTTAGCTTCCTGCAACATTAATTGTTCACGCTCAGATTTCAAATGAAGTTCTTTCAAAAATTTTGGATTTTCAACCAACTCTTTTACCAAAACACATCCCTTTTCTAGAAGTTTTGTCTTTTCAAACTCACTAATTGTTGTTAAACAAGTTACGGGATAGAGAAGATTGGCATCCACCAAATTCTTTAATCCTTTATTTTTAGGATAATCCCAAGACAACATTCTCAAATTATAATATTCTCCAAAATCTATAGAATCACTCGTAAAATAAGCATTCGTCACCAACCAACCATCTGTAAATCGCGTTGCTTTTCCGAACAATTGATAATCTATCCCCGAAATATCTTTAATCCTCGAGAGCACATACATCGGTGTGGTGACAGATATTTTGGCCTCTCCCGCATTACGAAATTTACATTCCATCCAATAGGTATATTCACCTTTGTGTGCAATGACATCAGCTTCATGCATCACCGCATGACCTTTGATATGTTGGCCTGTTTCAGTTTCGTAACCTAAAGCTCGAAAAACTCTCGAAATCCATTGTTCAAAATAAAATCCAGCAGGCCCCAACTCCAACAAAGCGCGCTTCAGACTATAACGTGCAGCTACCGAATTTGAGACTTTTTTTAAAGCATCAAAAGCCATTTTATAAAGTTCTTTGGTCGTAATTCCTTCAAAACATTTTGGAGTAATTAAACTCACAACTTTATCAATTGCATCTTCGCTAGCGCCTGAGCTTCTAAGAGATTCTTCTAATTTGGTTCGGTCAAACTCCACAAGTTCGCCAAAGTTGTTTTGGATTTTCATTTTAAATATTTAAAAAATTATAGCAATAGGTAATCGTGTTTCATAAAAACTAACAGCTTTAAAACGCGATTAAATGTAAAAATTTACTTAATTTGCATTGTTAAAATTACAAAAAATGATTATCCAACCAAGAACAAGAGGTTTCATTTGTCTTACAGCGCATCCAGACGGCGCTTTGCAAAGTGTAAAAAACCAAATTGAATACGTAAAATCAAAAGGAGAATTAGAAAATGGTCCAAAAAAAGTTTTGGTAATCGGTGCTTCCACAGGATTTGGATTATCTTCTCGTATTGAAGCAGCGTTTGGCTCTGGCGCCGCAACTATTGGTGTATTTTTCGAAAAAGCTTCATCCGAAGGAAAAATGGGAACAGCGGGTTGGTACAATTCGGCTGCCTTCGAAAAAGAAGCTGCAGCAGCAGGTTTGTACGCAAAAAGCATCAATGGCGATGCTTTCTCCGACGAAGTTAAACAACAGACTATAGATTTAATCAAAAAAGATTTAGGCCAAATAGACTTAGTAGTTTATAGTTTAGCCTCTCCTAGAAGAACACATCCTAAAACTGGCGTGGCTTATGCATCGGTGCTTAAACCTATCGGGCAAGCTTTCACCAACAAAACTGTAGACTTCCACACAGGTGCCGTTACCGATATTAGCATTCAACCTGTTGATAAAGATGAAGATATCCAAAACACAATTGCTGTAATGGGTGGAGAAGATTGGAAATTTTGGATGGAAGATCTTAAAAATGCTGGCGTATTAGCAGATGGTGTAAAAACTGTTGCTTACTCTTACATTGGCCCAGAATTGACATTCCCGATTTACAGAAACGGAACCATTGGTCAAGCTAAAAACGATTTGGAAGCTAGCGTTACAACAATCGACAATCTATTAGCTGATATCCACGGAAAATCTTATGTATCGGTTAACAAAGCTTTGGTAACACAATCCAGTTCTGCAATTCCTGTAGTGCCTTTGTATATTTCTTTACTTTATAAAGTCATGAAAGCTAAAGGAACCCACGAAGGAACTATTGAACAAATGGAGCGCCTATTCTCAGAAAGATTATATACTGCAGATGGCAATGTCCCTTTGGACGAAGCTGGACGAATCCGAATTGATGACTGGGAAATGGCAGACGATGTACAAGCAGAAGTTGCAAAACTTTGGGACAGCGTAACCTCTGAAAATTTATCAGAAATCAGCGATATAGAAGGTTATAGAAAAGAATTCTTTAATCTTTTTGGTTTCGAAATGGATGGTATCGACTACGAAAAAGACACCAACGAAGACGTAAAAATCCCGAGCATCGCAGAATAATTCATTATTTATAAAAGCAAAGTCCAATGATTTTTCGTTGGACTTTTTATATTATTAAAACTTTTTAAAAATAAATCTCAGCCTTAAATTTTAAGAAAATTTCTCTAAAAAAATCCCATGCAATCCGAACTCATTTTATTTTACAATGTTGAAAATTTTTTCCCGCCAGACGACAAATCAGATGGAAAAAAAATGTCTGGACTTTTCAATTGGGATGCGTATAAATACAATCTAAAACTCCGAAAAATCAACAATGTTTTTCGCTTGGTCGAAGAAGATTTTGGGAAATTACCATCGGTAATTGGCTTAGCAGAGATTGGTGACATTTGTGTTTTGGAAGATTTAAAAAAAGAAGATTCGCCGATCAAAAATTATGAAATCATTTACGAAAAGTCTAATGATTCTCGAGGACTGAGTGTTGCTTTACTTTACAATCCAGAACGTTTAATTTTATTACAATATAAGCTTTTAAATTTTCCGGCTCAAGATTTTGATACCGAAGAAACACGCGATATTCTTGAAGTTGAATTCCTTTTAAATCATAAAAAGATCCACATTTTTGTTCTTCATCTACCTTCCAAAAGGTTGCAAGATGCAAAAAAAGATTTCCGGGAATATATTTTTGATGGGTTCAAAAAAAGATTAGAACATCTATTTGAGACCAACGAAGCTATAATAATAATGGGTGATTTTAACGAAAATCCTAGCCACGAAAAAATCAAACAACTCTTGCTAGACCGGGATGAAAATCAGGTTTTGGAAAATCCATTTGAGAGTTTTTTATGCAAACATCAATTCACGTCTTTTCATCGTAAAAATGGCGTTGTGTTTGACCAGTTTTTATATTCTAAAACTTTATTAAATGCGTTAAATTATTCGCTATCTGCAGGAATATTTGATCATATCAAATTAAGAAACGGTGACCGAAAAAATAATAAATTCCCATTAAGAACATATTCTGGGACGCGTTATATGGGTGGATACAGTGATCATTTTCCTATAATTTTACAATTGAAATACGACTAATTTATACATCAGCTTTGTTATGTAAAAGCAATTAGGAAAACAAAAAAAAGCCCTAAGAAGGGCTTTTTCAAATAATTTTTATAGTATTTTTCGACGATTTATTTGTCAAAAATATTATGCCAATTGTACGTTTACAGCGTTTAAACCTTTTTTACCTTGTTCAACTTCGTAAACTACTTTATCGTTTTCACGAATATTTCTGCTTTTCAAACCTGAAGAGTGTACAAAAATTTCTTCGCCTCCATTATCTGGAACTATAAATCCGAAACCTTTTTCTTCGTTGAAAAATTTTACTGTGCCTTGTTGCATTGTAATTATAATTAAAAATTGTTATTTTATTAATTCGATATTAACTGCTGAAAAACCTTTTGGAGATTTTTCTTTCTCGAAAGAAACTTTGTTACCTTTTTTTAAAGGGACAGAACAATTGTTGCTGTGGAAAAATACGTTTTCCTTAGAATCATTTTCTGTAATGAAACCATATCCTTTTTCGCTGAAGAACGTAATAAATCCTGTTTTTCTTACATCTTCTTCTTCGATTGGCGTAGCGCCCAAACGTATATCTTCCAGTTTAATTTCTTCTCTCTTTTCTGGAGGTGTAGAAGTTAATCTTCCGTATTCATCAACATAGGTAAATAAATCTTCTAAATCTTTGCCTTTGTTGTTACTTGTTTTACGTTCCTCGCGGCGTAGAGCCTTTTCTTTTTGTTTCTGAACTTTTTTCTTAAAATTTTCCTTTTTTGAGAAAGAATCTGCCATAAATAATTTTAGACTTGTTTTTTGATTAATATTATATAAATTGTTTTCGTTCCACTATTGGCATTATAAGACCAATAAATTGGGAATTTTTTCTTTGGTGTTTCTCTAGAAAACACATTCCGAGAATGATAAACTGGACTTTTTTATTCGCTTTTTTCTGTACTACAAATCCATTCCTATTTTTCGGTTGTTAAACAATTCAGATTACCAATAAAACACCATCTTAAAAGATTGAGTATTAAAATATGGCGGCTGTAAGTGCAAAAACTGTAAGAAAAAAATAGATATTCTAAACTGTAAGAGAAAGCGAAGGCAGAGGCCTGTTTATTATTACGGTGCAAACATACGACAAATAATCAGCATAAGCACTATTTTAATTAATTGATTTTCAAAAAATTACATTTTGCAATTATATCCGAGTTGAAATACTTAGCAAAATTTGACGCAATTTGCTTCAAAAAAATTTGTGAAAAGTAAAAATAAATAATATAATATTTTATGTATATGATTATAAAAATCGCAAATCATATACTTCCTAAGCCTTTACAATATACAATTGGCATGGTAGAAACCTAAAAGAATACCTATAAATTAAACCAAAAACTTTTTTCTCCATTTAGAAACGCTATTTCTACTTATTTTGAAATGTTTTGCTAAATTACTGTTATTTAAGTTATGTTTTTTTTGATAATCTAAAATTTTTAAAACATCAGACTTTTTATAAGAACGGTGTTTGTGGTTATTTTGTACAAAAATATTTAAATCGAAAATTATTTGATTTAGTGCTAAAATATCTAGAGTTGACAAGTTGTCTTTATGAAGAATCTCCTCACACTTCTTTGTTTTTTCTGGATACTTTTTTTCTAAAATATCAGCGAATATCAATTTGTAATTGGGTGATTGGCTGTTCATTTCGCAATTGTATTATAATAAATCACCTTATACTCAGGATTTTCGCCTTTATAGTAGAAGATATTTTTATGCTCTATCCAAAAAATATATTCGGTAAGTGAAATATCAATTACCTTATCTTCTTCGAAAAAGAATGCAATTTCATCTTTAAAAATTCCCCAATGGTAATGGCGATAAAACCAGACTTCGGCATCCGAGTCTTGACAAGCTTTTCCAAAATTGTTTTCCAAATCAAGTTTTGACTGTCCTAAATGTTGATCTACTAATTTTTTGAGTTTCCGTATTTGCTTATCCATTTATAAAGTGTTGTTTTCGGTATTCTGTAGCGTTCCAAGACCTGATTTTTCGTCATTTCACCATTATTAATTTGTTCCAATATAAAATCGATTATTTCTTTGGTGTAGATATTTTTCCGAAATTGTGGTAGTTGACTTTTTCTTTCTTTTGTTTCCGCGGCGGACGGGGGCGAATACAATATCAAATGCTGCGTGTATAAACGGAAAAAATCGTATTCTAAAAGTTTGCTCCACTTCAAGAGCATGTCTGTAGTCAGATTTTCCTCTTCATACATTTTTGATAGTTCTTCCTCGCTACATTTAAAAAAATTGCAAATGCGGGAAATCGACAAATTAATTTCTTCAGTTCTTTGTTGAATAAGTTTCCCGATATGAATATTTTTTAAATCCATATTATTTTTCTTCAAATCAACTAATATTATTGAGTAGAAAGAAATTTTGCACTTACCATTTGTACACTATTTAAAGAAAAAACATCACAAAAGAGGCTTGTGAGGTGATTATTTTTGATTGATAAAATTAGGAGTCTGCTAAACTTTTCAGCCACAACTCCATATTTTCATCAGTAGAAAGATGCAGTTTATTTCGTAAGTTTTGTCGACGGTTACGAACAGTATTGGTCGATTTAAAAGTATATAATGCGACATCTTTTGAGGTAAAACCAAGAAAAAAATAAGCCAACAAAGTAAGTTCTGTCACACGAAGTTTGGGGTCAATCTCCAAAAGTTTTTGAATCAATTCTGGATAGACTTCTCGGAATCGGGTAAAAAACTGAGGGTTATTGTCTTTTGCTAATTGAATAACTTCTTCAAAGGATTCATTTACTTTTTGATGAAGTTCTGACATTCCTTCACCTAAAGCTACAAGCTCTTCTTGCTGCTGCTTGATGATTTCTTTTTTAAAATTTTTACTTTTTACAGCTCTAAAATAATTTATCAAAAGAACTGAAACTAATACTGTCACACCGAAAATAATTCCCCAAAGAATCATTCTACTCTTTGATGACTTTTCCGCCTCTATTTCCATTTGATTTTTCAAAATCTCTTCAACGGCTGTAGAATTGGTCTCAAGTTGCTCTGTTTTTAATTCATTTTGAAGTTCTAAAGCTTTTATTTTATAGTCTTTTGCTTTTTTCTCTTCACCTAATTCTTTATAAACTAAAGCTAGTTTATTATAAACATACGGTATTTCGTTTCTGAAATTTGTTTTATTCAGGATATCCAGAGATTTCTCAAAATATGGCAATGCTGCTTTTGGTTGGTTCCTGTTTAATTCCATATCACCCCAATAGCGATAGGTAAAGGAGATGTAAGGGAAATTGTATTGTTTTGCTATACTTTCAGATTTTTTAAAATAATATTCGGATTTATCAAAGTCTTTTTTATCCGAATAATAAACACCTAACATCCCATAAAGCGTTATAAGATTAGGATATACAAGAGATGAATCTAAGTTCTTGAGTAAATTTTCGTTTTTGTCAAGATAATAATAAAGTGAGTCAATTTTTGCTAGTTTAGTATAATTTACCGCTAGATTTTCATAGGCTAAACTTGTTAAAAAAGCTTTGTCTTTTTCAGATTTAGGAATTAAATGAACAATGTTTAAGCCTTTTTTTTGCTCACTATTGGCGGCATCTATTAGTTGCATTGAAGCATAAATTCTGCTTCTTACGCGGTATATTTCGAACGATAAAAATTGATCCGCAACATTTTTGTTGATGCTTTCTGCTTTTCGTAGAATATCTAAGGACTGTTTATAAGCCATTAACTCAAATAATGCTTGAGCAAGATAAAAATTGCTCCAAGCTTCGCCTTTTATATAACCTGTTTCTTTACTTTGTTCTAAGGCTTCTTGCGCAAATAATGCACTGGATTTCATATCTACAATAGTTGTCTTCGCATATGCAGAATCCAATAAAGCTTCCACCTCGGCAATATCTTTCTCCGAAGGTTTTTGAGCATATATTGCTAAAGTCAGTAAAACTAAAAAAATAGTATATAGTAATTTCATAGTACGATTCCCTACTTGATTTTCAAATTTATTAAACTTATATCGAATAAAATAATCTGATGAACCACTGAAGTCCATCAGATTATTTTTATAAATTTTAAATTATCTGTTACAGAATATTTATTTAATCATTACAACTTTTTTCAATACATTTCCATATACTTCCGTTGTATAACTTCACACATTTGGCATTAGTATCATAAATGAGCATTCCTTCTTTTGTATCTGTAATGGTATTTGAGTTTTGAACTCTGGTAATCACCATTCCTTTTTCTTTTGATTCTAGAGCTATCCAACCATTCGGGATATTCTCTGGCCAAGCAGCTTGTTTTTGCTGAACGGTGATTCCTACTTTGGTATAACCTGCAGGTGTACCTGTTGTTGGTGGTTTGGTGCAATGACAATTAGCAAATTCTGGATCCGTAGGTGATGAGTTGGTCACTACTAGAGAAGCACCTTCCAAATTAGTACAAATAGTACCTCCTCCAGTTGAGATGAAAAATGCATAATACGTCCCTGGACCTACTTGTGTAGGATTGGTAACTTGTGTGCCTGGTGTACGGTGAGGTGTAGTCCACCATTGCAATGTATATCCCGCTGGTACACTGCCTATAAGCCCATTTAAAAGGTTTGCTGTGGTATTTGGACATATTACAATATTTTGCAAGTCTGGATATGGAGGTAAAGGAATTGCACATAAGTTTTTGAATGCTGAACTATTAAATTGAAAAGTAGCATTAAAATTTTCCTGATGATTATTTCCATACGAACCAAACACCTCGTGTCCTATATATCCTAATCTGTATTGACAGTCTTTGAAGATAGAAACAGTATGTCCCCCGGTTTCTACTGCTAATATTTTGTCTGTAGCATTCAAGTTTCCATACATAGACATAGGATCATTATTACCAGCGCCAGCTCCAAGCATATTTCCATCATTCCTTCCCCAACCCCATAATTTACCATCAGTAGTAAGAGCTGTTACTGTAGCATGCGTTTTTCCAGTATGTTCGTTAGGGCTTATCCATGCAATATTTGACATATTAGTTGTACTATTAAACTTTACATTTACCCATGATTTTTTTTCTACATCTGTTGAATAATCTCCTAATTGCTTATTTTTATTATCCCCTAAACTAAACAACTGTCCATCCGTAGTTAGCAAATAATAGGTACTACCTGTTTTAGGATTAGAAGCAGTAAAGTTATTTCTAATCAACCCTATCATCTTAGGCTTAACGCCAACTGGTAATGTAGGTAATTTCATTTTGGTAGCATAAACTCGTGATGCAATACCAGAATTGTCTCCAAGATACGTTTCATCCCCCCAAGTATATATTTCTCCGCTATCAGTTAAAGCCATTAATGCATTTTGATGTCCACGCACCGCTACTACACCTGTTAAATAAGGATTACCAGTTGCGTTAGTTTTTACTCTGTGCCATTTCTTAAGTTCGGTAGCACTGTCTCCCGTACCGTCACCATTTTTATTCCCTTGCCACGAAAGAACCCACGCTTCGCCAGTACAAGTGGTAATAACTAAAGCTGAATAAGTACCAAATAACATTTTTACACTTTCAGGAGTTACATTTGGAGGTAAACCATACTGATTGGCATTAGTAATATGTGAAGTTGTTATCTTTTCCATAGAAAAAGAGGGTTTGATTGAGTTGTGAATAATTATACCAGCATATTTATTTCCAGACACATTCGCAGATCCCCACATATACAATCCTTCCGTAGTCAACAAAGCATATTGGTCATATGATCGATTTAAAGATATATCTTTTGGGTCAGGTGCATAATAACCTTGCGATCCAAGTGCCATTTTAAGCGGAGTCCCGTTGTACTTAAATCCATTGTCAGGATGTACCAATGTAGGTTTATATAGACTAGCATCTCCTGAAGTAGATGATGCATTGGTATTCTGTCCGTAAATCAAAAAGTTACCGTCTTTTTGTTTGATAATACTAGAGTGAAAACCTGATATAAAGTTGTCATATTCAATAGTATTCGGGTCGCTTGTATGGAGGAAGGCGTTGCCATTACAACCGGTAACGCAGTTTTGCGCATAGGTGAAAGTTATAAAAAAGACCAGCAGCAATGCCAAAATTTGTTTTAATTTTATCATTTTGTATTTTTTTTTAAAGTTGTTATTTCCAATAATTCCAAACATTACCATCAAAAACCGCAAGAGCCTTCCCTACGGTATCATAACACATCATGCCTGGATACGGGCTTTTTACGGTAATATGCGGATTGGCTATTTTGGGTAAAATCATAGCTTTATCGGCAGATTCTAAAACCAAAACACCTTTCGCATTACTGGTATTTTTACCAATGATCGCGCCTTGGTTTTGTGAATTCTCAATTGTTGTATTGTTTACAATCTGAGTCTTGTTTCCTGTGTCAGACAGCTCAACCCACGCACCATTTTCGTACATTTTGAGTTTAGCATCTGATTTGTCAAACAAAAAAGTGCCGTTGTTTTGCGTTGTTGTAGTTGCCAAAGCATTGTTGATATTATCTACTGTGGGCAGAATAATTCCGCGAAAATTATCGGTTTGATCATAAAAATCCAAGAGGGCAGAATTGCCATTGACAGCTTCTTTTCCTATTGCTACCTGTGCACTAACCAAATTAGTTACAACTAAGGCTGTTGTTGTAAGAATTATTTTTTTCATGTGTTTTAAATTTAGATTATAATTAAAAAAGACTGGCTGTATTTCTATTAATCCACAACCAGTCTAATATTTTTATTAATTATTCGTTACAACTTCTTTCGAGGCAGTTCCAAGTGGTTCCGTTGTATAACTTCACACATTGGGCATCAATATCATAGATGAGCATTCCTTCTTTAGCTTCCGCAATGGTATTTGAGTTTTGAACTCTGGTAATCACCATTCCTTTTTCTTTGGATTCTAAAGCTATCCAACCATTCGGGATATTTTCTGGCCAAGCAGCTTGCTTTTGCTGAACGGTGATACCTACTTTAGAGTAGCCAGCAGGTGTACCTGTTGTTGCTGGTTTGGTACAGATAGAAGTAGAAATGCTACAAGGGAGTATAGAGCTGCTTGACATCTTTGGCAAGCCAGAAAACCCTGATGAACCACCAGATGCATACCATTGAGAAACAGTACTACCTAACCATGTTCCTCCATTACGTTCTAAATTACCATTGCTTAATTTAATCTTAATGTTAGCTCCTGTTACATTAGCTTTGGATTGAAGATTTCCGTTACGTAGTTCAATACCTGTATTTTCAAAGTACATATTTGTACCGCTTTGTTCAAACTGAAAACTTCCATTATTAACATAAATACAACTATTAACCGAGCAAACACTTGATGTGGCAGTTGTAATCTGAAAATTCCCATCGGTTACGTTAAGATAGCCACCGTTTAAGATTATTTTTGCATTGCCGTTATCAGTTTGGATTTGTCCCGTATTTAATGTGCCTCCATTTTTTACAACTAATATAGAATTTGAGCTAGGTTTAAAATCTCCAGAACGAGTTACGTTATGAGTAATCAATACAGAGTTACCAATTCCAATATTTGTATTCGGGATATTTCCTCCCAACCAAGTAGAAGCTGAAGACCAAGCCCCATTCTTTATGGTCTCGTGGGTATAACTTGTTGGTTCTGGACAGGAAGAACAACTCGTTATAGTTACCGTTACTGTTGCAGATGCATTACTCCAACAATCTGAAGAAGAATAAAACGCATAATATGTTCCTGCTCCAGCAGATGCAACTTCAAATGCTGTTAATGCTGTACCTGTATGATTACTATTAGTATACCATAATAATTCTGCTCCAGTAGGAATTGTACCTGTATGAGCATCATTAAGGTTTACAGTTAAAGACGGACAAGTGTTTATTAAGTTTTTAACCGTTGGTGCCACATAACTATCGCCATATAATCTCATCATTAATAACCCTCCTATTGTTTTTTTTGAAGAATTTGTAGTCAACGTGATAGTTTGCGAACCTGTAACTCCTGTTAAAGAAAACAAGCCTGTAGTAATACCATCATTTTCTGATGTCCCAATAGTCCTATTTGGATCTGACGCGTAGGTACCATTTGCGTTAAACACTGAAGATTTTTCGATAGTATTCCAACTAGATGTTGTTAAGTTTAGCCCTGTATCACTGGAATTTGCTACATATGCAAGTAAAATATTTTTATCCTGAGTAACTCCTGTTGGCTGATTGCCAGACAACATTGGTACAGTTTTTTTATAAGAAGTTAGGTTATCACTACTCCCAAAACTAGCACTATTAACATAACCCACGTCGTAAAAATTATATGAACCATATTGTGAACTATCCATACCTTTTACATAATCAAATAACGCTATTGTTATTTTCACTTCATCTCCTGCATTTTTTGGTAAACTAAAAGATGTTAAATCAAACATATTATTAGAAATAGTTGCCAAAGAACTTTCTGGAAGAAAATAAATGTAATTACAAAGTGTTAAATAATTATAACTGAAATTGTATTGATGTCCAGTATCCTGATCTGCTGATGAGAGAAATGTTCCTTTTGTCATCGTAACTCCTCCATATTTGACGATAGGCATTAAAGTAATATTATCACCTATCGTACCAGTTAATACAGACTCATTATTATCTCCATATGGCGAAGGAGTATCATCTCTTTCAAAAGTCATAAAGAGCATTAAGAATCGCTTACCTGTTCCCGTTTGTGGAACATCGAAGCTAACAGGTGGAAGACCTGCGCTTCCTTTACCAACAGCTGATGTAGTATAACTTTTAATTAATGTTGGAGAAGAATTGCATTGTGGTACAGTATTTACTGAAAGTTCACAAATGGCCATATCTATACCTTTACGAGTATTAAAATTCCCTGTTGCATTAATAGTAACCGATGTGAATGGAGTTGTTGAATGGATACGCACCTGCATGAATCCAGATATGTTATTTGGTTGCGTAGCACTTATTTCATTTCCAGATAAAGCAGAATTACAAGATACTATATTAGTTAATGTTAATGTACCAGAATTAACAGATATAGTAGCTTTTTCATTTCCTTCTATATTTGCAAAAAACAATACTACATCATTAACCGGATTATCAAAAGAGAATGTTGATTTTGCTATTCCATTTTGCCCGCTATCTCCAACATTGACACTAAAATTTGGGTTATATTTTCCTGTAGCGGTACATTTTGTAGAGTTTGACGGGGAATAATAACTGTAGATACTTGAGTTTTGATTTGTAGTGATCGTTGTTATTACACCATTGATATTTTTACTTTGAGAAGCACCAGTTCCAGCAGTGCTACTACCTCCCCAATAATCAGAATCGAGTTGTCCACATTGTGCATGAGCTATTACCGAAATTAAGATCAATAATAAAGTGAATATATGGCTATTTTTTTTCATTTCAATTAAATTTTTTGGTTTAAAATTACTTCCAGAAGTTCCATACACTTCCATCGAACACCGCGAGAACTTTTCCTACGGTGTCATAACACATCATGCCTGGATACGGGCTTTTTACGGTAATATGCGGATTGGCTATTTTGGGTAAAATCATGGCTTTATCGGCAGATTCTAAAACCAAAACACCTTTCGCATTACTGGTATTTTCACCAATGATTGCCCCTTGGTTTTGAGTATTTTCATTTGTTGTATTGTTTACAATCTGAGTCTTGTTTCCTGTGTCAGACAGTTCAACCCACGCACCATTTTCGTACATTTTGAGTTTAGCATCCGATTTATCAAACAAAAAAGTGCCGTTGTTGTGCGTTGTTGTAGTTGCCAAAGCATTGTTGATATTATCTACTGTGGGCAGAATAATTCCGCGAAAATTATCGGTTTGATCATAAAAATCCAAGAGGGCAGAATTGCCATTGACAGCTTCTTTCCCGATAGCGACTTGTGCACTAACCAAGGTAGTTACCATTAAGGCAGCTATTGTAAGAATTATTTTTTTCATGTGTTTTAAATTTATTTATCGTGTAGAAAAAATGGCTGTATTCATATGGTATAAGCCTACTTATTATTTTTTTTCAGTGATATTGCTAGGCTTAGTAATATAAATACGAAAGAAATATATATTCTAATCATAGAAAATATTATTTATACTCAATAAGACATAGAAAAATATTTTCGATGCTCAGATAAATTTTTAATAAATAATATTTAATGATTTAGATTAAACTAAAAAAGGCGGAGCTCTTCCAAGAAGGGAAGTAGAATACTGAGAAGCGTAATGATTGCTGTAATAATAGTTTGGAGCAAGTCCTTTTATAGATGTGAGGAATAAAGTACAGACTGATTGTTTCGCTTCAATAAACTGATTTTGATTTTCATGCTGTGTAAGTACAGACATGTTAAAATGTAATTCTGAAAACGAAAGATGAGCATCAGAATTTCCTTCAGAGAAGTTAATCTTTGGCTGAGGTTGTATTGTTTTCTTTTGAGGAGAAGTTTTACGAGCAAGCGCTTTTTTCTCTTTATTTTTTAAAACATTATCCTTTGTACGCAACTTAGGAGTCGTTTGTGTTGCGGGGATATTTACTGTTTCATAATTACTTTCTTTATCTAAATTGGAAACAACAGTACCAGAAACAACATAAATTTTAGCTTTATTAGGCTTGACTTCGGATTTGCTTATACTTACTAAAGTATCTTTTGCTACATATAAAGTAGCACCATCAGAAATATGGATTTGAGAAAAAGCTGAGTGAAAAACTAGGAGCAAAAATAGACAAAGTCCTTGACGCAGAATTCGGTCAAAGACGTTATATTCTTTTCCATCATTTGTGTTTTTTTTCATCATTTGTGTATCCTGCAATTAGGATGAAACAAATAAATGTAATTATTACAACAAATGAGTAAAAAACAGACTACCATCCTTGCACTATTTTCTCACAAGCAGTTATTTATCAGGATTTTAAATCTTACAAAAGCTTTAATATTTAAAATTTCAAACAGTTTAAAATTATGTGAAATAAAATTATTTAGACTAAAACCTTGTCTTTTGATTTCAAAAAAACATTCTTAAGCAGATATTTGTAAAATACAAATCTTTATTTTTCAAAGACACACTCCAAAATAAACTATTTGACAAAATGAGGCTGTCTCAAAAGTGAGGCAGCTTTTTTTTTATATTTTTCATAAAAAAAGGAAAGCGAAAGCTTTCCTAATTGATGCAAATTGATTAATTGGCTGTGTGTCAATTAAATCAAAGGCAGTCTTTAAAGATTACAAACCCAAAGAAAACTTGCTTTTTCCTCCAAATCTATCGGAGTTGATAGTTCATAAGCATCCTGTGAAAATAGTTTCCAGCATTATTGATGGCTTGGATGTTAAAACATTAATCAAAAATTATAAACCGGGTGGAACTTCGTGTTATCATCCTAAAATGCTGTTGAAACTTTTAGTTTATGGCTACTTAAGTAATATGTACTCGAGCCGTAAAACGGAACAAGCCTTGAAAGAAAACATTCATTTCATGTGGTTTTCTGGGATGAGCCGTCCCGATCATAATACATTAAACAGGTTTCGTAGTGAGAGGTTAAAAAGTGAAATTAAATCCATTTTCACTCAAATTGTTTTGCTTTTGGAGAAGGAAGGTTTGGTGAGTTTGGCAACCACTATTGTGGACGGAACCAAGATAGAAGCTAATGCCAATCGCTATACTTTCGTGTGGGGAAGAGCCATCAAAAAGCATAAAGCAAGGATTGCAGAGCAACTTGAAGAACTCTGGAACTACGCAGAAGAAGTAACCAAAGATGAGCTTCAAAACTCAGAAACTCTAGATTTTAAGGAAGTAGATTCAGAAAAGGTGACTCAAACTATTGAGAAGATTAATGAGGTTTTGAAGAATAAAAAAAGTACCTTCAAAGATTCGTCAAAAGCTGAATTATGCAAAGAAAAACTGGGCTACGAATTTAGAAAAATACAAAAAACAGCAAGAAATATTAGCGCACAGAAATTCCTATTCCAAGACAGATACAGATGCTACTTTTATGAGATTAAAAGAGGATCATATGAGAAACGGGCAACTCAAACCCGCTTACAATCTACAGATTTCTACTAATAAGCAATTTATTTTGCATTATTCCATTCACCCCAATCCAACCGACACCAAAACCTTAGAATCTCACCTAAAAGGCTTTTAAGAAAGCTATGACAAAGTTCCCAAAGAACTTGTTGCCAATGCAGATTATGGCTCGGAAGAAAATTATAATCTTCTACAATCAAAGAAAATAAAGGCTTATGTTAAATATAATTATTTCAGAAAAGACCAAAAATCGGGACAAATAACCACTTCACAAAGCAATCCCAAATTGGCAAGAATCAGAGAAAAAACATTCAAGCTTCTCCAAACCAAGAAAGGCATCAAACTCAGGAAACAACGGTGTCATGATGTAGAGCCGGTTTTTGCAGAACTCAAACACAACAAAAATTTTAAACGTTTCATGCTTCGAGGAAAAAACAAAGTCGAAGTAGAAATCGGCATACTTGCTATTGCTCACCATCTAAAGAAAATGGCAAAAGCAGCCTAAAACAGACTGCTTTTTTAACTTTTTTCTCTCTTTTTTCAAGATTTTAAAAATGTAACCCCTCAAAAAATAAAATCTTATAATAAATAAGAAAAGAGACTGCCCTTTTGAGACAGCCTCATTTAATAACTAATTAACTTAATCCTTAAGGCTTCCAAAAGCTCCACACACTACCATTGTAAACAGCCAATTGCTTTTTGACTATATCATAAGCCATCATAGCTTCGACTGGATTGGTAATATTGGCTAAACCTGCAGCAGCTCCATATCCACCAACCATAGCGCCTTCTCCATGTATACTGGCAAAGGTCCAGCTTGGCTCCAGCCCAGAGTTTCTCTTCATATATCCCTGCGAGTACTGATTAAGAATTGCCTGATGCCCTTCGCTCCATCTTCCATCTGGATTGTTCATTACATAGACGTAAGGACTAAAAGATGCATAAGTCTTCTACAATTTATCCATCCCGTCCATTTTCATAAGTTCGGTATACTAGAAGATTCGAACAATTATCTATTTGTTCTGCTTAATACCATATTCAAGTTTTCTCTTATCAAAAGCAAAAGGTAGTTTATCAATTGACCAGCCTTCTGTTTCGTCAATATTTTTATTTTTTAAACTATCTTTTACATCATAAGCATCTAAAATTAAAAAACCATTTTTAATGTTTACTGAATCATAGACTACAAGATATTTCCGAAAACGAACTAAATTACCATCATCATGCCCTGTCATTAAACCTTTTTGAGCGTAAAATTGATAGTCATAACCACTACCAGCTCCTTTGTTAAAATATTGATTTGATGAAACTACTCCTATTGTATATTTTAGATTGAATAATATATTAGAGCCTATACTTGGTACGTAAGCACTAATCACCGTTTGTTTTAAATCTATTTGACCTTTTATAGTGGATTGTGCAACTATATCTACTGTTCCCCTTATAATAACAGCAGTTGTTGTATATCCAGCTACAAACGGCGCAGCAGCATAAAAAGAATCTATGTCATTCTCGTTTTATTATTTATATTCTCTCACATATTTTTGTATTAATAACGTATCTATTTTGAAAGGCACTTCATTATATTTCCATTCATTATTATTTTTATATTTTTTTTCAATAGGATACATTAAAAGCAACGCACAATTTTTTGGATTTAAAGAGTCATAAATAATCAAATATTTATCACCAATTAATACATCCTTCTCACTAATTGAGTTTTTATATTTCCTTTTTTGGACAATATACTCATAATCACGAGTACTACGACGACCTTCTAAATATTCATCAACTACGACTGCTGTCGTAAATTTTGAGTTTTTAATAATATTTTGACTGGTAATACGAGAATTAATAAGTCCAAAAATGATTATCAGAAATAGAGGAATCCAGTAAATAACATTTTTATTTTTCATACTATTTATTTTCATCAATTAATCTTCCCATCAAATTATTATACATACCTTGAATAGCATCCGTTCCCAAAAAACTTCCTAATATACTATTCCCATTTTTTCCTGCGATTTCTCCAACTCTTCCAAATTGGTATCCTATGATGCTTACTCCTAAATTAGCAATATTAACTCCCAAATCTGATTGAAACTTACCTTTAATTGTTGAAATACTAAAATTATATGCATTACTCGATATTAAAGAAATTTTGGCAGTAGGAGAAAAAGCACTTATTCCTGTTTGTGCCCAATCTACATCTCCTCTTATCGACTTTTGAAGAACACCATCAATAGCACCTCTCACTATACTCCCTTGTGTATAGGTGCCTAGCGTCCCGTAACTACCTAAAGTAGTAAACCCTACCGCAACAATCGGCGCAGCTGCCATTCCTCCAAATAGGTAATAAAATCCATCTGCAGAGCGGGCGGCTTTCGAGCGACTAACAGCATCATAATATCTGTAACGAGATTCATTAATCGCAGTTTTAGAATTCCAGCCATCCATAAAATTATTTACATGATCAATATAACCAAAATTTAGCCTATATTTTGTGTGGTTAACATCCCAAATATAGATAATCTTTCTTTCAAGCAAAAGATAAGCAGTTATAAGATTCGTTTTCTCCTACCACCTAATAATTAAATAGTCCAAAATGACTAAACAATTAAATAAAAGTATATTTATATTCTTTTATTACAATAAAAAGGTATATTTGTACTCTAAAATACTTTCAGAATGAATTATCTTTTAATCAAAGAGATCATAAATTTAGTTGAGGAATTTGAGACTGAAACAAAAAACAATCCTGTTTTTGAAGCATCTGTTGATGGTTTTAAAAGCTGGATATCGAAAAATAATAACACTATCGTTACTGAACCCACTTGGGAAGGAAAAGAAACGGGAAGAAGTGCGGAAAGTTATATTAATACTTTGATTGTTCATCTGAACAGATATGCGAAAAGCTATTCCAAGTCTGCCATTATTGGGTCGGGTTTTTCTACGCAGGAAGATTTCATTTACCTTATTAATTTAAAAGCATTTGGCGAAATGTCAAAAATAGATTTAATAAAAAAAAATGTACATGAAAAACCCGTCGGAATGCAGATTATCAATCGTTTGATAAGTCAGGGTTGGATTGAACAACGCAATTCTAAAAAGGATAAACGCAGCAAAGTGATTTCCATTACGAAAACAGGTCTTCAATCCTTAGAAAACATTATGGATAAAATACGGCAAGCAACTACCATCGTTACTGGAAATTTATCGCAAAATGAAAAAATGGAATTAATACGCTTACTCGATAAACTTGATAATTTCCACCAAAACATTTATGATAGAAATATTGAAACAGAGAATTTATTGGAAGAAGCGTTTAAAAATTTAAACAAATGAAAAAAAAGGTAGCTATAATAGGTTCAGGATTTTCTGGATTATCGGCCGCTGCTTATACAGCAAAAGCAGGCTATGAAGTCCATGTGTTTGAAAAGCACAATCAACCTGGGGGTAGAGCAAGACAATTCACCACAGAAGAAGGATTTGTGTTTGACATGGGCCCCAGTTGGTATTGGATGTCTGATATTATGGAAGATTTTTTTGCTGATTTCGGCTACCAAACTTCTGATTTTTTTGATCTGATTTCCTTAAACCCTCAGTTTGAAATGATTTTTTCCGATGAGAAAATGAGTATTCCTGAAAATTTCGAAGAGCTAAAAATCCTGTTTGAAAAAACCGAAAAAGGCGCTGGAGTTCAATTGGAGAAATTTATGCAATCGGCAAAGTACAAATACGAAGTTGGAATGCAGGATTTTGTTACAAAACCTTGCCACAGTTGGTTAGAATTTTTATCGCCTAAAATTGCTAAAAGCGCATTGAAGCTAGATTTACTGACAAATTTTAGAAGCTATGTCGGCAAATATTTTAAAGATGAAAAATTAAGAACGCTGATGGAATTCCCTGTTATTTTCTTAGGTGCTTCGCCCCAAAATATTCCTGCTTTGTATAGTTTGATGAATTATGGCGGTTATGCGTTAGGAACTCATTATCCGATGGGAGGATTTTATCAATTAGTATTAGCGATGCAGCAGGTAGCAGAAAAGCAAGGAGTTATCTTTCACTTTAATAAAACGGTTGAGAAAATCAATACAAACAATAACAAAATAACTTCTTTGCAAATAAACGGTGAAAATATAGCTTTTGATACCGTGATAGCTTCTTCAGATTATCATCATACCGAAACGCTTTTAGATGAAAGTTTAAGAAATTACACACAAAAATATTGGCAGAGTAGAACTTTTGCCCCCTCCAGTTTAATATTCTACTTAGGGATTAACGAAAAAATCCCTCACCTCAAGCATCATACACTATTTTTTGAAAACGATTTAGACGAGCATATTGATTGTATTTATGGAGAAAAAAGATGGCCCAAAAATCCCCTATTTTATGTTTGTTGTCCATCTAAAACAGATGATAGTGTTGCTCCTAAAGGAAAAGAAAACTTGTTTTTATTGATGCCTTTGGCTATAGACATGCACGACGATGAAGCCATTAGGGAGAAGTATTTGAGAGAAATGCTTTCTAGAATTGAAAAACATACAGGAATTAATGCTTTGGCTTCCAAAATTGAGTACCAGAAAAGTTATTGCGTAAACGACTTTGTGCAAGATTATAATGCCTACGGCGGGAACGCATATGGCTTGGCAAATACGTTGCATCAAACAGCGGTTTTGAAGCCAAAAATGAAAAATAAAAAGTTGAACAACCTTTTTTATACTGGTCAGTTGACCGTTCCTGGCCCTGGCGTTCCACCGTCAATTATTTCGGGGAAGATTGTAGCAAACGAAGCAACCAAATTTAAGAAATGAATAATATGAAACAACTATTTGACGAACTTTCTTACTCAGTAAGTAAGATAACAACGCAGAAATACAGTACGAGTTTTTCTTTGGGAATTTTGGCATTAAAACCTTCGATCCGCAACGCTATTTATGCAATTTATGGCTATGTGAGATTGGCTGATGAAATTGTAGATAGTTTTCATGAATATGATAAAGAAAAATTGCTAAAAAGACTGAGAATGGAAACTCAAAACGCCTTAGAAGAAAAGATCTCACTTAATCCAATTTTACAATCTTTTCAGGAAATAGTGCATAAGTATCATATTGATCCCGTTCTTATCACTCAATTTCTCAATAGTATGGAAATGGATTTACAAAAAATTGATTACAATTCAGAATTGTACCAGGACTATATTTTTGGTTCTGCTGAAGTTGTAGGCTTGATGTGTTTACAGGTTTTTACCGAAGGAAAAAAAGAGAAATTTGAAGAGCTAAAACCTTATGCAATGAAATTAGGCTCTGCTTTTCAAAAGATAAATTTTCTAAGAGATCTAAAAGATGATTATCAAATTTTAGGCAGAACCTATTTTCCCAATGTTGATATGGGTGTTTTTGATAATTGCATAAAGTGTCAAATTGAAAAAGAAATAGAAGAAGAATTTAAAGAAGCATTAATTGGCATCAAAAAACTTCCAAATTCGTCTATGTTCGGTGTGTATTTGGCGTATAAGTATTACATCTCCTTGTTTAAAAAAATCAAAAGCAAAACTTCCTCAGAAATATTAAATAAGCGGATTAGAGTGTCCAATTCCCAAAAAGTTTTTGTTGCTTTTAAAAGTTATGTACGTTATAAAGTAGCTATTTTATAATGAAAGTTTTTATATCACTTCTATTGGTTTTTATGATGCTAGTTCCTTATAACAATCCAGATATAAATTTAGTAAGAACAAACTACAGTATAGCCGTTCAGGATAAAAATTTGTGCAAAAGGATGATAGAAGAATTAGAGCAATCAAAAGAAAAATCAGCGGTATATTTAGCCTATCTGGGCGGTTATCAAACGATTTGGGCCCATCATGTTTTTAGTCCGATGAGCAAATTTAGTACTTTTAAGAAAGGAAAGAAAAACATTGAATTAGCGATCAGTAAAGAGCCTGAAAATGTTGAAATTAGATATATCCGGTTTACGGTTCAAAAAAATGCACCTTCTTTTTTGGGTTACAACGGCAACTTAAAAGAAGATAAGGATTATATGATTAAAAATAAAAACAATGTGCAATCGGAATTAATTCAAAAAGATTTAGAAAAACTCTTAAAATGAATAGGTTATGAAGCGACAATTATACAGAGAACAGCAATTGAATTGCGAATTACAAACCGCTTGGGATTTTTTTTCATCACCGATGAATTTGCCAAAAATAACCCCAAAAGATATGGCATTTACCGTGTTGTCGGAACAAAGCACCGATAAAATATTTGAAGGAATGCTAATTGATTACACGGTTTCGCCATTGCTTGGCATTCCTATGAAATGGAAAACAAGGATTACAGAAGTAATTCCTAATAAGTGTTTTACGGATTTTCAGGAAAAGGGGCCTTACAAATTATGGAGCCATCACCACGAATTTATACCCAACGAAAACGGCGTTTTAATGATAGACAAAGTGGATTATGAATTGCCTTTCGGAGTTTTAGGAAATCTTGCTCACCGTTTATTTGTAAAAAAGAAATTAGATAAGATATTTAATTACCGTTTTCATATTTTAGAAAAACTATTCAACAAAAAATAAAATGGAAATATTAATTGTAATACTTGTTTTTACGCTTATGGAAGGAGCCACTTGGCTTATTCACAAATATATTATGCACGGATTTTTATGGGTTTTACACCGAGATCATCATGACCACAGCAACAAAGGTGATTTAGAAAAAAACGATTGGTTTTTTGTCATTTTTGCGGTGCCCACTATTGCGTTGATGTACTTTGGATCATTAGAAAATTTCAATTATTTATTTTTTATAGGGTTGGGTATTATGCTCTATGGAATGGCTTACTTTTTTGTACATGATATTTTTATTCATCAACGGATAAAGTTTTTCACACACACCAAAATCTCTTATTTTTTAGCACTTCGCAGAGCTCACAAACAACATCACAAACATTTAGGAAAAGAAGAAGGCGAATGTTTTGGATTTTTATATGTGCCGTTTAAGTATTTCAAAATGTATTTAAAATCGGCGAAATCATGATGGCTTATACTTACTCACTCATATTGTTTTTCACGATCATCATTTGTTTTATAGCATCTTTTGACAAAAGAATTCAATTCCATCATCAATTTGGTTCATTCCTAAAAGCTTCCATCATTGTTGCTATTCCCTTTATCGCTTGGGACGTATGGTTTACGGCTCACGGAGTATGGTGGTTTAATACAAATTACACTCTTGGAATTTCATTTTTGGGTTTGCCTTTGGAAGAAATTTTATTTTTTATTTTTATTCCGTTTTCTTGCATTTTCACCTATTACACCATTGACAAATATTACAATTGGGAAGTTTTAAGTGCTTTTAATAATCTATTGGTCTTTGTAAGCATTATTATTTTGTCGGTTGTAGGTTTATTGCATACAGATAAAATTTACACCCTTATTACTGCCATAGTTACAATACTTGTACTGATCTATTTGCACTTTATTGCCAAAGTAAATTGGCTGACTAAAGCATCTTTGGTTTTCACGCTTCTTATGCTTGGTTTTTTTCCAGTTAATGGGATTTTAACCGGGAGTTTTATTGAAAATCCGGTTGTTAATTATAATCCAAAAAACTTTTTGGGAATCCGAATGTTTACCATTCCCATTGAAGATGCCGTTTATGGATATACGCAATTTCTTTTGGTGCTTTATTTCTTTAAGAAATTTCAGACACAGAAAAATAAATTAAAATAAAACAGAGCCTTAAAATACGGAACGGAATAGCTATTTTAGAACCTTAATTATAGGCGAAATGTATTATACGAGCATATTCAACGGTCAAAAAATGGCTGTGTATCTCCCGAATATTTTTTTACTGCTATTGGATAGGCCTTTTCCCTATAAGATTTGATTTATTTTGTACTTTATTTCGGAATAAGTTTATTAAATATGGATATAAAATAAAAAATACCGTAAAGCTAGCCAGTTTGTATTTTTTCTTTCGTGGTTTGCCAAAAGCATTTGGATAATCGTCTGATACATGACTACACTTTAGCTTCGGTTGTTTTAGTAATTTTATTTTTTACCGTTCCGAAAATTGTAATATAAACAAGATGGAAAAATCGATCATGAAAATATTAGTCAAGTAAATAATTATGCAAGAATAAAGTTTTAAAAGATAATTTCAAATCTAAAATGCTCAATTCCAAATTATTGATTGTTTTATCATGTATTTTGAATATAGAAACTTCACTAAATTTTCACAAATGCTGTTTTTAAGGAAATAAACTAAAAATAAATAGGCAAAATTTAGCATGTACATGTGAAATCTATCAATGATTATCGTTAAGACTAGAAAATGCTATATATTTAATTTACAGAAATATAGAAATCAAAAATAGAACAAATACAATTTCTATATTATCTATAAAAAATACCTAAGCCTTTATCCATCGACGTACGCCACGACGAAATTTCAATACAAATTTAGAAAGAAATCTGTTGCAGCAGCTTAATCTTATGCTACATTTATACGCCTTTACTGTATCTCAGTAGCTTTATTTTAGATTCTGCATCGGAGACTAAGTTTAGAGAAAACAGAAATTTAAAGGAAAAGCGAAAACAATTTTTTCTGATATAGGTTTCAGATTTTTTCGCAAAATTTCCAAGTCAATCAGAGATTAATTTCCCTAGTCAAAAAATGATAAATCATCACTTGTGTTTTTAATTGTTATTTTTCCATATCTAGCTCACGTTGCCAATAACGGTGTTTTTTCATGAGATCAATCAACTGTGTGGTCCATTCTTTAGCATCTTTTTCTTGAATGATTCCTTTATCCACTTTTATATCAGACTTTTCTATTAATTTTTCAGTTCCTGAGGCAAAAGCAATGGCCTTGCAGTGCATAAATGCATCTTTTAACCATTCAAAATAATCAGGATTATTATAAAGCGTATCAACCGATGGTCCATTAGGGGTGTACAATGCGTCATACAGTACAGATGCATCAGTTTTATACGTGTTTTTGATAGTGGTAGTTTCTCCTTCTTCAAATTTTAAAGCCCCCACTTTTTCTCCAATGAGTACAGCTTCAGCCCCTTCATTTTCTAAAATTGTTTTCAAAGCATCTATACTTTTTTTCGAAACTCCGTCTGCTACCAAAAAAGCTACTTTTCTGGTTGCGATACTCCCCTCACCGTCTTTCACTTTCATGCTAAGCGCTTCAGATTTTTCAACCTCTAGCTTTTTGCCTTCAATAGGATAATTAGGGTGATTCTGACGAGCAAATTGCAATGTCAATTCATCTAAATCTTTTGGCGGCGTAATGTTTAAATTCTTTCCGACCTCTGACGCTAATTTGGGATCAATTTGATTAAGAATAGCGACTTGTCTTTCTCTAATTTTGGTATCTTTTACTTTAGACAATTCAAATGATAAAGCTTTAATGATGTGCAATTGTTCAATTTCCGATTGAGAATTAAAAAACAACCTCGCCTGAGAAAAATGGTCTGCGAAAGAATCTGAACGCTCACGCACTTTTCTAGCATTTATTTTTTCCTGATGCGATTGAAAACCCGTTTCACCTTTTAACATAGCATGATAAGGACATCCCGAAGCTTGGCTGTTTGGGAAATAAGAAACATTTCCTTTCAATATATCTATCCTAGAACTTCCATCTTTTTGATTGTTGGATTTTTGGTTTACAGATCTATTGATTGGAATTTCGTGGAAATTACCACCCAAACGATAATTTTGCGTGTCCATATAAGAAAAAATTCTTCCTTGCAATAGAGGATCATTAGAAACATCTATTCCTGGAACCAATCTGCCTGGATCAAAGGCTGCCTGCTCCGTTTCTGCGAAGAAATTTTCTGGATTTTTATTCAAAGTCATGGTTCCTAAAATTGTTACAGGAACCAATTCTTCGGGCACCAATTTTGTAGGATCCAAGATATCGAAGGAATATTTTAATTCATCCTCTTCTGGAATCAATTGTACGCCCAAATCCCATTGTGGAAAGTTAGCCTTGTCGATATTTTCCCACAATTCTTCGCGATGAAAATCTGAATTGTAGCCCGAAATTTTTTGGGCCTCATTCCAAGCTACGCCATGAACTCCCAATTTGGGTTTCCAATGGAATTTCACAAAAGTGCCTTTTCCTTCTTTATTCACCAATTTAAAACTGTGAACTCCGAAACCTTCCATCATTCTTAGAGAACGTGGTATTGCACGGTCCGACATTATCCACATAATCATGTGCGCAGATTCTGGAATTAAAGAAATAAAATCCCAAAACGTATCATGTGCGGAAGCCGCCTGAGGAATTTCCTTATTGGGCTCTGGTTTTACAGCATGTACTAAGTCTGGAAAATTCATGGCATCCTGTATAAAAAACACAGGAATGTTGTTTCCTACCAAATCATAATTGCCTTCCTCGGTATAAAATTTTACCGAAAATCCTCTTACATCTCTCGCTAAATCTGTAGAACCTTTGAAACCTGCAACCGTTGAAAATCTTACGAACACTGGTGTTTTCACTCCCATTTGAAGAAACTGTGCAGTAGTATATTGCGAAATATCGGCTTTCATCTCGAAAACGCCATGAGCTGCACTTCCTCTCGCATGTACCACACGTTCCGGAATTCTTTCGCGATCAAAATGCATCATTTTATCGAAATAGATATGATCCTGTTGCAAAGACGGCCCTCTATTACCAACCTTCAAAGAGTTGTTATTGTCATAGATAGGAACGCCGTCATTGGTGGTTAATATCTTCCCTACATTATCAGTCAGATGCTCCTCTAGCTGATTAGTTTTTATATTATTTTTATCTGTATTTTTTTCCATAATTAAGATTTTAGTGTTGTGTGTGTGCGTGTGTTATTTAGCTTTAATATTAATTTCAGAAGTAGCTAATTTCGAAAGTAATTTGTCCGCATTTTTTTCTTGCTTTAAGATAGAATTAAGCAATTTTTTGGCTTCCGTATGTTTTAGTAATCCCGCATAAGAAATCATAGTTCCATACGATGCAATTTCATAGTGTTCGGCTTTTTGACAAGCAGCTATAATACCTGCATCACGCACTGCTCCAGGCTGTGTTTCTTCTAAAACACCTTTACCCTCTTCTATAATACCTGCCATGGCATCGCATTTTTCTTCTTCATCTTTTATTCCAATAGATTTGAATACTGCTTTTAATATTTTTATGTGTTCAGCAGTTTCCTTTCGATGGTCATCGAGTGCTTTTTTCAGATGGGTTGAGGTTGCATTTTTAGACATTTTGGGTAAGGTTTTGTACAAGGCATTCTCTGCCCATAATGCATCTTTCAGACAACTTTCAAAAAGATCATCCAAAGTTGTAGCGGCATCTTTCTTAGCTGCTATTTTTGAGGTTGATTTTTTAGAAGGCGATTTTTTCCCATTTGACATGGACTTCTTGGTTACTTTCATAATTTATCATTTAAAAGTTTAATTTATGACGAAACTGTGGAATACACAGTGGAATTAATGGAATATAAAATATCCTCATTATCAAAAAAAACATCAATTAATGTGCCGAAAAAATGAATTTTTGTTAACAAAAACATAATTTAAATATTAATAATTTAAATTACTAAAGGCATAGTAATTGTAGGGTAAAATGAAAATTAACAATATGGGAAACGCACAATCTCCAACAGAAAATCTTAGTGGAACTAAGGCTATCAGTAAAATTAAAGACATTGCAGAGGGGGCAGGTACGTGCTTCTTCACAACCTTAATTGGTGAAAATTCTTCGAGCAGACCAATGGCCTTACAATCAGTAGATGAGCAAGGAAATCTCTGGTTTCTGAGTGATATTACGTCGGACAAAAATCAAGAAATTGAACACGACAATCATGTGGAATTGTACTTTATGAACAATTCAAAATATGAATATATAATGGTGAAAGGAAATGCTGTTGCTACTCAAGATAAAACTTTGATAGATAAATATTGGTCAAATTTTGCCAACGCATGGTTTGAAGGCAAAGACGACCCCAATGTTAGCCTTATAAAGGTTACCCCCAAAGAAGGATATTATTACGAAACTAAAGAAAATAAAATAGTAGCAATGTCTAAAATGCTTTTCTCCGCGGTCACGGGAAGTAGTATAGAAGATGGTGGTGTGGAAGGTCAATTGAATCTATAATTAATGCTGCTAAAATTCACTTCTAAAGGCATTTACTGTATTCCTGGAAAATTTTATATAGACCCTTGGAAACCAGTTGATTTAGCTGTTATCACTCATGGTCACGCCGATCATGCCCGAAGTGGAATGATAAAATATTTATGCCATCACTTTACCAAACCTATTTTATATTCAAGAATTGGTAGTAACATTGAATGTCAAAGTGTGGAATATGGAGAAACCCTCAATATTAATGGGGTAAAAGTTTCCCTTCATCCCGCTGGTCACATTATTGGTTCAGCACAAATTCGCATGGAATATAAAGGCTATGTTTCCGTCATTTCTGGTGATTATAAAATTCAAAATGATGGTATTTCCACCCCTTTTGAATCTGTAAAATGCAACGAGTTTGTCTCTGAAAGCACCTTTGGACTTCCCATCTACAACTGGCTTTCTGTGGAAGAACAAGAAAAACAAATGCGCAACTGGGTACAACAGAATAAAGCTAATGGTAAAACCTCCGTATTTATCGGCTATTCTTTAGGTAAATCGCAAAGAATTATGAAAGCTTTGGAAGGTTTGGATGAATTGAATGTGCATTATTCCATCGCAAAGCTCAATCAAGCCTATAAAAGTGTTGGTGTAAATCTACCCGACTACAAAACCATCGATTTACGAGAAGATAAAAAACATCTGGACGGAAAAATTGTATTACTTCCACCCGCTCTCATTGATAATCCTGCCATGAAGAAAATTCCCAATTTGGCGTATGCCATTTGTTCAGGATGGATGCAGATTCGAGGAGCCAGACGTTGGCGAAGTGCAGATGCAGGTTTTGCCATAAGCGATCATGCCGATTGGCAAGGTCTCATTACTGCCATCAAAGCTACGGAAGCGGAAAAAGTACATATCACACACGGACAAACCGCTGTTTTTTCAAAATATTTGAATGAAATTGGAATTTTTGCTGATGAAGTGAAAACCGAATACGGAAATGATGAAGAAACTCCAGAATTAGAGTCAGAATGAAAGATTTTGCCATTTTAATAAACGCTTTTGATAGCACTAATAAAACTTCCTTGAAACAGGAAGCTATTTTACGTTTTTTGGATGAAGCGAGCTCGCAGGATAAATTGTGGTTTTTGGCTTTGTTTACGGGTAAAAAGCCCAAGCGGAATGTCAATTCTACTTTTATGAAGCAATGGGCGATGGAAGTGGCAAATATTCCTGAATGGCTCTTTGTTGAAAGCTATTCTTCCGTTGGAGATTTGGGAGAAACCATTTCACTTTTGCTTCCCGAACCTAGTCATAAAATTGAACTTTCTCTTTCGGAATGGATGGAGAAAATTATGGCATTAAAAGACTTTTCGGAAGATCAAAAAAAACAGTTTGTATTAGAGGCGTGGAGAAGTTTAAATTCCATTGAGCGGTTTATTTTTAATAAATTATTAGGTGGAAGCTTTAGAATTGGTGTTTCCTCCAAAACTTTAATTAATACCTTAGCTAAATACTATCAATTGGATGCCACAGCCGTTGCACATAGCATTATGGGCGATTGGAATCCGCAAGAAATTGATTTTGATGCTTTAATAAAAGGCGAATATACCGACACCAATTTATCAAAACCTTATCCTTTTTGTTTGGCGTATGCTTTGGAAAAAAAATTGGAAGATTTGGGTTCCGAAGACGAGTGGCAGGTGGAATATAAATGGGACGGAATCCGAGGACAAATGATTAAAAGAAAGGAGGAAATTTTCATTTGGTCTCGTGGTGAGGAATTGGTCACTGCACAATTTCCTGAAATTGAAGATGAACTCAAAAGCTGGAAAGGAAATTTTGTTTTGGATGGTGAAATTTTAGCATTTAAAGACAATTCCGTACTCAATTTTAACGAATTACAAAAACGTTTGAACAGGAAATCTTTAACCAAAAAAATGTTGGAAGAAATTCCCATAGTGGTTTTTGTATATGATTTATTGGAGTTTGAAGGTGAAGATTATCGTGAAAAGCCACTTAGTTTAAGACGAGAAAAATTAGAAAATCTTCTTCAAAATAATCCTTCAGAAAGAATAGTTCTTTCAAAAATTATCAATTTTAAAAACTGGAATAATATTCCTGAAATTCGGGAAAAATCTAGAGAAATTAACAGCGAGGGTTTAATGTTAAAAAAAAATTCTTCTCCGTATCACACGGGCAGAAAAAAAGGCGATTGGTGGAAATGGAAAATAGATCCTTTAACTCTTGATGCCGTGCTTATTTACGCCCAAAAAGGGAGCGGCAGAAGAAGTGCTTATTACACCGACTACACTTTTGCCGTAAAAAAAGAAGGTAAACTGGTCACTATTGCCAAAGCGTATTCCGGCTTAACGGATAAAGAAATTCAGGAAGTCAGCAAATTTATTTCTAAAAATGTATTGGAGAAATTTGGTCCCGTAAGAACCGTAAAACCCGAACTCGTTTTTGAAATCGCTTTTGAAGGAATTGGCTACAGCAGTCGTCACAAATCGGGAGTAGCATTGCGTTTTCCAAGAATTGTGCGTTGGCGAAGAGATAAAAAAGTAGACGAAATAGATGATATTGAAGACATTAAAAAACTGATAACGTGACCCAAAAATTTGAGCAATCCGAAGGTTTTCAAATCATCCAAAAATGGTTGAATGAGAAAGGAATGTCGCCATTTTCTTTTCAGAAGGAAACATGGCAACGCTTTTCTAATGGTTACTCTGGAATGGTGATTGCGCCAACAGGTTTTGGGAAAACTTATTCCGTATTCATTGCGATACTCATCGATTTTTTTAATCAACCCGAAAAATATAAATCAGGTCTAAAACTGCTTTGGGTCACACCACTCCGTTCATTAGCAAAAGACTTGGCAAGAGCCATGCAAGAAGCCATTGACGAAATTGGTTTAGATTGGACAGTTGAAGTGCGAAACGGCGATACCGATCCCCAAATAAAGCAACGACAAAGCAAAATCATGCCCGATATTTTGCTCGTAACTCCCGAAAGTTTGCATCTGCTATTAGCTCAAAAAGACAATCAAAGATTTTTTAAAAATCTAAAATGTATCGCCGTTGATGAATGGCATGAGTTGTTGAGTACCAAACGTGGCGTCATGGTGGAATTGGCTTTGGTTGTTCTTAAACATCGCAATCCACTCATTAAAATTTGGGGAATCACAGCAACCATTGGAAATCTTGATGAAGCTTTAGAAGTTTTGATTCCCAATTCCCATAAAAGAACAAAAGTGGTTGCCAAAGAGCAAAAGAAAATTGAAATCCTCTCCGTATATCCGCCAGAAGTTGAAATTTTACCTTGGGCAGGGCATTTGGGCGGGAAATTAGTGAATGAAGTCGTACCCATTATTCTGAACTCCAAATCTACTTTGGTTTTTACCAACACTCGAAGTCAGGCAGAAATGTGGTATCAACTTTTGTTGGAAGTCTATCCTGATTTCGCGGGTCAAATTGCTCTTCATCACGGTTCTATTGATGTGGATTTGAGAAATTGGGTGGAAGAAAATCTTAGTAATGGAATTTTAAAAGCCGTAGTTTCTACCTCGTCTTTGGATTTAGGTGTGGATTTTAAACCTGTGGACACCGTCATTCAAATTGGTTCTAGTAAAGGTGTTGCGAGGTTTATGCAACGTGCAGGAAGAAGCGGCCACTCCCCTTTTGAAACTTCAAAAATCTATTTTGTTCCCACTCATTCTTTAGAAATTATTGAAGCTGCAGCGCTTAAAGAAGCAGTTAAAAATAAAGTGATTGAAAAACGTGAACCCTTTGTTTTAGCATATGATGTTTTGGTTCAATTTCTAGTTAGTTTAGCTTTAGGCGGCGATTTTTATGCGGATGAAATGTATCCTGTTATCCAAAAAACCTTTGCTTTTTCTGAAATGACTGAAGAAGAATGGCAATGGTGCATTTATTTCATCACACAAGGTGGAAAAACAGGAAAAAACTATGAAGAATTTCATAAAGTGGTAAAACAAGATGATGGAAAATTAGTGGTTGAAAAAAGGAAAATCGGAATGCTACACCGCATGAATATTGGCGTTATTGTAAGTGATTCCATGTTGAGGGTGAAATTTCTCTCTGGTGGTTATATTGGGATGATAGAGGAATATTTTATATCAAAACTACATAAAGGTGATAAATTTATTTTGGCCGGTCGGGTTTTAGAATATGCAATGCTAAAAGAAATGACGGTTTATGTAAAATTATCCAGCGGAAAAGCTATCACTCCCAGTTGGTTGGGTGGAAGATTGCCTCTTTC
This sequence comes from Soonwooa purpurea, assembly GCF_053891095.1. Classification (NCBI taxonomy): domain Bacteria; kingdom Pseudomonadati; phylum Bacteroidota; class Flavobacteriia; order Flavobacteriales; family Weeksellaceae; genus Soonwooa; species Soonwooa purpurea. The sequence continues at coordinate 325,832 of NZ_JBSSMA010000001.1, forward strand.
TTCTAATCTCAGTTTTTTTTTAAGGAAAAAATTAGCCGAATCTTTATCTCCAAACTCAAGGGAAAAGGAACTGAAATTTTTGCATCCTTTATTGGCTAATCAAAATGAAAATTCCCACATTCCCAAAGAAGATGAATTTTTAGTGGAGCAAATAAAAACCAGAGAAGGCTATCATCTCTTTTTTTATCCATTTGAAGGACGTTTGGTGCATGAAGTGATGTCTGCATTATTGGCATATAGAATCTCAAAATTATACCCCATTAGTTTCTCAATGGCGATGAATGATTATGGTTTTGAATTGTTTTCTGATCGGGAAATTATATTAACAGATGAAGAGCTGAAACAGGTTCTTTCCAGAGAAAATCTGATGCAAGATGTGGTTAGTAGCGTAAATGCTGCTGAAATGGCGAAACGGAAATTTAGAGATATTGCCGTCATATCGGGATTAGTGGTACAAACAATGCCAGGAAGACAGATCAACAATAAATCTTTACAATCCTCGTCGGGAATTATATTTTCTGTTTTAGAAGAGCACGATCCCGAGAATTTATTATTGAGACAAGCTTACACAGAGGTTTTTAATCAGCAATTAGAAGAAGGACGGTTAATCGCCGCATTTGACAGAATAGAAAAAAGTAAAATTATTTACATACATTCGGATCGATTTTCACCACTTAGTTTCCCTATAAAAGTGGATAGTTTGCGTCAATCTTTATCCAGTGAAGATTTGGCAACGAGAATAAAAAAAATGCAAGAAGCCAACATAAAAAAGAAAAGTAAAACAAAATGAATCTCGTAGAAAAAGAAATTATCATCCGTAATCATCATTTTGTACTTACTAACCAGAGAGCTTTGTTCTGGAAAAATGAAAAAAGTTTAATAATTTCCGATTTGCATTTAGGAAAAACTGCGCATTTCAGAAAAAATGGAATTGCATTACCTGCAGATATTATTCATCAGGATTTGCAGCGGCTGTCTTATTTAATTGAATTTTATATCTGCGAAAAACTCATTATTGTTGGTGATTTTATCCATGCGGGGAAAAATTCAGAATTTGAAATTTTCAAAACTTGGAAAATGCAATTCCCCAATCTCAAAATTATTTTAGTAAAAGGTAATCACGACAAAATTTCTATTGAAACTTTGTACAATTTGGGCGTTTCTGAAGTTTATAAACGACTTAGAATAGATGATTTTATTTTCAACCATGAAGACCTTGAAATGCAAGACTTTTTTGTGATTTCAGGTCATATACATCCTGGAGTAAGCCTGCAATCGACTGTGAAGAAATTTTTAAAATTTCCATGTTATATTGTTTCCGAAGACAAACTTATTTTACCCGCTTTTAGTTCGTTCACAGGTTTGGATACACAAGACTATTATCCCAATGCACAAAAATACATCTTTGATGATGCTTGTATTTTAGCATTGTAAATCGTTTCAGCTGTACATGTTTTTATATAGGTTTTCTGTTCTTAAATGTTTTCCTTTTTCATTTATAATGGTGAAAAATGACACAAAAAGCAACTACTTTCTAACATCTGTTTGGCTTAATTTTGGTTAATTTTACATCTGATAATTAAAAAAATACCATGGATCGTATTCAAGAAAAATTAATGATATTGGCAGATGCTGCCAAATACGATGTAAGCTGTAGTTCTAGCGGAGGAAAACGCAAAAATAGTGGAGGTATTGGAGATGCTTCGGCATCAGGAATTTGTCATACGTATACAGAAGATGGGAGGTGTGTTTCTTTGTTAAAAATCCTTCTTACCAACCATTGCATTTACGATTGTGCCTTCTGTGTTTCCAGAAAAAGTAACGATGTAAAAAGAGCTGCTTTCACCGTTGATGAAGTGGTAGAATTGACGATGAATTTTTACCGCAGAAATTATATTGAGGGACTTTTTCTAAGTTCAGGGATTTTCAAAAGTGCAGATTATACCATGGAGCGATTGATGCGTATTGTGAAAAAACTTCGTGTGGAGGAGAAATACAATGGGTATATCCATCTTAAAACCATTCCTGGTGCTAGCGAAGAGCTTATAAAAGAAGCTGGATTATATGTCGACAGAATGAGCATTAATCTTGAAATGCCTACAGAAGCTGGATTGAAGTTGGTAGCTCCAGAAAAAAATCACGATAGTGTAAGAAAACCTTTGGCTTTTGTTCAAAATCAAATTCAAGAAATCAAATCGGAATCAAAATTAATAAAACATAAACCCTTATTTGTACCTGCGGGGCAAAGCACGCAGATGGTAATTGGCGCAACGCCAGAAAATGATTTTGAAATTATGAGTGTTGCCGACGAGTTTTATAAAAATTACAATCTGAAAAGAGTGTATTATAGTGGCTACATCCCAATAAATTCAGAAAACACCATACTCCCTCAAGTGGGAACGCAACCTCCATTAATTAGAGAAAACAGGCTATACCAAACCGATTGGCTTTTAAGATTTTATGACTTTAAATTGGATGAAATTCTTAACCCAACCTTCACCAATCTAGATATGGATATTGATCCAAAATTAGGATGGGCACTTAGAAATCCGTATTATTTCCCTATTGATATTAATACGGCCAGCTATCAAGAAATTATACGAATTCCTGGCGTGGGAAGAAAGTCTGCAATGAAAATGATTCAAAGTAGAAAATTTGGAAAATTGCGTGAGTATCAGGTAAGAAAAATGGGCATCAGCTTTAATAGAGCCAAATTTTTTATGGTATGTGCCGATACGTCTTTTGAAATGGGAGAACTTGCTCCGTTGAAGATAAAATCTCTTATTACTTCACCCTCTAAAAGTAAATATAAAAGTAATGTACCAAGTAATCAGCTTAGTTTATTCTAAGCTCGTAAAATATAAATTATGAAAAACAAAAATTTAAAATATGCCCTATTTGCAATAACTACCTTGGGCATTACCGCAATTACCATAGCATGTTCTACAAAAAAAGGGAAAATGAGTTCTAAAGTAGTTGTAGTTCAAAACTTTGATGTTAATCGATATGTGGGCCAATGGTATGAAATCGCAAGGCAGGATTTTAAACATGAAAAAGATTTAAAAAATGTTACAGCAAACTACTCCAAACGAGATGACGGTAAAATTGCAGTTGTTAATAAAGGCTATAACTATGTCAAGAATGAATGGGAAGAAGCCCATGGAAAAGCAAAATTTAATGGTCCAAAGAATAAAGGAGCATTAAAGGTTTCATTTTTTGGCCCATTTTATTCGGAATATAATATTGTGATGATGGATCCTGCGTATGAAACCGCACTTATTTTTGGTGAAAGCACGGATTATATTTGGATACTTTCTCGAAACAAAACTATTCCTGAGGTGACCAAGCAAAAATTTGTAGCCTACGCCAAAGAGCAGGGTTATGATATTAAAAAATTAGTGTGGACCATACAAGATTAGGATGATTTATACTTTTGATGGCAGTTATTACGGCTTTCTTTCGGTGGTTTTTGAAAGTTTCGAAAGTAAAAAATTTGATGTAAAACCTCTTCTATCTAGTAATTTCACAGCAGAACTCTTTGAAGAAGTTTATGATGTAGTTACGGATGATATTAAAGCAAAAAGAGTCTTAAAGGGATTAAAATCCAAATTAAAATCTACCGAAGTTCTCAATATTTTTAAAGTTTTTTTGTCGGAAGATGAAGCTGTATGGCAATCCCTTATCTATTGTATCCAGCAGATATTTCTAGGTAACGAAAAAATATTGACCAATTTTGGAAACTTTCATGTATTAAAATTCGACCAAGCCCTTACCCGCGTGAATCGAGAACGACACAGAATGAAGGCATTCATCCGTTTTCAGAAAAGTTCAGATAATATGTTTCATTGCATGATTGAGCCGGATTTTAATGTATTGCCACTTATTGCAGAATTTTTTAGAAATCGTTATACAGATCAAACTTGGTTGATTTATGATATTAAGAGAAACTATGGTCTTTTTTACGATTTAAAAAGTGTTTCCGAAGTTACTTTATCTCCTGTTCAGCAAAATGCATTATCTAAAACTGATGCTACAATACAGCTGGATGACATGGAAGAAAAGTACCAGAATCTTTGGCAGCAGTATTTTAAAAGCACCAATATTGAAGCCCGCAAAAATATGAAACTACATCTGCAACACGTCCCACGAAGATATTGGAAGTATTTGACGGAGAAAAGCTAGTAAAATTAATAGTTAATTCTTATTTGAGAAAAACACTCAGTTAATTTAAGATTTTTAGTAGAAAAAAACTCTTTATTATGAAAAATCACATTGTTGGGTTGAAAAATGATTTTTTAATGAAATAAATATTGACAATTAATAAAATTGTGAATCGAAAAAATTAATATAGAGAAAGTAAGCTCAAAATCCAAATCACATCATGCAGAAATTTCCCTAAGATAGTCGTTTAGTTTTTAATTACTAGGTAATGGCAAAATTTTGTTTTCGTTAATACATTTTGTAAATTTTGAAATCAAATGCTCTGCTTGTGGTAATAATTGAATTATAGCCTCAACAAGGTCTTCAATAATATATTCGTTTGAAAGTCAGATATTAATATATGTTTTTGAAATTTTTAATATACATGGCTGGTGTATTGTTCTCGCACTTATTTATTGTTGGCAAATATACTTCATAACTAACGATAAATGCAGCACTGACATCTCTAACACCCATATCTGAAACTTTCTATTGGTGTTTGAAAAAATTAATTATATGCCCTAATAAAATCTCGCAGCGCCCCTATATTCCATGTGCGAAGCCAATACTCAACACAGATTGCATTTGTTTATTATGGTTTTTAAATATATTTATTAAAATTATTTCCTTTTCTTCTTTGCCTAAATATTGAGTTTTTAATATTTATGAAGTAATGATTGGAGAAAAAATCTTGATTAAAAATACAAACGCAGATTTATCTTCTGCGTTTGTATTTAATAGCTAATTAACTTAATCCTTAAGGCTTCCAAAAGCTCCAGACTGTACCGTTGTAAACAGCCAATTGCTTTTTGACTGTATCATAAGCCATCATTCCTGGTGCTGGATTTTTGATATTAAGATGTGGACTTGCTACTTTGGGTAATACCATCGCTTTGTTGGTATCGGTAAGAACCAGAATGCCAGCTGTTGTATCTGTTGCACCATTAGCCCCAATTGCCGCTTTTGCATCAGAACTCTCTTTTACATTATCCTGCAATGAACTGTTGATTGATACAAAATCTGCTGGACTGTTTACGGTAATAGCGGTATTAGAAGTATTGGTATAGGTTAACGGAAAACTTGGAGCAGTAAGGCTAAACCAAGCGCCGTCTTTACGGTATTTGACTTGCTTATCCGACAAGTCAAAAATAATTGTTCCATTTGCTATCGTGCCTTGCATTCCTCGATAACCAGCGCCCGTTGTTGCATTATATGCTATAGGTTGGTTATTAACTGTAGAAGCCCAAGGTAAGACCAAGCCTTTTTTGTTATCGGCTTTATCATAAAATTCTAATGCAATACTAGGATTGGTAATTGTATTAGCGGGTTGTATTTTGCTCAGTTCCGATTTACCTATTGCCACTTGAGCAACCGCTGAAAATGATAAACCTAATAAGCCTATTGCGAGTATATTTTTTATATTTTTCATGTAGATTGTTATTTAATCCTTCAAGGTTTAAAAAACCTTGAAGGATGGTTAAATAATTTTATAGTCATTAATCAGGACAAGCTGGCGTGATAATACAATGCCATGCCATAGCTGCATCACCTTCTTTCAATGTATAAATCTTGAGACATTTAGCCTCTGTATCATACACCATCATAGCTTCGACTGGATTGATAATATTGGCTAAACCTGCCGTAGTGGCCACTCTGTTCACTACAAAACCTTTTTCTTTGGATTCTAAAACCGTCCAAGCGCTCTCTCTTACCATTAGCCAATTGCCATTGTTGTCCCCTGCTCTACCCAAAGCTGTAATACCTTGCTGTGAAGGATAGGAATTTCCTGAATCCAAAATACCAGGTTTGAAGCAGAAGCATTGATTGGCGCTCGAATTTTGCGAATCTCCTAGACTTTGTCCGCCGCCGTTGGTATAACCCGTTGGCGGTGTGGTAAAGGTTGGTACTCCATTAGCATCTACTGTATTTCCTAAGTTTTGGTTAGGTGTTTGGCTAGCAATTATTCCTGTGACTGAATGTAGATCAGCATTGGTAAAGTTAGCGCCACCTTCGATAGCATCGGGACAGCCATCGCCATCAGAATCGAGATCTAATCGGTTAGGTATTCCATCACCATCGGTATCGCATTCAACACTACCAAATAATTTGAAATCGTCATGGGAAATAGGAGTTGTATTATTCCCTGAAACATTATAAAAATAAACTCTAAATTTATATGTTATGCCCGCTTCTAAATAAAGTACTCCATTGTTAACAGCAACTTCAAAATCTTGTGTTATAGTAGGGTTAAAAAGTTTATCGCCATGCACCAAAACATTTGTGGCAAAATTATCTTTAGACATTCTTACTGAATAATGATAATTGGTTGTAGAAACTCCAGTATTTTGATAATATCCTATGTTTTTTATTCCAATATTTTCAATGGTATGGATTGTATATTCCACATATTCATTATTGACTATTGCACTAGATTCGTTTAAAGCATCTATTCCTGATATTATTTGATAATTATCAACGGCATGTATAGTTCTGGTTAATCCCGCACCCACTGTACTAGGTTGTCCAGTTAAAACTCCCGGATCTGGGTCTGCATTGTAATTTCCAGTATTAAACCAAGTTACTATATTGTACACGGGTTCTGAACATTCATTAGAATCTAAAATACCGTCATTGTCATCATCTAGATCACAAACATCCGCAATACCGTCGCCATCAGAATCTAAGCCTGTACAAGGGATAAAGCAATTTGTATATTCTGGATCTGTTATTGTATAGTAAGAAACTTTAACTTCTACTCCTTCTAAATTTGTACAATGATTAAAATTAGCGTTCCAATAAAATACATAGTATGTACCAGGTCCAATTGCAGTAACATCATTAATTTTATTAGCAGCAATACGAGTTGGTGTAGTATACCACTCTACGGTATAGCCTGAAGGAGTAGTACTTAAAATAGCGTCTGCTAAATTACTTGTGCTTCCTGGACATATTTTTATATCTTTTACGACTGGATAAGGAGGTAGAGGTAAAGCACATAAATTAGATAATTTAGCACCATTAAATAAATAAACAGAAGTTGATACAGAATTGCCATTAGCATAGGCTCCACTTTGATTATGACCTATGTATCCTAGTTTATAATCACAATCTTTAAAGATCGTAGAAATATGCCCACCTGTTTCTACAGCCAATATCTTATCATTAGGGTTCAAACCTCCTGTCATATAACGAGGATTAACTCCTTTCAGAAAACTGTAACCCGTATTTACTGATGTTGCTGCTCCATTATCATCACCAAAGCCTAATGTACTATAATGATTAACTCCCCATGACCATAGTTTACCATCGGTAGTTAGAGCTTGTACAACAGCTATACCAGTATCGTCATGTTCGTTTGGACTAATCCAAGCAATATTCGTCATGTTGGTTGTAGCATTGGCTGATTTTACATTTATCCATACAAGACTTTCTGGTGTTGTAGTTCCATCAGAAAATATTCCCAATTGTTTTTTATCATTCGCACCCAAACTATATAAATTTCCGTTTGTTGCTAATAAATAGTATGAATTATTTCTTGTTGTTCCTGGATTCGTACTAGTCATCCCAATCATTTTAGGAATAACACCTGTTGGTAAAAGCATTTTGGTAGCAAATAGCTTATTAGATTTTGCATTCCCATCGCCTAAATAAACATCAGATCCCCAGGTGTAAATTTCTCCTAAATCAGTCAAAGCCATCAATGCATTGGTTTGCCCCCTAACAGCAACTACTCTTGTTAATGGAACAGAACTATTTATCATTACTCTATGCCATATTTTAGCATTAATATTTGTTTGTGCAGAACCATCTCCATTTTTATTACCTACATCAGATAGAACATAAGCATCTCCTGTACACGTTACAATAGACAAGGTCTTATAGGCACCAAACATCATTTTTACATCTTGCGGATTAACGCCTGCAGGCAAACCATAAACATTGGCACCTGTTATATTAGTATTGTCAATTTTATTAAAAGCATCGTTCGCTTTTATTCCTGTACTCAATAAAACACCAGCTTCTCCCCAAGAATACAAACCAGTACTTGTCAGTAAAGCATATTGGGCTTTTTTAGAAGAGCTAAGTGCTGTCCCCATTGCAACCTTTAAAGATGTTCCTGTATACGTATATCCATTTGCTGGAGAAAGTTCTGTAGGAGTCGTTAAATTATCAACCCCGTTTGCTGCTGCACCTTGTCCCCAAATAAGATAATTACCTGAAGTTTGTTTAGCAATTGAACCATGATAGCCGGAAATTAAATTATCGTATTCTATCGTATTAGGATCCGATGTGTTAAGGAAAGTATTGTCATTACAATTACCCGACACACAATGATTGGTAATATTTTTTGTTTCAAAAACTATCTCATTTTGAGAATGGAAAGTCATACCATAGTTTGAAAAATCTCCAAGCTCGGTCCCATTTCGAAACGCCGTATAGCGCCAGGTATAAGTCTGTCCCAACATTACATTAAATGCAGTAGTAGCATTAGTAGGATTTGCGAATAAATCAATATTAGCAATCGGTTTTACGAAAGACCCAACTTCATTGCTGGCAAAATTATTAGAATATACTTTAATTGACTCACTTTTAACTCGTACATCTGGAGGTAAGTTATTTATATAATTTCCAATAGTAATCTTAAAAGTACCTAAGGCTTCTAAATCAGAGTTTTTTAATTGTTCCGTAAACCAGTGGTCTGTATTAAGAAGAGACGAAGAGCTAAAAGTTGTACTATTTCTGTTTTTTAAAGGCAAATTTCTGTACCATGAATTGGTGTTAGTAGTTGGATCTTGCAGATTAGCACGAACGACAAGGGCAGAACTTGTAGCAGAAATTACATATTTTGAAAGAGTCTGGTTCCAACCATTAGTACTATAACTTGGTTTAGTATAAGTTACTGGTAAGGTAAAAGAATTCCCAATTCCTGGTATCGCAATGTCACCAGACTTTAAAGTAAATACAATATTGATTATTCCGTTTGATATTGAAATAGGATTGTTGAGCGCAATAGTAGCATCCGTATCCATTTTATATGTCGTTGTTGTATAATCTGCTACATTTCCACTATTAATATTGGTATTTCTTGTATAACTATTATTGCTTAAGTCTAGATCTGTTTGTCCTGATTGGAAGGATACTGTGGCTGTATTTGAAATAATTCCAGATGTTCCTGCCGTACCCCCTATTGAAAAAACCACCGCACTGCCAGAAGGTAAAGAAGGTATCAGAAGTCCTCCACTTTGCAACTGCGAAATACTAACGGAAGATGGACATAAAGACGAGCCTCCATTTCCTGCACCCGCCTTACAAGTAATTGAAGTGGCATTGAAATTTCCAAAACTAGGTACTTTTACTAAAACATTAGTAGCAGTAGTAGGGCCATTATTGGATACATAAATTTTATAGGAAAAGGCTTGATTTGGACTAACTGCTGTTGGGCTTTCCACATTAACAGCAATATCTGTCTGTGCATATATTATGGTTGTTAGTATAACCAAAATAAATGCATAAATTTTTTTTAAAATTATCATTTTTTTGTGTGTTTATTTATGATGTATCTTTTAAAACTATTATTTAGACAATAGAAAGCTAATAGATACTTTTTAACAATATTGAATAACTTCTTATGTATTATTCTTAAGCTATAGAATTAATATCATATTTATTAGTCTGAAAGATATTATTCAAATAATATAAAAATTAGTGCATTTTTTTCGTTCATGTTTTATTTATGCAAGCTATAATAATGAGCAATTCTAATTACATCCCTCACTATAACCAACTAAATAACAGACACTTAAAATATTTGCACTTTCTTGATATTTATATAAAACTGAAGAATATTTAAAGTTATTGTAAACTTTATTATATGTATAAAACGGGAGGCGGTCTAACCAATAATTGATTTCTCAAACCGTCTAAAATAATAAGCGGATTATTATAATGAAAAGAAGACGTCTCCAAATAATTTCGCGAAAGTATTAATCTTAAAAATACCCTAGAAAGTGCTTTATCTGAATAAACAAAAGAACAGATCGCAAAACGGTCTATATTTTTTGCATTTATAAAAGTTTGAGAAGGATAAGAATTTCTATAGACACTATTTTCTTTGTTAGTTTTAGTAATGGTTTTTTCTTTCTTCGGTAATTTTGATATATACTTAGTTTCTTTTTTCGTTACCCTAGATTTAGATGCCTGCTTTTTCATTACAAGCTTAGAAGTATGGTCAACTATAATAGTTCCTTCTGTTAAAAATATCCCATTATGCTCTCTTACTTCAGACATTTCATAATCTTGAGAACTATACAGCGTGGTATTTTCTTGTATATATAAGCTTGTACTGTCAGAAACAGTAGTATGAGCATGTAAGCTACACGAAAGGATAAGAAACTGCACAACAAAAACCATCTGTACAATTACAGGTGGTTTTTTGAGATTACATACTTTCTCTTTTCTCATCATTTGTTATGTCCTTTAAGTTTTTTAATTCTTAAAACCCATATTGCAAAAATACATTTCAAATGGGGGTATATAATAACTTCCACCTATCACACAGATAACACAAATTATAAATCACTGATCTTTAAGCTATTACAAATCGCCCAAGCCCCCAATTCTTTTTTAATTAATAAACTTTCCTTATAAAAACATTCTTGCTTCAATTATTAATTTATGATTAAGCTGGTATTCTTTAGAGTAAATATTTTAGAATTTCAGTAAAGTACATTCGTTTGTTATATTTTTCTGATTATCAGTAATTAACAACAAACTGAAATATCAATTGAATTTTATCATTTAACTACGTTCTGTTCGAGCAAGCTCTTGTGTCGACGAAGGAGAAACCCAAAGTTCAACGTAGTTAAATCTCTTGTTTTAAAGAGATTCCTCAATCCGCTTCGTTTCTTTCGGAATAACAAACTGATTATTATGACAAATAGCGGACAATCACATATATTTTTAAAAAACTTACTCAGAACTTTAAAATATCAACTAGTTAAAAATAAAGCTATGTACGAATTGGTTAAGGAAAAAAGCTACGCCAATGCCCTTATCCATTGATACAAGTCAATATTAGAATCAATATATAATTTTTTTCGAAGTCGGTTCTTTCTTATTTGAACAGCTCTAAGTGTCACAAAAGTATATTCCGCTATGTCCTTAGATGAAAAGTTCATATAAAGCATAGCACAAAAACTCAATTCGGAAGATGTGAGTTGGGGGTAGGATTTTTTTAGAGCATCAACGAATTCTGGGTAGGTTTCACTAAAAATTATAAAAAATTCTGGTGCATTTTTTTTTGCCAAATTTATGAGCTCTTCAAAGTTATTATCCAAAATTTTCCCTTCTAATTCTTGAATCCTAAGACTACTATTGCTAATAACTTTTCTTTTTTCCCTTAATCTCATTTTATATTTATTAAGTGTTTTTCTATTATATAAAAAATATATAATCATGAAAAACAATAACAAACCTCCCAACGCCCAATATTTCCATAGTAATTTTTGAGAATCACCTTTTTCCTTTTCCAAAAGATAATCTAATACTTGCACATTAAGTCGCTTATTGTCATTTTCATAAAGGCTATTCAGCGCTTGATACTTTTCATAATGATCTATAAATTTCGCTCTGTTCTTGCTTTTATAAATCTGACTTAATTCAAGATGTAGCTCTTGCTCAACATTGGGCATGCCTAGTTTTTGTGCATTATGCAATGCGCTTTCATAATGTAAAATCGCTTTTTCAAAATCTCCCAATTTAGAATATAACAGACCATATATCTCATCTGTTGAGAAACTATATGGTATTTGATATTCATCAAGCATTTTTTTTGATTTTGTCAAATAAAACTGTGCACTATCTATTTTATTCTCCTCAATAAAAACCTTACTTAACTGATTATAAACTGTAATATATGAGATAGCTTCATTTTTAGGCTCAAAATTTGATAATAAGACACGAGCTCGATTAAGATTTACAAGGGCAGAGTCCCTATTATGGCTACGCTGATACAATTCTGAAAGATTTTGATATCCCCATAATAAAACAAGATTTTTTTTATATTCATCTGTTAGCAATCGTCCTTTCTCCAACTGTTTTCTAAACTCTAGATCAGCTTTACTATCAAATTTCAAGTAAGAATAAAGCAAACCTTTTATCCGATGCGTTTCAATTACCATTTCTTTATTACTTTCAAAATCTAGATGAGACTCGGCTTTTTTTATATACTCTAAGGACTTGGCATACTGTCTGGTTTCTAACAATACTTTAGCTATAAAAATATTGGATTTAATAATACCATTGGAATACGAAATTTTTTCTGAAACCTCCAAAGCTTCATTAGCTTTTTTTAAAGATTCTAATAACTTAATCTTTGCAAATGCATCATGAGATTCTTTTAGTTTTACATCTACCTTTTCAATACTACTATTTTGAGAACTAAAAAACTGAAAGAATAAAACAAAAAACAACAAAATTAATTTCGTCATAAACATGTATTTTATTACAAAAAATTATACATTAAAGATATAAAATATTGTCACAAGTAAATTCACCGCAAAAGTTCAATTTTGTAGATTTTTAACTACAAGATATAGGTGAAATTAAATTTCAATATAGCATTTACTAAATTGCTAATTATGTTAAGTTTTAAGGTCTACAAAAAAGACCAGACTGTGCAAACTACAATTTATAACATTGCAAATTCCTGAAATAGGTTGACTAAATATTGTCAAGCTATGGAACAGCAAAACCATCTATAACAAAGCTGGTTTTTATCCATATGAAATTTCGAATGTTGTATCTTAAATTTTCTAAGGATGCTAAAGTCTTTGCTAGAAAGATTTATCTATTATGAATTGGGATAAAAAAATGGGTTGTTATAGGTCGCCATGTGCGAGCAGTACGCGCGCATCAACTAGGGAATGTAGTTAATAACATTCAGAAAATCTATTTAATAAGATGTCAAACAATTGCAAGACAAAGAAGTATTATAAAATTGGATAACAATTGTAGGAATTAGCTTCTAAACGTCCAAAGAAAGCTATGTAAATTAGGAAAAAAAGCGAAGCTTTTAGTTTGTAAATTATATCACATCATCATTCTGAGTGGTTGTAAAATGATGTTCAATAACCTCTATGGAGGTATTGCATAATTCTACCAATTGGTCATCATCGTAATTTTCAAAATTAAAATCGTCCGGAACATCAATACTGTATTCCGTAATTTTTTCTGTGTTGATGATGTCAATTCCCATTATGTCATTTAGGGAGGTAAGCATACATCCATCTCTAAGCAGAGGTATTTTTTGAGTTACAGAATTTTTAAATCGGTATAACTTAACTGTTTTCATAATTTTTGTGGTCTTTCATGAAAGTAATGAGTTGCATCCTAATAGAAGCAAGATATTGTTTGAGATCTTGCACTGTAATACCTTTCTCTCTTCTAGACAAAAACAAAGGTGTTTCATTCAATAATAAATATAATTCGGGATACGAATACTGGATTTTATCCGTCACCTTAAAGATTTTTTTTGTAAGATTTTGCAGATTATCTGGTGGTTTCATATTTTGTATCTTTAAATGAAATATAATAATGTTGACTTTTTCAATTAAAAAAGGACAGGACTTTATAAGTACCTGTCCATTTTCTATTAAAACCCTTTAAAACATATGTACTATTTCTCTAGATTTTAATATTCTCATTATGAAAGTTGAGAATTTTGGATAATAGTAATTACTTCTTCACGATTTTTACTTAGTTTATTTTCTAATCTTCCCAACAATTCATTTTCTTTTCCTTTTTCAAACACCAGATCTGAATCTTTAAGTTGTGAATATTTTTCTTTTAATTGTTTGGATTGCTCTTTCCAGTCTCCAGTTATTTTAAAAGTCTCTTGAACTTTATTGTGATTTGTATTCATTAGTAGATATTTTATGTAACAGAATTATTACTATCCAAAGGTGATATTTTAAAAACTTATTCTGCTATGCATTTCATTGTTAGATTTACATATATCCCACATTTTCAAAGATCTTCTAAATTTTTAAGGCGTTTATACTTCAATTGCTTATAAAATGATGGAGAAAGTCCAGTGATTTTTTTGAACTGGTTAGAAAGATGCGCAACACTGCTGTAATTGAGTTTATAAGAGATTTCGGTAAGATTAAGTTCATCATACAAAAGCAGTTCTTTTACCTTTTCTACCTTATGGATGATGATGAAATGCTGCAGCGTCATCCCTTTCACTTCGGAGAATGTATTGGCGAGATAGGTATAATCATAACCAAGCTTCTCACTGAGATAATCCGAGAAATTTTCTTTCGGTAACGATTCGGAATAATGGATCATTTCTGTGACCGCATTTTTTATTTTCTCAATCAGAATACTTTTTTTATTATCTAAAAGTTCGAGACCTGTTTTCAGAAGATTTTCTTTTAAGATTTCTCTTTGCTCTGTAGTAATATCGTCCAATAATTCTACCACGCCCAAATCCACTACAGCATTTTTGATGTTGAGTTTTTCAAGTTCCTGATGAACCACCATTTTGCAGCGCAGGCTTACCATATATTTTATATATAATTTCATAATCCTTTACTGTATTTAAGTCCGCCAATCAATATGTTGACAGCCACTCATTCAAAGTTAGTTCTTTAAATTTTAATGTCTGTGATTTATGTAACAAAATGAAAGACTATTACAAAGCTTTAATATTTTAATAGATGATCTTTACGAATAACAAAATTTAAAATAATGTCTAGACAAAAAGAAGGTAAAAAGAAATCCGATAAAACTGCTCCCCTAAAAACTGCAAAGGAAAAACGGGAAGACAAACAAAATAAAAAGAAAGATAAAGAAAGCGAGAGTCGCAATGCTGCAACCTAAATGGTAAGAATAAAAAAAGAGGGAATTCTACTCCAAAAAACTGGACTAGATTTCGAGAATGAAGGCGTTTTAAATCCTGCGGTAATTAAGGAAAACGGAAAAATACATTTGTTCTACCGTGCAGTTGCCAAAGGTAATTTTTCAAGCATTGGGTATTGCCTATTATCGGATCCGCTTACCGTAGAAAAACGATTGAATGCACCGATTATCGTTCCAGAAAGTACAGAAGAAAAACACGGTATTGAAGATCCTAGAATAGTAAAAATTGAAGATATATTTTACCTTACCTACACCAGTTATGATGGCATCAATGCTTTAGGAACATTAGCGACTTCAAAAGATCTTAAATCCTGGAAAAATAACGGAATTATAGTTCCAAAAATTTCTTACGAAGCGTTTAAGATTTTATCAGAATCAGAGGGTTTAATACCTGATAAATATAGAAGATACAACGAATTTCAAATTAGCCACCCCAACAGTGATCCTGTTTTTTTATGGGATAAAAATCTAATTTTCTTCCCTCGAAAAATAAACGATAAATTTTATTTCCTTCACAGAATAAGACCTGACATTCAGATTGTGTGTGTAAAAAATATCGAAGATCTGAATCCTGAATTCTGGCAAAATTATTTTTTGCATTTCAACGACCATATTCTTTTATCTCCAAAATATGACCACGAGTCAAGTTATATCGGAGGCGGTTGCCCGCCCATAGAAACAGAATATGGCTGGTTGATGATTTATCACGGTGTTTATGATACCGTTAATGGTTATGTTTACACTGCTTGTGCCGCTTTATTAGATATTAATAATCCTAAAATTGAAATTTCCAGACTTTCTTACCCGCTTTTCAAGCCAGAAGAAGAATGGGAACTTCACGGAGAAGTGAATAATGTCTGCTTCCCCACAGGAACTGTTGTAGAAAACGATACCCTGTACATCTATTACGGAGCCGCAGACGAAAGAATTGCCGTAGCCTCTCTTAGTATGTCAAAATTATTGAAGGAACTGATGATGTAGGCGATATCATGATGATTCGGTAAGAATTATCAAAAAAGAAAATTACAATGAACAAAAATAATAATAAAGACGCGGAGGATAAAGAAATAGCACAATCTTCAAAAAACCGAAAACACAAAATATATCATAAACCTGAGATTGTCTTCATCAGTTCTTTTCCTCCAAAGGTGTGCGGGATTGCTACCTACACCCAAGATTTAATACAATCTCTTCAGTCGAAATTCGGAGAATCCTTCAAAGCAAGCATTTGCCCAATGGGAACAGAAGAAGAAAACTTTGAATATAAAGAATTTACCCAATACAAACTGAACACTTCCGATGCGGTCGCCTATATGGAGCTTGCCGTAGAAATTAATAAAAATGATAATATTCAGTTCGTCATGCTTCAGCACGAATTTGGCTTTTTTAATGAAACCAAAAGTGGGCTGTATCTTTTACTTAGGAATTTAAAAAAAGAAGTCATCATTACCTTTCATACCGTCTTACCCAAGCCTAATCAGGAATTAAGGGAAAAAGTAAAAGAAATTGCAGATTTTTCTAAATCCATTATTGTGATGACCAGTATTTCTGCTGATATCCTTTCCAACGATTACAATATTCCTCTCGAAAAAATTACGGTAATTCCTCACGGAACACATCTGCTGCCTTTTACCGATAAAATTGCTTTGAAAGAAAAATATGGTCTTAAAGACAAAAAAGTCCTTTCGACATTTGGATTATTAGGATCAGGAAAAAATATTGAAACCACACTGAAAGCTTTACCGGAAATTATCTCTAAAAATCCAGATGTTATTTTTTTAATTTTAGGCAAAACACATCCTGCAATAGCGAGAAATGAAGGAGAAAAATATCGTGAACATTTGGAAGATCTTATGTGCAAACTACACTTGGAAAACCACATCCGCTTTATTAATGAATATCTTCCCTTGCCAGAATTATTAGAATATCTGCAGCTTACCGATGTTTATCTTTTCACCTCAAAAGACAGAAATCAGGCCGTGAGCGGCACTTTTTCCTATGCCATTAGTAGCGGATGTGCTATTGTTTCTACACCGATTCCGCATGCTTTGGAAGTATTAAAAGAAGACACCGGAATTATCATTGATTTTGAAGCGCCCGAACAATTGACGCTTGCAGTAAATACTTTATTGGAAAATGAAAACAAACGGGAAGTATTACATGCAAAATCTTTGGAAAAAATGGCTCCTACAGCTTGGGAGAATTCATCTATTCTACACGCTTTGTTATTCCAAAAGTTAGGTAAAAATACTATAAAGCTTCATTATACTTTACCTAATATCAACCTTGGTCACATACAAAATATGACGACAGATTTCGGGATAATCCAGTTTTCAAAAATCAGTAAGCCGGATATCAATTCGGGTTACACATTGGATGATAACGCGCGGGCGATGATTGCTATTTGTCAGCATTATGAAATCAGTAAAGACAAAGCAGATTTGCAGTTAATTTCAATTTATTTAAATGTTATCAAATTTTGCCAGCAAAAAGACGGAAGTTTCTTGAATTACATCGATAAACAAAAACAATTCACTAAACAAAACTATGAAACCAATCTGGATGATTCCAACGGCAGAGCAATTTGGGCGTTAGGCTATTTAATATCGTTAAAAGAAATTCTGCCTCAAGAATTTTCTGAAACTGCAGAAAAGATCATTCAAAAAAATCTTGTCTGGGCACAAAAAATTCATTCTACCAGAGCAATGGCTTTTATGATAAAAGGATTCTACTATCAGAATTCCGAAAAGACTATTCCTTTATTAAAAGACTTGGCTGAGCGTCTCGTGAAAATGTACCAGCATGAAGCGAAAGACGATTGGCATTGGTTTGAAAGCTATCTAACTTACGGAAATAGTGTATTACCAGAAGCTTTACTCTGTGCTTGGATTATTACCCAAAATGAGGTTTACAAAAAAATTGCAGAGGAATCTTTCCATTTTTTACTATCTAAAATTATGGTTGATGATAATATAAAAGTGATTTCCAACAAAGGCTGGCTACAAAAAGAAAATACCGAAAACAATCCGCCAATTGGCGGGGAACAACCTATTGATGTTGCTTATACCATTTTGGCACTCTCTACATTTTACAAGGTATTTGAGGATGAAAAATATGCACAGATGATGAAAAATTCTTTTAACTGGTTTTTAGGAAAAAATCACCTCAATCAAATTATCTATAATCCTGCAACTGGTGGTTGTTACGATGGTCTTGAAGAAAAAAACGTCAACCTTAATCAGGGCGCAGAATCTACAATCAGCTATCTAATGGCGAGACTTTGTTTTTGATTTGCTATTTCAAACAAAAAAAGCCCCTTGCAGGGCTTTCCAAGTGATATTTACAATCACTTTTTCGATAATATATATGGAAAATATTATGCTAATTTCACGTTAATCGCGTTTAATCCTTTTTGACCTTGCTCCACTTCAAAAACTACTTTATCATTTTCATGAATTGTTCTGCTTTTTAAACCTGAAGAGTGTACAAAAATGTCCTCACCTCCGTTGTCTGGAGAAATAAATCCGAAGCCTTTTGCTTCATTGTAAAATTTTACTGTGCCTTGTTGCATTGTAATGTTATTAAAAATTGTTATTGTATTATTTAAATTGAATAGTATCTACTATTCACGAAGAATATTCATTAGAAAATATTCACATCGAAGTCTTTGTTATATTGTTTTGCTTTGCTTGGTTTACGATAATGAAATAGCCGTCTACATCGAAACCATTAAGTTTGTCAATCGCATTTTCTGCTTCTTTTTGATCAGGCATTTCTATAAAACCGTATCCTCTAGACTTACCAGAATGTTCTTTGGTTATAATTTTTGAAGAGCCTACAACACCCAATGGTGTAAAAAGATCTTGTAGTTGTTTCTCAGTGGTCTGATGGTTCAGATTGCCAATATAAATATTCATCTGTAAAAGAATTTAAAGTTAAAAAATTGGCGGCTGAAAAAGCAAAAACTGTAAGAAAAAAATAGATATTCTAAACTGTAAGAAAAAGCGAAGGCAGGAACCTGTTGATTAATTATGGTACAAACTTACAACAAATAATCGGTATAACCTCATATTTAATTTATTGATTTTCAAAAAGATATTAATAACTTATGCAATAAAGCTAAAAGGCTGATATTTTTATTAATGACCTCAGTAAGGAAATAATGTTTAAGGAATCACAATCGTAAATAAATACATCAAAAAAATAGCGATCAGGACAAATCCCTGCATTATGTTGGTCTTTCCCGTTGCCAGAGAAATGGTAATAATGAATAGAGATAATCCTAATAAAATAGTGGACTTGATGTCAATTCCCAAAGTCATCCGGATTCCTGTAATCACAGATGTAATGGCAATTACTGGAATACTAAGTCCTATACTTGCCAATGCTGAACCAAAAGCCAGATTCAAAGAAGTCTGGATATGATTATTTCTGGCGGCTCTATAGGCAGCCATTCCTTCTGGAAGAAGTACAATCCCAGCAATAATTACCCCGACAAGTGATTTTGGTGCGCCTGCCCATTTTACGATATATTCCACGTCTTTTGAAAGTAACTTTGCTAACAAGACCACAATTCCCAAACAAAGAATCAAAAAAAGAATACTGATATACATTTCTTTTTTTGAAGGTTTTTCAGGGAGAGGAATTTCGTCATTGTTTTCCAACAATTTATTCTCAGGAGAAATAAAATAACTGCGATGTCTTATAGTCTGCATCATTGTAAACCCCAAATATAATCCTAAACAAATCAATGAAACAAAGATTAACTGTATCCACGTATATTCACCGCCATTATGACTAATCGTATAATTGGGTAATATCAAAATAAAAAAAATAATCGACGTAAGTGTAATAAGTGCTGTACTGACGCCCTGAAGTGTAAAATACTGTACTTTGAATTTTACAGATCCTACAATAATACAACTTCCGATAATTCCCGTCAAAATAATCATAATTGCAGCATATACCGTATCTCTTGCAAGTGTAATGGTTTCTAGACCTTTTGCCCCCAACATAATGGAAATAATCAACGCTACTTCTATTACCGTGATGGCAAATGCCAGAAGAAGAGTTCCGAAAGGTTCGCCAACCCTATAAGCAATTACTTCAGAATGATGGACTGCTGCTAAAACGCTTCCTACGAGAAACAGAGAAAGTAGTATAGAATAAATTGTTCCAGAAAAATAATGATTACCCCAATAAGCCAGCCCACTCAATACTGGAATCAGAATAGTCCATACCAAAAGATATATTTTTTTCTTCATAAAAAATGACATGATATAATTTGCTACTTTAATAATTAAAGAAACATGGGACAAAATCAGATAGAAAAATCAAGTTTAAGAAAAGTCCATCCAATCACTTTTCGGACAGATATCTTCAATTGAATTGATATTTTTATGATGGTGCATCGAAGCCAATAACGAAACAATCTCCTGTTTCACCATTATTACAGATGTATCCGTAAGTTCCTGATTGAATCCAGAATTGTTGAGTTCCACCAAATCGTTCACGGTAATAATTCTTGCAATAATTTTCCCTAAATCAATCATTTTTCTTTGCGAGATTGGTGCATCAATAGAAAAATTTAATTCGTCGGAAAACAATTTTGCTGCATCTTTAGTACTATCATTCTGAGAAAGATACGCCGATAAATTCAGAATTTTCTTCTTTTTCATATCTTTCAGAATTCCTTCAGAAATCTGGGTGTAGAGCATTTCGTTGGAACCTTCAAAAATCTGAAAAGGACGACTGTCCATAATCCCACGACCCCCAATGTGAGAAATACGATAGCCTTTTGCTCCAGAAAGCTGAACTAATATTTGAGCAGATTCCTGCATCATATCCGTTACCAAAGCTTTTATACTGTTAGCGTGGATTCCGCTGGAAGAAACATCATGTTCGATTCCACTTACTTTGCAACTTTTAGCACACATTGCCGAAGAAAGTGCGAAGAAAGACTGCAATTTCGCCAATTGATATTGAATTTGATCCAATGAAAAAAGAGGTAAATTACCTACAATCCTTTCTTTACAGTGTTTTGTAGCTTCATCCAGCATTCTTTTCATAAACCCTATTCCCATTCCCGGAAACTGAAATCGACTTCTATGCAAAATATCAAGCATCATTTTTAATCCTGTTGTTTCAGGGATCAATTTATTCCAAGCAGGCACTTTGATGTCAATTTTATTTAGCCCGTAAGGAATCATATAAAGCCCGGCATTGTCATAATATTCTTCAACTGTAATATTTTGGTCCTTTTTATGTGTGTTAGCAATGAAAAAATCAACATCACGGGAAAGGTTGCCTTCATTGCTTTTACTCCTGGAGGTAATGAGCCAATAATCCGCCATTCCTGTAAGTCCCTGCCAATGTTTTTTTCCTTGTATATGATAGTAATTTTCCTGCAAAATATTTTGGGTACGCATATTCAGTGCATCACTCCCAAAATCAGGTTCTGTAATCATGAGTCCGCCCATGGCACCATATTCTAAAAACTGTCTGAAAATATCTCCTTTTACGAGTTCGTTTCCATATTTTGCTAAGGGTTCCAGAAAAAGTGCTATGTTAATACCAAAAGTAAGTGACAACGGAAGTGATTCATAGGAAGCTGCTGATAAAACGCCCAAACATTCTTTCACTTTAGTACCTCTACCGCCAAATTCTTTAGGAATCGTTACAGATAAAGGTTTAAGATTCATGATTTCTTTCCAGACGTTGGCAGGCAAACCCCTGGAAAGGCTTAATTGATTAATATCTTCTCTTTGAAATATTTGTGAAAGTGAAGTTTTGAATTGTTGTAAAAAATCAGGGTAACATATACCAGATACATCAAGCGCAGATCCGTTCATAATAATTTTGAATGTGCCGCACGCCATCTGTACAACAATAGATAAAGTGAAGCGAATGGCAACAAAACTTTAGAAAAATAAAATCAGCAGCTCCACATAGTGATTTACCAAAATTAGCGTTAATTTGTGAGAACAGTACTATTATTTTAAAAAAGACTAAACAATTTTAAAAGTATTCCATATTTAATAATATTCCTTTTAGCAATGCTGGTGCGTTCAGAAATATTCCTAAAACAATTTCGTTATCATTATTATTTTTTCATCAATAATCAAAAATTAGAGATTATAAGCCGATTGTATTACAAAATCAAGAATTTCATTTTCAAACTTTTTATTTTTTAAAATCATAGCGCACAAAGGGTTTATATATATGTATTTTTAAAAAAAACAATCAAAATGGTTTTTTTATTACATTTATTTAAAATAAACTTTATAATATGAAAACAATTTTATCTGCTATTTTATTATGGATTTGCTATTGCAATAGCCCTGCACAATGGGTTGAGCTTAACATTGGTAATTTGAATACATATTCCTTTTCCGATGTTTATGCCATAACACCAGATACTGTAGTTGTAGTAGGCTCCAACGGGGCTATATTGAAAACTACTGATGGTGGTACAACCTGGCAAAAGAAAGATTCTGGCACAACCCAATTACTAAAAAAAGTTCGTTTTTCCAATGCTAATATTGGTTATACCTCGGGGAATTTAGGCGCACTTTTAAAAACAACTGATGGAGGAGAAACTTGGAATGCTCTAAATACAGGAATTGGTGATCAAGCTGAAGGCATATCTTGTTTAGGAGATAATTTTGTTGCCATTGCTGTTCCTTTTTCAGACCAGATATTAAAAAGTATAGATGGAGGCAACACGTGGCAGAGTTATCCCATGGATGACTTTTATAGTGGAAATATTCAATTTTTTACAGAAAAAATTGCATATTCTACTAAAAGTAGTGGAACCTTGTCTAAAACAATAGATGGCGGATTGATATGGAATAATTTAGACGGATATGGTGAGTTTAATTTTATTAATGAACAGTTAGGCTTTGTTTACCATGATGGTCTCAAAAAAACCATTAATGGAGGAAATAGTTTTGAAAGGTTGGGATATGGTAATGCTGGAGTATTATCACAACTTTTTGCTATTAATGAAAATACGGTTTGGGGAGTTCTTGGCATATTATTAAATGGAGATGGTACTACCCAGGGTACAGTGAAAATGACCTACACTCCAGAAGAAGGCTATAAGGAAGTTTTTGATTATGATGGTCCAACTATAAATGTATCGTCTTTGTATTTCAGTAATGAAAAATTAGGTTATGCAGTAGGTTATAAAAATGGAAAAGGTGCTATATGGAAGAATACAACAGGTAATATTTTATCCACTAATAATGCAAAAAATATAGAACTAAAAATCTACCCCAATCCTGCATCCAATGAAATTAATATTGATTTGGGAACTTTGAAAGTTGAAGAAGCTACTGTTTCTATTGTGGATTTAGCAGGGAAGCCTGTTTATTCTCAATCCCATAAAATAAGTAAATCTCTCAAGATTAATACTTCTCATTTTACAAAAGGCAATTATCTCGTGACGGTAGCGCAAGCAGGTAAAAGAATTTCTCAAAAGCTAATCATCCAATAAACACTTAATTTCCACAAAAAAAAAGTTATTCTATATATATACTATCATCTACTTTTCTATTGTCCAATTCATCACATAGAATAAACCTATTCTGTAGGTCGTGTGTTGATAAATTAATAGTATTTGCAAGACATCATCTTTATATTTAATTATATGCTTGTTTTTATCTTAGAATGCTCAGGATGCCAGATTGGCCGGTTACTATTGTGCCATTGTCTATTTTAAAATGGTGATTACTTATTAATACGGCCATGCTAAAAGTGTACTGGATTTTTGCCACATGATCCACAAATCCCAAGCATCAAAATATCTTTGCTCTACTGCCTTGCCTTCTTCATCACTTATCGTCAAGACACTTCCTAAAGTAATCCTTTTGCAAAAATTTATAAGAAGCCGAAGTTTTCTGATAATTCTTTAATTAAATAACATTACTTTCATAAGGTGTATCACCAATATAAAGGATATGTTTTCTTGTCTTATTCGGTTGTTGCCGATGACTTCTTCGTAGCCAGCCTCTTCAGCATAGCATTTGGTAAACTTGCCTTCAGCCTTTTCATAAAAACTATCAGCATAGGTCGCCATTTGGCGCACATCGCTAAGGCCATAATCCCCCTTTTTCTTTTGGCAAGATTACATCATTCGCACGGATGCGCATCCGTAGGTTATCCTCTGCGCACAGGACAAGGCACGGGTGCGCATCGGTCGTATTACGGATGCGCACCCATTAACCCAGCTTTATATTTGCAGTATTTATAAGGCTTTACAGGGATGAATTATTTATACAAATTTTTGAAAAGATCAACCTTATAATATTTCTTTTACTTTTCTTTAATCAATTCCAAGGTAATTACAGAACTCTTAAACCTTTAGGAACCGATGTTCTATTTTATTCAAGGCAAGCATTATTCTACGAATGAGGTTACGACCGTAGCACTCTCTTTTCTATGTAATTTTTACGATATCTTTCAGGTAAATGCAGAGTCTCAGCATTCTCTTTTTCATACTCTATCCATGCTTTTGGTTGGGAGTAACTATACTTATTATGTAGTAATCAATCCAATATAAAATATTTTTTTTCTCCAAAGTAGTAAAGGATTCTATTTTGTTGTAATTGGTCTTGTTTCTGTAATTCAGCAACAGATGACATCCGTGATCCAGCACCAGGTATGATAATTTATATTAATAAGGCAGATGTAAAAAGACTAGCTGTATATAACTGTAAGTCATGGATTTACTGGGAGTAAGTTATAAAATCAATCTTAATAACCCGTTGTGCATTTAGCACAAATTAATTTTTATTTTGTTTAAACTTCTTTTGAAAACGAAAAAATTTAGATACTGAATCATTGTAAAGGAAGCAATTTTAGATGCGATTCTTGTTGCTAAACCTTGGAAGCTTTTTGCTAAATTAATATAAATTAAAAATTGTCCGTTTAATTGAGAAATTGCGGTTTCAATTCTTTTTCTAATTCGTGATTTTGTTCTTGAAAATGCCACAAAATCATGTTGGTTTTTCCTCATTGGAACAGAGAGTCTAATGTTTGAATAATTGAATAAATCTACCTGAATTTTTTTACTAATATAGCCTCTATCATCTATTAACAGACAGTTTTCAAAGTCATGTTTTATATCATTCAGATAATTTACATCGTGAACATTTGCAGGTGAAAAATCATAAGAATGAAATATTCCGTTTTTGTCGCAAACCGCATGAAGTTTATACCCAAAATACCGTGTTTTTTGTGTAGCACAATAGCCAAAAGCAGGTTTAATTTCTTCTGTAGAGCAAATTCCAGAACGATTAGCTCTACTTATTCTACAGATTTCAATTGGCGTGGAGTCTACAATGAAAACATCCGTTCTAATATGGCCACAAATATTTGTCAATTCTTTTAAAATAATTTTGTAGTTTTGAACGAGATTGTTCATGCATTTAAACGATTGGTAATCAAATAAATATACGGTTTTTCTAACCAAATGAGCAATCTTTTCTTATTTAGTCACTAAATGCACAACAGGTTGTTAATAATTAAGATACATCTCTTTTATTTCTTTTCTAGTACACTTTATAAAATTACAGATGCGGGATATTTCTATCCCGCATCTGTCAATCCTTATTCAATCATATGCCCTATATGAATGTTTATCAAATTCATTAATTGCAATTTTAAAATAGTTATGGGAAACCTATAGCTGCAACCCAAGAATCATTAATATGCAAAATTTTCTTTTAAGGCTTCCAAAAGCTCCAGACAGTACCATTATAAACAGCAAGTTGTTTCTTCACTGTATCATAAGCCATCATTCCTGGTGTAGGATTTTTGATATTAAGATGTGGACTTGCTACTTTGGGTAATACTATCGCTTTGTTGGTATCGGTAAGAACCAGAATGCCAGCTGTTGTATCTGTTGCACCATTAGCCCCAATTGCCGCTTTTGCATCAGAACTCTCTTTTACATTATCCTGCAATGAACTGTTGATTGATACAAAATCTGCAGGACTGTTTACGGTAATAGAAGTATTAGAAGTATTAGTATAGGTTAACGGAAAACTAGAAGCGGTAAGGCTAAACCAAGCGCCGTCTTTACGGTATTTGACTTGCTTATCCGACAAGTCAAAAATAATTGTTCCATTTGCTATCGTGCCTTGCATTCCTCGATAACCAGCGCCCGTTGTTGCATTATATGCTATAGGTTGGTTATTAACTGTAGAAGTCCAAGGTAAGACCAAGCCTTTTTTGTTATCGGCCTTATCATAAAATTCTAATGCAATACTAGGGTTGGTAATTGTATTAGCGGGTTGGATTTTGCTCAGTTCAGATTTACCTATTGCCACTTGAGCAACCGCTGAAAATGATAAACCTAATAAGCCTATTGCGAGTATATTTTTTATATTTTTCATGTAGATTGTTATTTAATCCTTCAAGGTTTTGAAGCCCTTGAAGGATGGTTAAATAATTTTAAAAATGTATTAATCTGGACAAGCTGGTGTTATCATACAATGCCAAGCCATAGCTGCATCGCCTTCTTTCAATGTATAAATCTTGAGACATTTAGCCTCTGTATCATACACGATCATACCTTCTATCGGGTTGGTAATATTTGCTAAACCAGCCGTAGTAGCCACTCTGTTCACGACAAAGCCTTTTTCTTTGGATTCTAAAACTGTCCAAGCGCTCTCTCTAAGCATTGGCCAGTTGCCGTTGTTAGCTCCTGCTCTACCCAAAGCTGTAATACCTTGCTGTGAAGGATAGGTGTTCTCTGCATCCATAATACCGGGTTTGTAGCACTGATTTTTCACAATAATTGCCGTCGTGGGACTAAAGCAAATTGCTAACCCATCATAATAAGCCACATAATAAGTTGAACCTGATACAACTGCAGTATTATTTGTCAATTTATTAGCATCTGTAGCAGGAGTTCCTGAGTGAATAGTAATGACAGTACCTGTTGGTTGATTACTAGCAGATAATAACGAAATTAAATTTCCTATTGTAGAAACATTTGCATTAATAGTAGTGTTTGCTAATATAGGAGCATCTGTACCTGATTGGCAAACCATACAACCCCAGTATACATTGTTAGGGAACTGAAGCCCAATGTCTCTTCCATCTGTATTAAACTGTAACAATGAACCAACATTACTTGGAGGTGTATTTGCGTTGGTATTCAAGTAAAATAATCTTCTATTATTACTTACATAACCGATTTTGTATAATCTGCCATCGGGAGCTATTTTCAACCCATTCATACCAGCTGATGTGGCTTCAAGAGATGTTGTAAGCCCAGATTGAATATCATAATATTTTAGAATTCCAGTATTATTAGTGGCATTATATTCGTTATAATATATATACCTACCATTTGGCGATATAGCAGCGCTATAACCAGTTGTGGAATTTTGATCTACAGTATTAACTGCCGAGTTAACAGTAACTTTTACCTCCCAAGTACCTAATGCACCTGTGGATGGATTAAAATTAGCCAACCCCACTTTATTATGTCGTGCAATCAATAACTTCCCTGCTATTCTTGGGTCCCAAGATATAAATGAATTTACAGCAATTGCAGATGAACTTGCTCCTGCAAGGTTGCTAACATCGGTCGATGAGACAGCAGTAGAATTAAAACCACTTGCTTTGGAATAAAGGTATGATTTTACTTTCTGGTCAACTGTGTTTACCAAAATCCAATAATCTGTACCATTAGTATGAGGAATTACTTCTAATGATTCATAAATTGTATTGAAAGGCAAAACACTAGTAACTCCAGAAATAACGTTCGTATCAAGATTGTATTTAGCACTCAGTAATCCTCCAGGTGAATTTGCCGCGCTATTACCAAAAATAATAAAATCTCTTCCCAACACCCCTTGTGGATCAGGGATTACAGCAGCAGCTTCTTCAGTAGTATTAGTACCTCCCACTGCTGGCCCAGTCGCTTGTGCTCCAGTTGCGCCTTTGTAAACCACATTACCATCTGTAACAAAAAGTAATTCTCCAGTTACAGGGTGCGTTACGGTTGTATTACCCTCAAATCCATTAAAAGTCCCCTGTCCTAAAAAGCCAGATGCTGGATTATTGAGAACCGCTGACCCTGTTTGAAAGTCTATTCTTACTTTATTAGTACCAGAAGGCAACCACCAAGTCTGTTGGGCTGCATAAGGGTCTGGCGGACAAACAAAAGCAATACAATCATTAAGCATAGTATTCTGCGCATTACCAACTCCTTGTCCTGCAACCCCAGCAATTATCGGAACACCATTAGCATCCACTGTATTTCCTAAGTTTTGGTTAGGTGTTTGGCTGGCAATTATTCCTGTGGCTGTATGTAGATCAGCATTGGTAAAGTTAGCGCCACCTTCGATAGCATCGGGACAGCCATCACCATCAGAGTCGAGATCTAATCGGTTGGGAATTCCATCCCCATCGGTATCGCATTCAACACTACCAAGTAATTTGAAATCGTCATGGAAAATAGGAGTTGTATTATTCCCTGAAACATTATAAAAATAAACTCTAAATTTATATGTTATACCCGCTTCTAAATAAAGTACTCCATTGTTAACAGCAACTTCAAAATCTTGTTTGATAGTAGGGTTAAAGAGTTTATCGCCATGTACCAGAACATTTGTGGCAAAATTATCTTTAGACATTCTTACTGAATAATGATAATTGGTTGTAGAAACTCCAGTATTTTGATAATATCCTATGTTTTTTATTCCAATATTTTCAATTGTATGGATTGTATATTCCACATATTCATTATTGACTATTGCACTAGATTCGTTTAAAGCATCTATTCCTGATATTATCTGATAATTATCAACGGCATGTATAGTTCTGGTTAATCCCGCACCAACTGTACTAGGTTGTCCAGTTAGCACTTCTGGATCTGGGTCTGCATTGTAATTTCCAGTATTAAACCAAGTTACTATATTGTAAACAGGTTCTGAACATTCATTAGAGTCTAAAATACCGTCATTGTCATTATCCAGATCCTTCCAATCTGGCACACCATCACCATCAGAATCTATACAATCATTTTTGGAAAAATCTTGAGATTGTCCAATTGTTTGCCCAGTTCCTGCAATAGTTGGCACCCCGAGTGTAGTGGTAGTCATTCCTACTGTATTACCTAGGTTTTGGTTTGGTGTTTGAGTTGCAATTGTACCTGTGGCAGTATGTAGATCGGCATTGGTAAAATTAGCACCACCTTCTATTGCATCAACGCAACCATCACCATCAGAATCTAAATCTAAATAGTTAGGAATCCCATCTCCGTCAGTATCACAGATCATAGCTTTAATTGATATATCATCCAATGCCCAATCATCATTGGCAGAGGTCATTTCAAAAGAAAGCGTTGCTGAAGTAGGTCCTGTGTACGGTATATAAATAGTGAAATTTTGCCAATTAAAACCGTTTACTCCATTAGTACCATAAGTCACAAAATTACTTGTAGCACCATTTGCCATTGTAATAGTAATATTAGAATTATCTCGAAGTGTACTATTGTTTAGTGTGGCATAAATAACACCATTTAGTTTTATATTTAGCGAAGCTGTACTCCCAGCTGCTTGAGTTCCGTCTTGTGCTCCTAGGTTAAGATTTAGAGCAACAACGCTGCCTTTTACTTTGTCCAGATTGTTCAAAGTTTGTGTTAAGGCATAGTTATTACTACCATTGTTTTGGTTATTTATATAGTTGTTTATATAGGTCCATCCTGTTCCCAAAGTCCATCCATTAGCATTTCCGGTAAATGTCCCGTTGGTTACCAATTCCGTTGTGGGGCATTCT
Source organism: Soonwooa purpurea (assembly GCF_053891095.1). Lineage (NCBI taxonomy): Bacteria > Pseudomonadati > Bacteroidota > Flavobacteriia > Flavobacteriales > Weeksellaceae > Soonwooa > Soonwooa purpurea. The sequence continues at coordinate 355,751 of NZ_JBSSMA010000001.1, forward strand.
ACCGTATCCAAAATACCATCGTTGTCCGAGTCTAGGTCTTGCCAATCTGGCACGCCATCTCCATCTGAATCTTTTCCGGCAATTGTAACAGGAATAACACAAGATGTTGAAGAACCGTTTAGTGAAAATGTAACATTTCTAGTACCAATGTTTCCTGAACCAGTATAGTTAATTGGCACATCAATATATGTAGAACTAGCCGCCACAATTAAAGTAGCTACTGATGTTGTAAAATCTGCTCCAGATACATTAATATTATAAGTACCTGGTGTAATGACATTACTAATAGGTATTCTCATCGTTTTTGTAGAAGATGTCCCTTGGATAAAACTCCCTCCTTGTAAAGTTGCTCCTGCACAATTAAAATTAAAAGGAACATAATACGGGACCGATGCAAGATCAAGATTACCACCACCTATAGTTGATCCTGCCACTGTTGTTGTTGCAATATGTGAAGATACACCATCATTAATATTGACTTTATAAAAATTAATATTAGTATTTGTCTCAGTACCTGAAACCAAATATATAAATCCATTTAAATAGGCAGCACCTCTTGCATTTCCAATACTAGTAGCGTTACTTGCATTGGCTGTAGCATTGACAGTACCTACGGGACCCGAAATTTTTGAAACTTGAGTTGCTACTGTGGGTGTAGCTAAATTTATTTTGTATAAATATCTTTCACTACCATTTGTAATGATACAATAAAAATTATTTTGATAATCAAAGAAGACATCCGTCGCAAAAGTTGTCCCATTAGTCCAAGTAGTATCCCCAGTAATGGCACCAAGGTCTGCACTGGTAGGGTATGCTCTATACATTCGTTTTCCATCCATACCATATACAAAACCATAATAATTCCCTGGTACATTATTAGTTGTTAAACCTCCTAATGCTCCAAGTAAATTAAGACCTGTACCTGTGTTCTGGCCATTTTTATATAAAGTACTTGCAGATGCTGTATTAGCATGCATAAAAACCAAAGGATTAGGAGTTACCGTGTCATAACCTAAAGCTAAGCTACTTACCGCTGTTCCATTATTAGCATTAAAATAAGATGGTGTTGTTATCGCTGTTACAGCACCATTAGTGGTATTAACCTCGTACACACGGCCCGTACTTCCAGACGAAAGATACAATTTACTCGCATCTTGCGAGAAAATTACTACCACGAAAAACAGCACAAGAAAAGCTGATAAATATTTTTTCATATTTCTCATTTAATAAATTTTTTAAAATTATAATAGGCCAAGAAAAAGAATAATCTCAGCAAAATTGTTTCTAAAAATTAAATTAAATGGATGTAGGCGGTCTGGTAAAGTATTGTCCTCCAAAATAATGTAAGGACAGCAGAGGATTTTTGTAATTCTTATTGAATTCTTTTAGTACCAATATTTTACCAATATTAATACTAAAAATTTTGTATGTCGCGAGATTAAAAGAATGGCTGCTACTAAACATCTCCGACTTCCTTGCTAGAATATTTTTAAATACTTCAGAGGAAGTAGGTGCTGTAAGTTGTAGATGAAGAGCTTTAGGCGTTTGTGGCAGGTTCTTTTTAACTAGTCTTTTAGCAACTAAGACTTTACTTTTAGTTTTCTGTGGATGCTGTTTATTTTTTTCTAAATAAACAATCTTTACATTTGAGAGGTTCTCAGCACCATAAATAATTGTACTATTAGAAACAGAAATTACAACTTTCTCAATATTAGACTTTCGATTTTCACTATGTTTTTGTTTAACTACATTTTTGTTAATAATAGTTATAGTTCTATCTTTTTTGTTTGTTATTCTAGAAGATAGATTATTAGTTTCTTCAAATCTTACTTGTCCATTAACAATAGAAATATTTAAAAAAAACAAGACAATAGCAAAAACTGTCTTATTCAAAACAATTTCTGATATCGGTTTAAAACTTGTAATTTTAAAATACATGAATAGAGCTATTGCGATTAATTTTATAACATATTGCAGTTCGCAAAATTAACCTTTCGATACTCTTTCTAACCTACATAAGCGTTTCAAATATACACGAGGTTATAAAAAAAAGCACTCAAAATCTACTCATTTGCCACAATTCAACTACTCAAAAGGCAAGACCCTCATATATCCTCCTAATATTTCGATTTTTATCGCCTCTAATTAAAACCACAAATACACGACTAAAAAATCCCACAAAAAAAGTAAATATTTAGATTTCTTTTTACATATCCTTAGTTTCCAATTCAGCTTGTTAATTGTTTTCTGAAATTTATACGGTTCTAAATATTTGCCATCCAATCATAAATACTTTCATTAGATGAAATATTTAATTTTTTTCGTAATCTATATTTTTTAGAATCTATTGCCCTTATCGACATTTTTTTAAAAACAGAAATCTGGTGGTTATTCAAATTACTCTTGATTAAAGCACAAAACTCAATATCGGACAATGTTAGGTTAGGATTAATATTTAATAAGGAATCTCTAAAATCAGGATGCAGCTCTAGAAAAAAGGATAAAAAAGCGACGTTGGATTCTGCTGTCAAATTCAAAAGCTGTTCTTTGCTTATTTTTATTTCTTCTTTAGATTCTAATGGATATTGTTGTTGACTATTAATTTCAACAAACTTTTTATTTTTCTTTAAAAAAAACATTTTGACAAGAAAAAAAGTTAACAGTATAAAAAGTCCAGCTAAAAAAACATACTTCCGCATCTTCCAATCATATACTTTTTTTTCGCTATTATATGATTTCTGTTTATCTTGATAAACAATATTGGCCACCGCGGTTGTGTTCTTTTTCTTAATAGAATCTGTCAGTTTCGTATATTTATTAAGATAATAAACTTGCTTATCAATTTCATTTTTATCTTCATATATACGTGCTATTTCGGGGTATAGCAATTCCAGCAGTTCTGGGTTTTTATATTGTTGTGCATACTTTTCAGCCTTTTTAAAATGATAAAGACTACGATCTAGATAATCTTTTGATTTTTTTTGATAATCGAAGATATACTCCGCTTTTCTCTTATGATAATGTATCAAATCAAAAAGATTATCTATTTTATCAATATATTTCTCTTGAACTTTCAGATAATAATCAATTTGTTTTGGATTTTTAGCATGAAAATAATAATGCGCTAAATATCCTGCTGAAGACACAATTATAATAGGCTTGGAGGCTTCCGTGTCAGGGAGAAGCAATGCTGTCTTTAATCTTTGATTTGAAAAATATTGTAAAGAGTCTTTATTATTTTGATATAAGTTGATATACCTTGCATAATAATAGGTTTCCATAAACCTTCTTTTTCCAATATCTTCGATTTTGGGTATTAGTTTAAAGTTTTCATCCAATTTTTTTTTTGCCTTTGTATGAAGCTGAAGATGGCTAAGCATTGACACTTCCATCGCATTCGCTTTTGTCAAATAAAAATAATCTTGAATGTCATTGGAAAGCTTTTTGGTTTCGTCCAGATATTGTTCTACATCATCATAATTTCTACTATTAATTTTAAAAGCTATCTTTCGTAACAAAGCTTCTATTTGTCCTTTTTTATAATTGATTTTTTTTGATTGATAATACAACTCTGTACTGACAGCTTCGATTTTGTCGACATTTTGAGCATTTGTTGTCGCAATTGTATTTTGAATGCTATCTATCTGTTTTTCTGACCATTGTTTTTGTGAATAAAAAACAATGCTGTAAAACACAAAAAAACCACATAAATTTTCCTCATAAATTATAGTTTAGAAATCCAAACATATATATTTTCGTTTTGATTTATCTCAAGTGCTTTTCGAATGCGATATTTTCTCCCCTCAACAGATCTTATGGAAACATTTTTAATAACCGCTATTTGCTTAGTTGTAAAATTAAGCTTCATCAAAGCACAGACTTCCAGATCCATAGGTTTTAAAAGTGGATTTACTTTCAGTAGTTTATCTTCAAAACAGGGAAATACATTTTTAAAATTGGCATAGAATAATGGATTATTATCATGTGCTAAACTTGTTAATTCTGTAATAGATATTGGCGTGACTATATCTAAAAGCTTTTTTTCGATTTCAATATGTATTGGTTTTGGTTTTCTAAAGGTTTTTCTTCGTTTAATCACAAAAATCAGCACAATCAATAAAATAACAACCATTAAAAAAACACTTTTACTTTGCAAAAAATTTTGGCTTTCGTGACTTTGAAATTGGCTAATTCTGTCAATTTGGGCATGGGTAAGATATATTAAACTATCACTTATCGTATTTCCATTTTTTAGATAATAGATGTGCTTTTTCAAATCATCTTTAGCCTTGTAATACACAGCTAAATCATTGTAAACCTTTATTTTTAAAATATCATAATTAATTTCTGATGCCAGAGAATCTACTTTTTTATATAATTCTAAAGATAGCGTTTCATTATTTTGTAGAAAAGCAATTTTTGCTTGGAGAAAAAGGTAATCCGCAGTTTGATATACACTTTTAATATTTTTTGAAATACTCATTAAATGCCTCTCTGCAGCTTCTGATTGCTTTTCAGACAAGTGAAATTCAGCTATATGCAAAATTCCATCTGTCTTATAAAAAGCTTTATTCTGCGAAGTTTCGTTAATCTCAGAAGCTGTTGCAATAGCTTTGTTTAAATAATAAAAAACCGAATCTTTCTTATGCTGAAATTGGTAATATTTGGCTAAATAAATACAATTATTATAATCTAATATTTTCCGTTGTTCTTTATCTTTTAAAAACTTACTAAACTCAATACTTTTGTTTATATTTTTTTTCGCTTCTTCGTGAAAACCTGAATAGATCAATGCGCCTGCGATATAATTTTTTAAATGTGCTAACGATTGATAATCATTTATTTTATAAGCTATTCTTTTAGCATCTTCAGCTTTTACAATTATTTGATAAAATTTTTTCTGCAAAACAAAGGAATTACTCAATAATAAGACAGCATCTATTTGGGCTTTTTCGTGACTTACTTCCTTAGCTAAATAATATAGATCCGTTAGCTCTGCATCTCTATTTGTAAAACTATTTCTTGAATATTCTTTTTTATACAAAGCAATGCCCTGATCAATTTGTTTGACCATGTCATAATCTGTAGAAAATAGATTGGCATAAATTAAAATAAAATTTAAGAAAATAAATTTCTTCATAAATTGGCAAATTTTATGACTACAAAGCTATTATTTTTATTTATTTAATTTAAATATTACATTATTAAATTAAATCTGCTAATATATATAGTTTTTTAACAAAAAAACATCATTAATAATACTTTAAAATTATTTATTAATAAAGTAAACACAACAGTCTTCTGATTCTGTTTGAGGGTATGCTGTCAAACACAAAGCGATTGGGATAAGCAGACCAACTTGGTAATTGTATTGTAAACTATTGCAACTTAACAGAATTTGAAAATCATACAAAAAAGTAAAAAAGAAAATTTCTGTAAGAGCTGATTTCCCAGATCAGGTTTGGCAGATGGATGTGAGTGTATACAAAACTTCAAATGGCATAAAATATTACATTTACAGTATTGTTGATAATTTTTCAAGAAAATATTGGCATTCGATTTTTCTACTGAACTTTCTGAAAAAACACGAATTGAAAGTTTAAAATCAGCTGTTGATTTTTTGCATCAGCAACAAAATATAGAATTAAGTGAGACTAAATAATTTCAAAAAAATAATCAAAAAAAAAAAAAAACCACTCAAAAAGAGTGGTTTTCGTGGTTTCTCCAGGAATCGAACCAGGGACACATGGATTTTCAATCCATTGCTCTACCAACTGAGCTAAGAAACCTTTTGGTTTAAAAAACAAGCCTCAATAAGAGGCTTTGAAATTTGTGGTTTCTCCAGGAATCGAACCAGGGACACATGGATTTTCAATCCATTGCTCTACCAACTGAGCTAAGAAACCGCCTTTCCAACAATAATATTTATTGTTTTTAGTGGTGCAAAAGTAGGAAGAATTAATATACAATACAAGACATTCTTTACTTTTTCTTAAAATATTTTTAAACTGATTGATTTTCAGACGAATTATTTTCTTGTTCTTTTCTTATCTGCTCACTCATTTCTTCTAATACTGGCCGAATAGTATCTTCGGGAAGGTCACTTATTCTGAGATACATCAATCCATCAATCGCATCATTGAAATTAGGATCAACATTGAAGGCAATAACTTTTGCGTTTTGTTTAATATACTTCTTAATTAAAACCGGCAGACGAAGTTCTGGTTCTAGGTCGTCAATAATTTTGTCTAATTTATTAACATCAGAATCCATATCGCTAAAGAACAAAGCTTTGTCACGTTCTTTCAGGATAACTTTATAATCATTTTTCGGATGAACGTATTGCGCGACAGCAGAATCATAATAATGCGAACGCATGAACTCAATCATCAAGGATTTTGAAAATTCTGAAAATTTGTTGCTAATACTAACGCCACCCATCAAAAATTTGTGTTCTGGATTTCTCAAACAAACATGGATAATGCCTCGCCAAAGCAAAAATAAAGGAAATGGCTTTTGCTGATATTCTGTCGAAATATAAGCGCGTCCCATCTCGATAACCTTTCGGAAGAATGGCTGCAACTCTTGGTCATACTCAAATAACGAACTGGTGTAGAAACCATCTATTCCGTACTTTTTCATCACCTCAACTCCCAAAGCCATACGATAAGCGCCGACTAATTTTTGGTTGGCATTATCCCATAAAAACAAGTGATGGTAATGTTTATCATACTCATCCAAGTCAAATGGCAGATTGGTCCCCTCACCTATTTTGCGGAAAGTCAACTCGCGTTGACGACCAATTTCGCGCATAATGTTAGGAATCTCCTCATATTTTGTAAAAAACATATCGTAATCGCTGTAAGAGAACAAATGTTTTTTATCGTCTTTTTTCAACAATTCGATTTCTGCCAAAATATCTTCTTTTGGCGTTTCTTCAATAATATTCTGAACGATATTTTGCTGCTTGCTCAAAGGTAACTTCAACGACAGATTCGGGATCATCAAAGTCTCTGCTATGCTTTTTCTTTTTTCATAATAAGATTTTAGCATGTAGACTTTTTTCTTCAGATAATCACCAAGTTCTTCAATATTTTCCTGCTCATCCATTTGTTTTACAGAAATAGCTTTACCGATTCTGATCCTTATTGGGTTATCTCGTTTTTTCATCATTTCGGAAGGCAACATCAACGTTTGCAGATCTGGATGAAGCTTCGCAAGATTGTAAAAAATTCGACTATTACGGGCATGGAAATACATGGGTACAACGGGTACTTTTGCTTTTTTGATAAGCTTTAGCGCTGGCGATTCCCAAACTTTGTCCATCACCTCATTATATTCATTATTCTTGTTAGAAACTTCGCCAGCCGGAAAGATTCCGATACAGCCACCGTCCTGCAAATGCTTCAAGGTTTCGCGCATACCAGAACTGCTGTTGTAGGCTTCTTTGCGACCTTCGAATGGATTAACAGAAACAACATAAGGCGCCATAGGCTTTATCTTCTCAAGAAGAAAATTTCCCATCACTTTAAAATCTGGACGAATTGCCGAAAGGATTTTGCACATCAAAACGCCATCTATCGCACCCAAAGGATGATTGGAAACCAAAATAAATGGTCCTGTTTTAGGAATTTTCGCCAAGTCTTCTTCGAAAACGACATATTTCAAATCCAATTCTTTAACAAATCCAGAAAAGAAATCTTGACCTTCTTTGTCTTTCAGTTTATCATACAGCTTATTAACCTCGTTGATTTTGGTCAAACGAAGTACAGACGAAGCAATAGGATTTTTTAAAAAACCAAATTTGTTAAGACCTGCGACTTTTATTAAATCTTCTTTCGATATTAAACTCATGTTATTGGATTACCATTTGTAAAGTATTCTTGGACAATTGTTCCAATAGCACTTTTTGATCTTTATAAAATTTTTCTACCTCTTCAATATTAACATTACGCACCGTGAAAAGCGATACGTTTTGTATTAATTGGGTTTGGAAATTAGCATGTAAGTCTTGGACAAACTCAGCAATATGCCCGAATTTATCTTCCAAACACAATTCTAGCGAGATGGCAGAATTTTGCATCAAGGATACTTTGATATTATATTTTAAAAGTAGCGAAAAAATTTCTTTCATGTGATCTTCTGCAATAAAAGAAAAATCTCTTGTATCTACCATTAAATAATTTTGATTTTTTTTCAGAATATACGATTCCAGATACTGGTTGTCATCAGCATTGCCAATTTTGGTTCCTGGCATCGAAGGATCCAAGAAAGATTTTACAAAAAAAGGAATATCTTTCTGCTTCAGCGGTTGCAAGGTTTTTGGGTGAATTACCGATGCGCCGTAATAAGCCATCTCAATCGCTTCTTCGTAAGAAATGCTGCTTAATAATTCAACATCATCAAAAATTCTTGGATCGCCCGTCATCACACCAGGTACGTCTTTCCAGATTGTCATTTCTGACGCATCAAAACCATAAGCGAAAATCGCCGCGGTATAATCCGAACCTTCGCGGCCTAAAGTCACTGTAAAGTTATGTTCGTCTGAAGCTATAAAACCTTGTGTCACATAATTCTTTGAAGCATCCAATTTTTTAATATTCTCTTGTGTACCTTTCCAGTTAACAACACCTTCCCGATAGGTATTATCGGTTTTGATATAATCTCGTGCGTCTAACCAAACATTTCCGAACTGCGACTCGTTAAGAAATTCGCTAACAATTTTTGAAGAAATCATTTCGCCACAACTTACCACCTGGTCATACACGAAGTTATAATTCGGCGATTTGTTTCTTCTTAAAAAAGAGTCGATATCGTCAAAAAACAAATTAATCTCAGCATAGACGGGATGTTCCTCTGGGAAAAGTCCTTTGGCAATATCGATATGAAACTGTTTTATTTCTTCTATTTCTTGTTGGTAGTCTTTCTTTGCGAAATAATCTGCCACCACCATTTCTAAGGCATTGGTGGTTTTTCCCATCGCCGAAACCACCATTAAACAATTTTTAAAACCCTGGTTATCAAGTACCAAAGCTACATTTTTTACACTCTCTGCATCTTTTACCGATGCGCCACCAAATTTGAATACTTTCACTTTACAAAGCTTTATTCTGAATATATTATTTTCAAACCCCAAAAATATTAATAATGACTGACTTAATAAAAAAACTTGTTAACAAATATTAACTTTATGAGAAATAAATTTTAAAATCCTATTATAATCATTTACCAAAGCGTATTACAAAAAATGAAAATTTTAATAACGCCAATGTCGGCATCTACATTTGGAATCATTAAAAACAAATCCAAAAAACATACTTATCATCAAAAAAAATTAAATTAATTTAAAATAAAATCAATAAAATCAACAAATTTCCTTAACTTTAAAAGAGTTTAGATTAATCAAAAAAAATCCATTAAATTTGGTCAATTTTCTAATAAATATTAAAAATGAGTAAAGAACCATTACAAACCCTAGGCGAATTTATCATTGAGAAACAAGATGACTTCAAATACTCTTCGGGTGAGTTATCGAGACTTTTGAGCTGTATCCGTATGGCTTCAAAATTGGTCAACAGAGAAGTTAACAAAGCCGGAATCGCTGATATTATCGGCATTGCAGGCAACGAAAATATACAAGGCGAACAACAACAAAAATTGGATGTTTTGGCTAATGAAATTTTCATTACAGCGCTTTCGCAACGCGAAGTGGTTTGTGGTATCGCATCGGAAGAGAACGATGATTTCATAGAAATCACTTGCAAAGGCAATGCCCACCTTAGCAAATATGTTGTATTAATTGATCCTTTGGACGGTTCTTCAAACATTGACGTTAACGTATCGGTAGGTACTATTTTTTCAATCTATAGAAGAATTACAAATCCTGGCGATCCTGTGGAACTGAAGGACTTTTTACAAAAAGGATCCAAACAAATTGCAGCAGGTTATGTTGTGTATGGCTCATCAACGATGATTGTCTATACAACAGGTAACGGCGTTAACGGATTTACACTAGACCCAGCAATCGGAACTTACTATTTGTCTCACAAAGATGTTAAGATTCCTACAAGCGGAAAAATATATTCTATTAACGAAGGTAACTATATCAAATTTCCACAAGGGGTAAAAGACTACATCAAATATTGCCAGGAAGAAGAAGCTGACAGACCTTATACATCGCGTTACATAGGATCTTTGGTATCAGACTTTCATAGAAATATGCTGAAAGGTGGCATCTACATCTACCCTTCTACATCGCAATCTCCAAAAGGAAAACTAAGATTATTGTACGAATGCAACCCAATGGCCATGTTGGCAGAACAAGCTGGCGGAAAAGCAAGCGACGGCTTCAAAAGAATTTTGGATATAGAACCGACAGAACTTCACCAGCGTGTGCCTTTCTTTTGTGGAAGCGCCGCTATGGTGACAAAAGCAGAAGAATTCATGTCTAAAGCAGTTGACAAAAATTAAGATATTGAAAACAGCAAGTTTCGAAAAATATACTTTAAACTTCAAACGCCCGAGTGGAACATCTCGCGGCGTTTTGAATATTAAAGAAACCTATTTCATTCGCATTTCCGAAGATGGAAAAACAGGAATCGGCGAAGCCAATCTTTTCAAAGGGTTAAGCTTTGACGATGACGACGATTACGAAGAAGCTTTAACATGGGCTTGTCAGAATGCACATCTTGGTTTGCCACATCTTCGCGAAGAAATGGTCAATCATCCTTCCATTATTTTCGGTTTAGAACAAGCCTTTCTCAATCTGGAACATGGCGACAATCTGTATTTTCCAAGCGATTTTACAGAAGCTAAAGATTCTATTCAAATTAATGGTTTAATCTGGATGGGCGGAATCGATTTCATGAAGGAGCAAATTGAGGAAAAGCTCAAACAAAATTTCCATTGTATCAAATTAAAAATCGGTGTCGATTGGGACCATGAAAAACAAGTCATTGCCGAACTCCGAAAAAAATACCCTAAGGATATTTTGGAACTCCGTGTTGATGCCAACGGTGCTTTCTCTCCGGAAAAGGCGAAATCTGTTTTGGAAGAATTAGCAGACTTACAAATTCACTCTATCGAACAACCAATCGAAGCTGGCAACTGGAAAGCGATGGCACAACTTTGTGCCGAAACACCTACGCCAATTGCTTTGGACGAAGAACTTATCGGCATGCTCAACCGTGATTCCAAAATCGAATTATTAAAAGAAATTCAGCCGCAGTACATCATCTTAAAACCAACTTTGGTTGGTGGATTTTCTGGAAGCGACGAATGGATAGAACTGGCCGAACAACAACATATCGGTTGGTGGATTACCTCAGCTTTAGAAAGCAATATCGGGCTCAATGCCATTGCACAATATACTTATCCAAAACACAATCCGATGCCACAAGGTCTTGGCACAGGTGGACTTTTCACCAATAACACAGCGTCTTGTCTGGAACTAAAAGGCGAACAACTTTGGTTTAAAAACTAAAATTGCTGATACAAATAACGATTCGGGAAAGTGAGTTTTTCACTTTTCCGTTTTCCGTTTACGATGATGTGGACAATGTTCATCTGGTCATCAAACAAATTATACAACATGCTAATCGAGGTTTCCACTTTTTTGGGATGTTCCACAACGGCCGATTCCAGATACACATCAACACTTTCGCTATCTTCTTCAAAACCTAGATAATTAATTTTCACAAATTGGTTATTGACTTTCAGTTTGACATATTCGGCGCAATAATTTTTCATTGCCTCATCTATTGCAGCCTTCACTTTTGCATCTTGAAATTTCAGATTTTTAGGGTATTTTTTATTAAGCGCATTTTCCATATCGTCTAAAAAGAATTTTCCCGAAATCTCAAAGGTTTGGGTTTTTTGATTATAATTAAATTCCAACGAGCCAACATGATAAGGGTGTACATTTTCTTTGAACGAAGAAAACATAAAAAAAACAAACAGCAAAAAGAACATCACCTTTCTCAAAAGTCTTAGTATTAAAGTGTTTATACAGATCTTTTAGTTTCAAAAAACTTTTCAAATTTAATTAAAATTTGTATTATCGCATTTGCTAAAAATTAAGACTATGCAGGATTTTTTATTTTATCTAAAACTCGGCTGGGAACACATTATTTCTCTCGACGCTTTGGACCATCAACTTTTTATACTAGCCTTGGTTGCAGTATATTCTTTTAATGATTGGAAAAAAATATTAATTCTTGTAACAGCCTTTACAATAGGCCATTCGGTGACATTAGCATTAAGTGTTTTCAATATGTTAAAAATCCCTTCCAATTGGGTGGAATTTTTAATTCCGTTGACCATCACGATTACGGCCTTGGATAATATTCTGATGAGAAACAAACAAAAAAGCCTTATGACGATGAATTATTATCTGGCTTTATTTTTTGGATTAATCCACGGAATGGGTTTTGCAAACACCGCCCGAATGATGATGGCTAAAGAGCAAAATATTTTCGCGCCGCTTTTAGGCTTTAATATTGGTTTAGAACTTGGTCAAATTGTCGTTGTTTTTGCAATTTTAATCATTCTTTTTATATTATTAAACATCTTTAAAGTCAACAGAAAAGATTGGATTATGTTTGTTTCTTCAGGCGTTTTTGCTTTGGCTTTAAAAATGACTTTAGAAAGAATTCCGCTTTAGACTAATAAAAATGTAACTTTTTAATAACTTCGTTACACTAATCTTATTCATAATCTTCATTCGAAATGAAATTAAAAATATCAGCAATCGCTATTAGCTGTTCTGCATTAGTATTTGCGCAGAACATTCAAAACAATCCAGGAAGCAATCATGGAAACAAATTCGAACAATTAGGCACCATTCTTCCAACACCTAATTCTTATAGAGCAGCTTCTGGAGCGCCTGGACATGCCTACTGGCAGAACCGTGCAGATTATGACATTTCGGCATATTTGGATGAAGACAAACGCAATCTACGTGGTGTAGAAACTGTAACTTATTACAACTATTCGCCAGATACTTTGGATTACATCTGGTTGCAATTGGATGAAAATCAACAATCAAGCGTTAAAAATGCGAATTATCAATTTTCATCAAACCTTCCAACAACGATAACAAGCGACAACTTAAAAACCACCGACCTTCCTACCAAAGACAATTCTTACGGGGTTAATTTAACGAAAGTTACAGATGCATCAGGCAAAAACCTCAGTTATGTGGTTAACAAAACCATGATGCGAATTGACCTTCCAAAAGCTATAAAAAAAGGCGAAACATTTACATTTAAAATCGAATGGAATTATAATATCCCCAACCGAATCCAACTTGGCGGGCGTGGAGGTTATGAGTTTTTCCCAGAAGATGGCAACGACCTTTATACCATTACACAATGGTTCCCACGACTTTGCGTCTATAGCGATTTCCAAGGTTGGCAGAACCACCAATTCACCGGGCGTGGAGAATTTGCTTTGGTATTCGGGAATTATAAAGTAAGTATTAATGTTCCTGCGGATCATATTGTTGGCGCAACTGGCGAAGGAAAAAACTTTGACAAAGTCCTAACATCTGCACAATTTGCAAGATATCAACAAGCGAAAACCGCGAAAGAACCTATTGAGATTGTCACTTTAGAGGAAGCTAAAAAAGCTGAAAAATCTAAATCCAAAGAACGTAAAACTTGGATTTTTGAGGCCAAAGATGTGCGTGATTTTGCTTGGACATCGTCAAGAAAATTTGTTTGGGATGGGATGAATGTCAACATTCCAGAAAACAACAACAATGTAATGGCCATGAGTCTTTATGGCAAAGAAGCCTATGGACTTTACCGAAAATATTCGACAAAAGCGGTAGCGCATACCATCAAAACTTATTCAGAATTTACGGTGCCATATCCGTATCCTGTAGCGCAATCTGTAGAAGCTGCCAATGGTATGGAATATCCGATGATTTGTTTCAATTACGGAAGAACCGAGAAAGACGGCACGTATTCTGAAGCGATAAAAAACGGAATGATTGGCGTAATTATCCATGAAGTGGGGCACAATTTTTTTCCAATGATTATCAACTCCGACGAAAGACAATGGAGCTGGATGGATGAAGGGCTGAACACTTTTGTACAGTTTTTAACTGAGACAAAATGGGATAACAAGTTCCCTTCTAGACGTGGTCCAGCAGACAAAATTGTTGATTATATGAAATTGCCAAAAGATCAACTAGAACCGATTATGAGCAACTCCGAAAACATTGTTCAGTTTGGCCCAAATGCGTATTCTAAACCAGCGACAGGACTTAATATTCTTCGCGAAACTGTTATGGGACGCGATTTATTCGATCAAGCTTTCAAAACTTACTCCAAGCGTTGGGCATTTCGTCATCCAGAACCTGCAGATTTTTTCAGAACCATGGAAGATGCTAGTGGAGAAGATTTGGATTGGTTTTGGAGAGGTTGGTTTTACAGCACAGATCCTGTTGACATTGCTTTATCAAAAGTTTCTTTAGCGAAACCAAATTTCGATGCAAAACCAAATTCTAGACAAATTAATTATAAAATAGATCCACCCGCAGAAGATGACATTAATGACATTTCTAAAGTAAGAGCGCGTGAGCAAAAAACAAAATTTTATGTTGATGAGGACAAAGATCTGCAAGATTTCTATTACCGCTATGCAAGAGGTCAGGAAAAAATAGACACCAACAAAACCTATTCTTTCACCGAAGATTATTTTGACAGCTTATCAAAAGATGAACAAAATAAATTCAAAAACATACAAGCCTACCAATTGGATTTTGAAAATAAAGGAGGTATGGTGATGCCTATTATTTTAGAATTTACTTTTGAAGATGGATCAAAACTAGAGGACCATATCCCAGCACAAATCTGGCGACATAACGAACAGAAGGTTTCTAAAATCTATTATTTTGATAAAAAATTAAAATCTGTACAACTAGATCCACGCAAACAAACTGCCGATATCGACATCTCAAACAATTATTGGTCAACAACGAATAATGCTTTGCCAGAAAGCAAGTTCCAAGTTTTCAAACAAAAACAACAAGGGGCCGTGCGCGGTGCTTCTAATGGACAGCTTAATCCAATGCAGGCATCCGGAAAAGGTAAAAAGTAAGTTTAGCACAAAATCTCTTTTTTCGGCCTTGTTAATAAACATTAATTTTTAATAACAATTTTATTATCAATAGCTTTCCCCATGTCAAACCCATTTGCCCCACTATAAAATCCGAATTAATTCGTGAAAATTAGATAAAAACAGCTTCCCTCATTATTCTTTTTCTGCCAAAATTTCACATTTTTATTTTTCTTCTGCCAATATTTATCCAAGAACCCTAGACAAAGCTCCAAGAACCAAGATGGCACATTCTTGGAGAATAAGAGAATAGATAAAAATTAAAAAATAAATATAATTATGTCAGTTAATTTCAAACCACTTTCAGATAGAGTTCTTGTTGAGCCTATCGCTGCAGAAACTAAGACTGCTTCAGGAATCATTATCCCAGACACAGCTAAAGAAAAACCACAAGAAGGTACAGTAGTTGCTGTTGGAGCTGGAAAAAAAGACGAACCTATGACGGTAAAAGTTGGAGACAAAGTACTTTATGGAAAATATTCTGGTCAAGAATTAAAATTAGATGGCAAAGATTTCTTAATCGTTAGAGAAGCTGACCTTTTAGGAATTATTGGGTAATTGCTATAGACAATAGGCAATAGGCATTAAGCTATAAGCAATGAGCAATGAGAGATTTTAGAAAATATGATGTTTGGCAACTAAGTCATGAGTTTGTTTTAGAAATTTACAAAATCACCAATGACTTTCCCAAAGAAGAATTATATAATCTTACATCTCAATTACGAAGAGCTAGTGCTTCAATTCCAACAAATATAAGTGAAGGTTGTGGACGAAATTCAGATAAAGAATTTAATCATTTCCTAAACATTGCTTTAGGTTCAACTTCTGAAACTGAATATTTAATTATTCTTTCAAAAGATTTAGACTTAATTGATAATTCAACAACTTCAAATCTTTTAGAAAATCAAATCATTTCAAAAGAAAATTATATAAATTAAAAGAAAAATTAAACTCGCATTAAGAATATAGCCGAAAGCTTATCGCTTAATGCTTAACGCATAAAAATTATGGCAAAAGAAATAAAATTCGATATTGAATCAAGAGACGCTCTAAAAAGAGGGGTTGATGCATTGGCTAATGCAGTAAAAGTAACTTTAGGACCAAAAGGTAGAAACGTAGTTATTGAAAAAGCTTTCGGTGCTCCACACGTAACTAAAGACGGGGTTTCTGTAGCAAAAGAAATTGAGCTAGAAGACAGAGTAGAAAATATGGGTGCTCAAATGGTGAAAGAAGTAGCTTCTAAAACCAATGACATCGCGGGTGACGGTACTACAACGGCTACAGTTTTGGCTCAGGCTATCGTAAGAGAAGGTCTTAAAAACGTAGCTGCAGGCGCTAACCCAATGGATTTGAAAAGAGGTATCGACAAAGCAGTAACGGCTGTTGTTGAAAACTTAAAATCTCAATCTCAAGCGGTTGGAGATTCTTCAGAAAAAATTAAACAAGTGGCTTCTGTTTCAGCTAATAATGATGAAACAATTGGCTCTCTAATAGCTGAAGCTTTCGGAAAAGTAGGTAAAGAAGGAGTTATCACTGTTGAAGAAGCTAAAGGCATCGATACAACAGTAGATGTTGTTGAAGGTATGCAATTCGATAGAGGTTACCAATCTCCATACTTCGTTACTAACCCAGAGAAAATGATCGCTGAGTTAGACAATCCTTATATCCTTTTAGTAGAGAAAAAAATCTCTTCAATGAAGGAATTATTACCAGTTCTTGAGCCAGTTGCACAAGGTGGAAAATCATTATTAATCATCTCTGAAGAAGTTGAAGGTGAAGCTTTGGCTACTTTAGTGGTAAATAAACTTAGAGGTTCTCTTAAAATTGCTGCTGTAAAAGCACCTGGATTTGGTGACAGAAGAAAAGCAATGTTAGAAGATATCGCAATTTTAACTGGTGGACAAGTAGTTTCTGAAGAAAGAGGAATTACTATGGAAAACCTTACTTTAGACATGCTAGGAACTGCTGAAAAAGTAGTTATCGATAAAGACAATACAACTATTGTAAACGGTGCTGGTGACGAAGCTCAAATTAAAGGAAGAGTTTCTCAAATTAAAGCTCAAATAGAGTCTTCTACATCTGATTATGATAAAGAAAAACTTCAGGAAAGATTGGCTAAACTAGCTGGTGGTGTGGCTGTACTTTACGTAGGTGCTGCTTCTGAAGTGGAAATGAAAGAGAAAAAAGACAGAGTAGATGACGCTTTACACGCTACAAGAGCAGCTGTGGAAGAAGGTATCGTAGCTGGTGGTGGTGTTGCTTTAGTAAGAGCGATTTCTGCATTAACAAACCTTACTGGTGAAAATGCTGACGAAACTACAGGTATGAAAATCGTAAAAAGAGCTATTGAAGAGCCATTAAGACAAATTGTAAGCAATGCAGGTGAAGAAGGTTCTGTAGTTGTTGCTAAAGTTGCTGATGGTTCTGGAGATTTCGGATACAATGCTAAAACTGGTGATTATGTAAACATGCTTGAAGCAGGTATTATAGACCCAACTAAAGTAACAAGAGTTGCTCTAGAAAATGCAGCTTCAGTTTCTGGAATGCTTTTAACTACGGAATGCGTAATTACAGAAGTAAAAAAAGATGATCCAGCAATGCCTCCAATGGGTGGTATGCCAGGAATGATGTAAGCATCTTTGACACTCAAAATAAAAACCGTTCAGAAATTCTGAACGGTTTTTTTATTATTCCTAATTCAAAAGCAAGTAAAACAAAATACAATTTCAACAACAACTAAAGCTTACATTTAAAAAAATCATAACATATTCAAACTTAGTTAACAAATTATTTATAAATATTCTTAACTTTATAAAATAATTACATACCCCAAATTCGGTATTTTATATGTCATAATTTTTTATAATTTTTGTATAAACTAATAACCATGAAAATTCAAGTTGCTATTGTCGAAGACGATAAGAACTATAACAACACGCTTAAAAAGCTCATTAATTATAATGAGCAAATGTGTTGTGTCGGGCAGTTTTTTTCGGGCAAAGCAGCTTTGGATAATTTGGTAACACTCAAGCCTGAAATCGTACTCATGGATCTTCAACTCTATGATTCTTGGGGGACCGACATTATTAGGGATTTAAAAATTCAAGATTCCAAAATACAATTTATCATTTGTACCAATTATGAAGACGACGAAAAGGTTTTTGACGCGCTTCGTTCTGGCGCTGTTGGTTATTTAATAAAAGGCGAAAGTTTAGAAAATATAACCCAAGCTATTATTACGGCATACAATGGCGGCAGTCCTATGAGTAACAATATTGCCAAAAAAGTATTGCTCCATTTTCAACATCAGGAACAAGATCAACAATTGGTAGACGAATTAACACCTACCGAAAAATACACTCTCAATGGCTTGGCAGAAGGGCTTCAGTACAAAGAAATTGCCGCTAACAAAGGTATTTCTCCTGAAACCGTAAAAAAACACGTTGCCAGTATCTATCGTAAACTAAATGTCAACAACAAAGTTGAAGCACTTAATAAACTGAATTATAACAAATATTAAAAACATAACAAACCATGAATCAGGATCAAGAACCACCAAACATATCAGGACCGATTCCTCAGGATAAAGCCTTTGAAATGATGAAAAATTTCGAAGATGCTTTTGGTGGGGACATTCTTATTGGCAAAACTTTTAAAATAAGTTATACTTTATTACAAGGTTTAATTAGCCAAAGAAAAGATTTGGTTTTACGATTTGCACAAGTTGACAAAGAACTCAATCTACTTTTTATTGATGAAAATACAAAAACCAAATTACTAATCGATCCCCATGTTGCAGCAGAAGTTGACAGTACTGTAACCGATGCGATGCGAAATAACTTCAACAATGCTAGCAAAGGATTAAGACCGAAGTTTGATAACTACATCACAAGAATGTTTGACGACGGCACAACGCACGAGAACACGCGACAAATCACCATAACTTATGAAAATAATTTTGACGCCTTTGATCCTCAAAAATATACAGGAATAATTTTGCAAATGGCTATTGACAGCAATACAACTGATAGAGATAGATTACACAAATTGACTTTTGTAATGCATTTTGAACCCAAAGCGGCTTCTCCTACAAAAGTAGTCTATTACGATTTCATGCAATTATGTCCGCCTGGTCAGTGTTTCTAAATGATTGTACTATATATTTATTTAGCTATTGTTGTATTATGTTTTGCTTCTTCTATTATCAACAAAGAAGCAAAACATAATTTTCTATGGCTTTATTTTGCTTCGGTTTTTACATGTGAGATACTCAATATATTAAAGATTTTACCTTACATGATATATGTCCTTACAATGCCTATTTATATATTATTCTTTATTTATTATTTTAGTTCAGAAGAAAAAAACAAAATAATAAGTTGGATACTCGCGATAGGAACACTTATCACAAGTACACTCTACTATAAAAAAGATGTCAATTATCAAATCATACTAAGCGTTAATATGAGCTTTGTCTATATTTTTCTAAGCTTACGATGGTTTTTTCTACAACTGCAACATACAGATCTGATTCCTATTTTTAAAAAACAAAAATTTTGGGTGTCAACCAGTCTTCTTTTTTTCGGAATCGTCTTTATATTCCGGATGGTTCCTGTCAATATTTTTGATGTCGTTGATAAAGATTTTTTAATGGCGATCAATAAAAGTTTTCATTATGCCGTAATTATATCTTATCTTTTATTTTTAAAAGCAACAACTTGTAAAGCATGATTCTAGCAGTTCCTTATGAAGTAAAATTAACTTTTGCATTTGCTGTCGTGCTTTTGCTGCTTTTTATTGGCTTTCTCATCTTCGTCGTTTTACTTTATAACAAGAACCAAATCAATCATATCAAAGAAAACCAAATTAAAGATATTGAACATAAAAACCTTATTCTCCAAAAAGAAATAGAAAAACAAAAATCCTTACAATCCGAAAGAGAAAGGATTTCGCATGACATGCATGATGATATAGGCGCGGGACTTTCTGCCATTAAATTGCAATCCGAAATCCTCAAACACAACATCGATAACAAAAGTATTAGCAAAACAGAAATCGATGAACTTATCCGGATTTCTGAAGAGATTAATCTTTCTATGCGGGAAATATTATGGTCTCTTAATTCTTCAAACGATAATCTGCGCCGTATGATTGACTATTGCCAAAACTATGTGGACAGTTATTTATCCAAAACAGATATTCAGTTTTCATATTCCCAAAACATTGAAAATCCAGACAAAATAGTGAGTGCCGAGATACGTCGCAATGTGTTATTAATTATAAAAGAAGCGTGCCACAATATCGTAAAACACAGCCAGGCAACCCATGTTAGTTTTGATGTTAAAGAAAATCAAAATGACATTGCAATTACAATTCAAGACAATGGAATCGGCATACAGCAAGAACGCGTGGATGGCTACGGACTAACAACCATGAAATCTCGAGCAGAAAGTATCGGCGGTGATTTTGAAATCTGTAAAGAGTCCAAAGGCACCAAAATTAATATCAGCATAAAACTAGACTACGAATAATAAAGGCTAGAACTTCTAAAGCCTTTGGTTTTTCTTACATTCCTGCTTATATATAAATTCTACCATGCTTACATTATAACTTAAGTTGGGCACATCAACTTAAATTAACACTTGACAACTTCGTGTGTAAATATTTAAATAAGCTTAAATATGAATTGCTTTTAATTAAATTTTATATTTACAAAACCTAAACTTACTATTAAAATGAAAAAATGTTTACCATTATTAGCAGCATTCTTTTTTTCGAATGCTGTTGTAGCACAAGAAAGTCAGGCTTTCCATGCAACAATGGACGGAAAAAGTGCTATTGAACTTCAAAAACTATTTCCCTGCGAAGTTGAAATTTTAAAGACAACCGACAATCAATCGGCCGTTTTCTTAACCGAAAAAGCCGCGCAACATCTTCACAAAAATATTCTGACACATGGTCCTGGTTATGTTTATCAACAAGATGCAGAAACAGCCTCGGACGTTTTATCAAAAAAAACAGATAACAACCAAAAGCTTCTTAATCTTACAATAACTGAAAATGATTGGGTTAATCATAGTATTTCTAAAGTAAATGCCGAGAATATTAAAAATCATATCATGACTTTGCAGGCTTATGGCACACGTCGTCACGATAATCCCAAAGGGAAACAGGCGGCACTTGACCTAAAGACAAAATGGGAAAATATGATAACCGCTTCTGGACGCACAGACATTAGCGTTTCCATCTTTAACCACAATGCAACACCAATGCCTTCTGTAATTTTGAAAATTAACGGCGCCACAACGCCTAACCAATCGGTTATTATTGGTGGACATTTGGATTCGATTTCTTTTTCTGGACAAGCGCCTGGCGCAGACGATAATGCTTCTGGAATAGCCAGTATTACTGAAATGTTGCGCGTATTACTTGACATTAATTTCAAACCTCAAAGAACGATTGAAATCATGGCTTATTCTGCTGAAGAAGTTGGATTGGTGGGATCAAAAGATATTGCACAAAAATATGCTTCTGAAAACAAAGACGTGTTGGCGTATGTGCAATTCGACATGACCAATTATAAAGGATCGGCAAAAGACGTGTATTTAACAACCGATTCTTATAATAGCAATGATCTCAATTTGTTTTTAGTAGAGTTGATGGAACATTATAACAAAACGGGTGCACATACATTCACTTATGGCAATACGATTTGTAACTATGGTTGCTCGGACCATTTTAGCTGGGCACAAAAAGGCTACAATGCCGCGTTCCCTTTTGAAGCGAGTTTTGATGACTCTAATCCGTACATCCATTCTTCGCAAGATCTAATTTCTGTTAGCGGAAGCACAGCAACACATGCTGCAAAATTCGCAAAATTAGGTTTAGAATTTTTAATAGAAGCGGCAAAATCCAGCCAAGCCTATATGGCTGTACAAACTACTAAAACTAATGATTTTAAAGTTGTTGTTGATAAGAAAATTTTAAAACTTATCAATTTTAAAACCAACATTACATCTATTAAAATAATAGATGCTTCTGGGAAAATTGTAAAAGAGGTTGTTAATCCAAAATCAGATTTTATTTCTTTAGAACATTTAAAAGAAGCCTATTATCTCTGTGTTATCGAAGATAATAATGGAAAAATAAGTACTACAAAATTTATTAATCAATAAAAAAAAGTCCCAGAAAGTTAACTTTCTGGGGCTAATTCTATCACAAGACCTTCTAGTTCATCCGTTGCGGGAATTTGGCAACTAAGACGGCTATTTGGTTTTACATTGTAAGCTTCATCCAGCATCGCTTCTTCGTCCACTTGCATTTCTGGTAAAGCAAGGTTTTCGCTTAACACATAACATTGGCAAGATGCGCACATTGCTAGGCCACCACAGATACCGATTGTTCCTTCTGGAACCAACTCGTACGCGCGAATAACCTCCATAAGACTCATCGCCATATCGGTTGGTGCTGCAACATCATGAGAAACGCCTTCTCTATCTATGATTGTAATATTTACATCAGACATTTTTTAATCTTTTTACAAATTTAATAAATATTAGTGGTAAAGAAAATTTCGATTGAGAATAAAAATACCTAGAACTCGGTATATTTTATCATTTAATATAACTTAAATTTGATGTAAGAAAATGTTTGACAACATATTTTTATAGTCCTCAGTTAGAATAACCATGAATTCTTAAATCATATTTCACAGTTTTATTATTTAAATTTATCACTAAAAAAAGCCTAAGTCAAAAACTTAGGCTTTATGTATATATTTTAAAAACTGATTAATCTATTGATTTCACAACGGCTTTTTCAGCTTCTTTTCTTGTTCCATCAAAACCATCAATTCCTGATACTGTCGTATACTTAAGAACAAACTTCTTACCTGGATTAAGTCTGTTATAAACACTTTGACACATCAAGGTCGCCTCGTGGAAACCACAAAGAATCAACTTCAATTTCCCAGGATAGGTATTGATATCGCCGATGGCGTAGATACCATCAATATTGGTTTGGTAATCCAATGCGTTGTTAACTTTAATTGCATTTTTTTCAATGTCTAAGCCCCAACTTCCTAAAGGTCCCAACTTCGGCGTTAACCCGAACAATGGAATTAAATAATCGGTTTCAATAACGGATGTTTCACCATCTTTAGTAACTTCAATAGCGGTTAACTTCTCCTCACCTAGCAATCCTGTGACTTCGGCTGGAGTTATAAGATTAATTTTTCCTGCTTTTTTAAGTGCTGATACTTTTTCAACAGAATCTAAAGCACCACGGAATTCGTTTCTTCTGTGAATTAAAGTAACATCCGAAGCAACATCTGCCAAGAAGATCGACCAGTCCAATGCAGAATCTCCTCCTCCTGCGATAACGACTTTTTGGTCGCGGAACATTTCTGGATTTCTCACGAAATATTCAACGCCATTTTCTTCAAATTTATCAAGATTTTCCAACTCAGGTTTACGAGGATCGAAACTTCCAAGTCCTCCAGCAATAGCAATTGCTTTACCTTTGATCTTGGTTCCTCGATTGGTTGTTACAATAAAATCGCCTTCTTCCGTCTTCTCATAAGTCATTGCTTTTTCTGACAAAGAAAACTGGGGCTCGAATTGTTTGATTTGTTCCATCAAATTATCAACAAGAACGCCAGCATCTACACTAGGAAAACCAGGAATGTCGAAGATTGGTTTTTTGGGATAAAGTTCCGTTAATTGTCCGCCAGGTTGTGGCAAAGCATCAATAAGATGACATCTTAACTTTAATAATCCTGCTTCGAATACCGCAAATAATCCTGTTGGACCTGCGCCTATAATAATGATATCTGTTTCGAACATTGTATAAAAATTTCTGTATGCAAAGCTAAACATTTCAAGTACATTTAGCTTGATAGTCAATAATGATATTGATTAGTTTTATTTAATTTTAATTAATTATTACGCTGAATAAGAGCCATATAAAAGCCATCATAACCTTGGCTCGGCATTATCTTTTCTTCTTTTACCAAAGAATAATTCGGATTTTTTGTCAAGAATTTTTCAACCTGAAGATTATTTTCTGATGGCAAAATAGAACAGGTCGCATAGATTAACTGTCCTCCTACTTTTATCATTTTAGAATAATCTTGAAGAATTTGTTCTTGCTCACCTTTGATTCTATCGATAAAATCTTGGTCAATTTTCCATTTGGAATCTGGATTTCTTTTCAAAACCCCAAGTCCAGAACATGGCGCATCAATTAACAGACGATCCGCTTTATCGTGCAATCTTTTGATAACTTTAGAATCCGAAATAAAACGAGGTTCAATATTATGCGCACCAGCACGTTTTGCACGACGCTTAAGCTCTGCCAACTTCCATTCGAAAATATCAAGCGCAATAATTTGGCCTTTATTCTTCATCAAAGCGGCTAAATGCAGCGTTTTCCCTCCTGCGCCAGCACAAGCATCGACGACGCGCATACCTTCTTTAACGCCCAATAACTCACCAATTAACTGCGATGAAGCATCCTGAACTTCGAACAAGCCATCTTTAAAAGCAGATGTTAAAAATACATTTTTCTTCTCCTCCAACTGTACAGCATCTGGATAACCATTGATGGTGAATGCTTCGACCTGTTCGTCTTTAAGATCGGCAACCAATTCTTTAGGTGTTGTTTTCAACGTATTGGCACGCAAAACAGTTGGCGCTTGTTCGTTAAGTGCCAGCATTTCTTTTTCCCATTTTGGTCCCAACTCTTTCTCCAAAGTTTCTGCTAACCAATCTGGAATCGAATATTCTATTGCTTTTGTCGGCAAATAACCTTTTTTAAGTTTGGTTAAAATATCTGCAATTTTTACACCGTCAAATTCTTCAAACTTCTTATAATGGGTTTTGCTCCAAAGCAGATAAGCTAGGATTAGTTTGTAAACATTATTCGGTTTAACACCTTCTCCCATATAATATTCGAGGCGTTTTTTCCAACGGATAATGTTGTAGAAAATCTCCGATACAACTTGTCTGTCCTGGCTTCCCCATTTTCTATTGGCTTTCAAAAGTCTTTCGATAACTTTATCAGCATATTTTTTCTCCTGAAAAAATGTTTCTTGTAAAGCGTCGTGGATGCCGATAAGAAGATTGCGATGTATTAATTCCATAAAGTAAAGCTTCTAATAATAAAGAAGTGTGCAAATTTACGAAAAATAAAAAAGTTCAGAAATTAATTCTGAACTTTGGATATTTCGTTTTGCTTGGTTTGATTTTTGGGCAAAAGGCTCACTTCCACATCACTCCAATTTTCTCCCGTTTTGATGCGGTGTATTTGCATATCAGAAACGCCAAATCTTCTCGCCAATCTTGCCATAGGCTCGCCTTTTTGCAATTTCATTTTGATGAAAACAACATCGCTGTACGATAACTTGGCATGATCTCTATGTTTTTTTTCTTTACGTTCTAATTTGAGATTATGTTCTATCCATTTCGGGCTTTTCAAGCCATGTTCCACAACTTCTTCTTTTGTAGCCCAAGCGAGATTTTCTGCTCTATTGTCTTTTTTATCAAAATTTTTATGAATAACAAATTTCTTAGTTTCTGGTTGATCATTTTCCACAAACAATTCGGCAACAGCTTTGTGCACCAAAACATGAAAATATTTGGCGCGTTTCTTATTAATCTTTGCGCGTTCTTTGGAAAGTTTTTTTAACAATTTATCTAAAGCTTCTTTTTTAGAAAATAGTTTTCTCTCAATTTTTCGACTTTCATCGTAAGTGGTGGATTTTTTCTTTAGTGAAGCATTCAAAACTTTAATTTCTGCACGAAGCTCATCGACTTCTTTTTGAAAATCAGATAAAGCTGCAGCAGAAACTTCATCCATTTCTGCCAATCTTTTGAAACGGATAATTGGATAGCCTTCTTGTAAGCCGCCATTTATAATTCTGCCTTGGGGACAATTTACACTATAAGATTTGACTTCTCCATAAACAGAAAATTCGAGTTTTGTATTCTCATCCTGAGATTCATCGTTGGGATATACTTTCCAAATTACATTAGTTCTCTCCACATTAATTACATTTTGAACAAAAATAGGAATTCAGATTAGATAAAGTCCAAATAGAGACTTAAAAACATGATTTATTAACATATTTTATAGAATTCATTCGGTCTTGGCATGGTATTTAATAAAATTGATGCCTAACAACTTAGGCTAAGACAATCTACTAATCAAGCTAAACAAAAAATTAACGCAGAAGGTATTGGTGAGATTTTTTTACCAAAACAGCATTTACTGTTAATTTATTGTTAATTACGTTTTGACATTTTTGTTAAATATAATAATTTAATAATTTTGTCAAACTTTTTTGTTAAAACCTAGAAATGAGTCAAGAAATCAAAAAGGATGACACCGAAGCAATAATCCGAAGAACCGCTAAAAAATTATTTTTTGGTGAAGGAAAATTCAATGCTACAACGCAAGAAATAGCTGATGCTGCAGGTGTTAACCGTACTTTAATCAATTATTATTTCCGTTCAAGAGACAATTTGTTTAATTCAGTTTTTGAAGAAGCCCTTAAAAAGGAGAAGGAAAAATCAGAATTTATTCTTAACTCTGAGATGACTTTCAAAGAAAAATTAAGTTTTTTCATCGAAGATTCTATGAACAAAGCGATGCAGTATCCATATTTGGAAATCTATATTGTAACACAAATGAACCAAGGTTGTGTCTACAACAAGCCGGAAAACTATGACGAGATCATGTTAAAATTAGGCGATGAGTTGGAGAACGAAATAAAAATTGGGAATGTTAAACCAATTTCGGTGCAACAATTCTTACTCAATTTAGCATCTTTAGTTTCTTTTCCTACTTGCATGCGTCCTTTGCTAAAGGAAACCATGAAGTTAGATGATGAGGCGTTCGACAATCTTCTAAAAGAGCGAAAAGAAATCATCCTCAATACTTTATTTTTAAATTAAGAAAAACGTAGAATTTATATATTATGAAACATTACACTAATTACAAAGCGAAAGCCATATTATCTGGCGCGCTATTAGTGTTCGGTATGTTTTCTGGGATTGCACAAGAGTCGGTTTCCTTATCGGAAGCCATTCAGAAAGCTTTACAAAACAAAGCCGAAGCCAAGAAAGCTGCTTTGCAAGTGCAAAAAGCAGAGTACAAAATCGACGAAGCGAGAGCGGGCGCACTTCCACAAGTGAAAGTTGGCGGAAACCTCACCTACAACCCAGTCATCCAACAGTCTGTTTTACAGATGGGCGACCAAACTTTGGTTGTTAAAATGGGACAACCCTGGACTTCCAACATCGCAGCAACTGTTAACCAAGCGCTGTTTGACCAAAAAGTTTTTATTGGTCTAAAAGCAGCAAAATCAACTAGAGAATTTTATGTTCTTAATGCCCAGTTGACGAATGAGCAGATTATTGCCAATGTGGCTACCGCATACTACAACGTCTTTATTCAAGAAGAAAATCTTAGAACTCTAGAAGCCAGCTACAACAACACAGAAAAGGTACGAAACATTATAAAAAGTCTTGTTGATAATGGTCTGGCAAAACAGATCGACCTGGACAGAACCAATGTACAGTTAACCAACATCGCTTCTAACAAGCAAAGAGTAATTAATGGCGTTGAATTATCAAAAAACGCACTTAAATTCTACATGGGAGTTCCCATGGAAACCGCTATTGTTTTAGAAGAAAAATCAATTGAGCCAAAGCCCGAACTTATAGAAACATTAGCCAATATGGATAATCGTTCTGAAGTTAAAGTTTTGGAAAAACAAAAAGAGTTATTACAATATAATAAAAAAGCGACACAAGCGGCACTTTACCCAACGGTAGGACTACAAGGTCAATATGGCTGGTATGGTATGGGAACAAAATTTCCATTGACCAATGGTACATCAAACGGTGTTAACTGGAGCGACTTTGCATCTGTTGGGCTTAATGTCAACATCCCCATCTTCACAGGTGGAGCTACGAAAGCCAGAATACAGCAAGCTGAAATCGACATTCAGGATGTAGAACAGGATATCGAAAATACCAAACAAAGTTTAAATCTAGATTACAAAAACTCTGTTACTAATATCGAAAATGCTTTAATCAACCTTAATAGCATGAAAGATAATGTGGACTTAGCTGAGAAAGTTCAGAAAAATACACAGTCTAATTACCAATATGGTTTGGCAAATCTAACCGAGCTTTTGGACTCAGAAAATGCTTTAACACAAGCGAGACAAAACTATGCTAATGCATTATTGGATTACAAACAAGCCGAAATTCAGTTAATCAAAGCTAAAGGAGAACTTAATACCTTAACACAACCATAATAAATAAACGATTCAGAAAATGAAAAAAACTCTTATATATATCATTGTAGCAGCGGTTCTTGTAGGATTGTTCGTGTACAAAATTACCACCAACAAAGAAGAACAAACGGCTAAAGTAGCTGAAGTTGCTAAACAAGTTGATAAAATTAATGTAAATGTTATAACAGCATCTAGATCAGACATTAATACAGATTATTCTGCCAACGGAACTTTTATTCCTAAAGCTGAAACTAATCTTTCTTCGGAAATTGCTGGTCGTGTGGTAAGTGTTTTGGTAAAAGAAGGTTCTAGAGTTGGCGCTGGACAAGTGGTTGCAACCATCAAAAAAGATGCAATCGAAGTAGACATGACACAAGCGCAAAACAATTTGCAAAACGCTATTATTGATAATCAACGTTACGAAAATGCTTACAAAACAGGTGGTGTAACAAAACAACAAGTTGACAACTCTAGACTACAACTTAAAAATGCACAGGCTGCAGTACGTGCACAAGGCGTGCGAGTTAACGATGCGACAGTCCGTGCAGGTATCAGCGGAACAATTAACAAACGAATGATTGAGCCTGGTGCTGTAGTTTCTCCAGGAACACCAATGTTCGAAATCGTAAATATTAACACCCTTAAACTTTCTGTTTTAGTAGACGAAAGTCAGGTTGGAAAAATTCAGTTAGGGCAAATCGTAAATATTAATGTTAATGTTTTACCAGAAGAATCTTTCGCAGGTAAAATTACATTTATCGCACCAAAAAGTGATGCGTCGCTTAACTTCCCAGTAGAAATCGAAGTTGCAAATAATGGGCAGCTAAAAGCAGGTATGTACGCTACAGCTATCTTCAAAACCAACCACGGTGCCGCTACTCAAAATATGTTAACTGTGCCTGCTGAAGCTTTCGTAAATGGAGTAAGTTCTGGACAATTATTTATCGTGAACAATGGCGTTGCTAAAATGGTAAAAGTAACTACCGGAAAAGTGTACGGTGATAAAGTACAAATTCTTTCAGGTCTTAATGGTGGCGAACAAGTAATTACCAGCGGACAAATTAACCTAAACGAAGGTGCAAAAATCAATATTGTAAAGTAAGTTAGAACATGAAGTTAGCAGAAATATCGATCAAAAGACCAACTTTAGTAATTGTACTTTTTACATTACTAACCTTGGGCGGATTGCTGAGTTATTCCATGATGGGATACGAGCTTATTCCAAAATTTGAAACCAATATGGTAACCATTTCTACGGTTTATCCTGGAGCTTCACCAAGTGAGGTGGAAACTTCCGTAACCCGAAAAATTGAAGACGCCGTTGGTTCCCTAGAAAACGTAAAAAAAGTAGAAGCCTCTTCTTATGAAAGTTTATCGGTAATTATGGTTCAGCTGAATCCTGGTGCCGATGTAGATTTCGCGTTGAATGATGCTCAACGTAAAGTAAACGCCATCCTTTCTGAATTGCCAGATGATGCAGATGCGCCTTCACTCAACAAATTCTCGCTAGACGATATGCCAATTATGACATTGAGTATCTCCAGTGAAAAACTAAACTCGAAAGAACTTTACGATCTTTTAGATAAAAAAATTGAGCCTACCTTTTCTCGTGTAAATGGTGTGGCACAAATTGACCTTGTTGGTGGACAAGAAAGAGAAATTCAAGTCAATATTGATGAGAAAAAATTGCAAGGCTACGGACTGTCAATTGGACAAGTTCAGCAGGCTATTTTATCCTCCAATTTGGATTTTCCAACGGGTAATGTTAAAACAAGAACGTCAAAATCTACCATTAGATTAGCGGGTAAATACAAGTCTATTGAAGAAATGAGAAACTTAGTTATCGCGGATAACAATGGTGCTCAGGTTCGTTTGTCAGACATTGCAACTGTATTCGATACAACTCAGGATATAGAAAAATTGGCGCGTTACAACCAACTTTCAACCATATTAATTCAGGTTAAAAAACAATCTGATGCCAATGCGGTAGCGGTTTCGGAGAGTATTCAGAAAACCATGCAGGAAGTGGAAAAAAACTACGCAGCTCAAGGTATTAAACTAAATATTGTAAACGACTCAACAGAGTTTACATTAGCTGCAGCCGATCACGTTATTTTCGACTTGTTCTTGGCAATTATCTTGGTAGCAGTGGTGATGTTGTTATTCTTACACTCTATCCGTAACGCATTTATCGTAATGGTAGCCATTCCGATGTCGTTAATTGCAGCTTTCATTGGTATGAACTTAATGGGTTACACCCTAAACTTGATGTCGTTACTAGGACTTTCGCTCGTGGTAGGTATCTTGGTAGATGACGCGATTGTGGTATTAGAAAACATTTACCGTCATATGGAGATGGGTAAATCTAAAATTAGAGCCGCTTATGATGGTGCTTCAGAAATTGGATTTACAGTAACAGCAATTACATTGGTAATTGTGGTGGTATTCTTACCAATTGCGATGAGTACAGGTTTGGTAGCTAACATCTTGGCGCAATTCTGTGTTACAGTAGTTATTGCCACTTTATTATCCTTATTGGCTTCATTTACCATTATTCCTTGGTTGTCATCAAGATATGGTAAGCTAGAACATTTAACAGGTAAAAATGCTTTCCAAAAATTCATCCTTTGGTTCGAAAAACAATTGGACGTATTCACACACTGGATTTCTGGTATTTTGGAATGGTGTCTTAAAACCACTTTAAGAAGAGTAACTACAGTTATTGTAACATTCTTACTATTATTTTCATCGTTTAGTTTAGTAGGTTTAGGATTTATCGGTGGTGAATTCTTCCCGAAATTGGATAAAGGTGAATTCTTGGTTCAAATGGAATTGCCGAAAGATGCTTCTATTGAAAAAACCAACCAAGTCACTTTGGAAGTTGAAAGATTCTTGAGAGAATATCCAGAAGTGGTAAACATGATTACAACTGTTGGACAACAATCTGGAGGAATGGGTGCCGCTCAATCTACAGCCTATCAATCGGAAGTTCAC
The DNA here is from genome assembly GCF_053891095.1 of Soonwooa purpurea. Lineage (NCBI taxonomy): Bacteria > Pseudomonadati > Bacteroidota > Flavobacteriia > Flavobacteriales > Weeksellaceae > Soonwooa > Soonwooa purpurea. The sequence continues at coordinate 387,171 of NZ_JBSSMA010000001.1, forward strand.
GTTATATTAACCGACAAGTCTGAAAGATCCGAAAGTACAGATATCTTATCTGCAAAAATTAAAAGAGATCTTGAGGAGAAATTCACAGGAGTAGAATTTAAAACGGCACCAATGGGTATTATGGGTGCGGAAAGAGCGCCAATTGAAATGGTGGTAACCGCTCCAGATGTAGAAACAGCAACTAAAGAAGCGGAAAGAATTTTAGCTTTATTGAAAAAAGTTCCTGGCGCTATTGGTTCCGAACTTTCTACAGATACAGGTAACCCTGAAATCCGTGTGAACATGGATCGTGACAAAATGGCTTCGCTAGGTCTTAACCTTTCTAGTGTTGGGCAAGCGATGCAAACAGCTTTCAATGGTAATACAGATGGTAAATTCCGTGCTGGTGAATACGAATACGATATCAATATTAGATTTGCTGATGAAAGTAGAAAATCTATTGAGGATGTTAGAAATTTAATTTTCATTAATACAAAAGGAGAACAAGTAAGACTTAGTCAATTTGCTGATGTAGAAATGAGTTCTGGACCGAGTTTGTTACAACGTCGTGACAAATCTCCAGCGGTGAAAGTTCAGTCAAAAGTAGTAGGTCGTCCTTCGGGAGATGTTGCTAATGAATGGGCTGCTATGTTCATGGATAATGAGAAAACAAAACCTGCAGGTGTAGATTACATTTGGGGTGGAGATATGGAAAACCAATCCGAAGGTTTCGGTACTTTAGGGATTTCATTATTAGCAGCGATTATCTTGGTATACTTGGTAATGGTTTCTTTATACGACTCGTTTGTATATCCGTTCGTGGTATTATTCTCAATTCCATTGGCGTTAATTGGGGTAATGGTCATCCTTGCCCTAACAGGAAATTCTTTGAATATCTTCACCATGTTGGGTATGATTATGTTGATTGGTCTCGTTGCAAAAAACGCGATTATGATTGTCGATTTTGCTAATATGAGAAAAGCAGCCGGTGCTAACACACACGATGCCTTAATCCAAGCGAACCACGCACGTCTTCGTCCGATTTTGATGACGACTATTGCGATGATCTTCGGTATGATTCCTATTGCATTGGCAAAAGGTGCAGGTGCAGAGATGAACAATGGTCTTGCATGGGTAATCATCGGTGGTTTAACATCGTCGTTATTCCTTACTTTGATTATCGTACCAGTGGTGTATTCATTATTTGATTCTTTATTGAGAAGATTCGGAAAAGAAGAAAAAATCGATTACGAAGCCGAAATGAAAGCCGACTATGAACACAGAGAACTGAGTGATGATGGTTTTACACCAAAACATGTCAATTAAATTTATTAATCAATTATATTTTTAACCTTAGATCCCGCTGGCTTTTGTCAGTGGGATTTTTTATTGAGAAACTGTCGCGAAGTTTTTAATTAAATATGAAACCAAAGATTAAACATAAGCCGTTGTGCATTTTGAAGCAAAAAAAATTCACTGATAATCAGTAGTATTTCATTCTTTTAGTATTACTTATATAAACAAAGTGTCTTTGTTTATCTTTAAAAGGACTTTACTGAACAAAACTTTGTTTTCCATTACGATAATTTAAACACAAAGCAAGACAAGAATTATTCAATACCATAATGAAAATAATTATAAACAAAGGCATTACATATATTCACCAAATACAATGAGTTAAAATGTACAATAGGTTAAACATAATTAAATCTCTAATACCCATCATTTAGATTTCTCATTTCACTTTGTTTCATTCGAAATGGCAATCTTGAGACAAGCTGTTCTAAAGTCTAAAAGCATTAGGTTTTGTCATTCCGACAAAGCTAGTATTATTACTGATAGCGGATATTTGTAATAAGCAATCGAATATTATAAATGAGGCATATATAATGTTAATAATATACAAACACAAAAAAAGCCGATTTCGAAAGAAATCGGCTTCATTTTATTAAAATTAATTTAAATATTAATCTTTAATTACTTTTGTAGTGGATACTGAACCGTCGTTTGATTTAATAGTTACTAAATAAACGCCCTTCTTAAGATCACCTAATTGTAATTCTTCAGCAGCTGCTAAAGTTTTAACTGTTCTTCCTGAAATATCTGAAACAATAATAGAAGATACATTCTTAACATCTGAAAGTTTTAATACATCTTTGAATGGGTTAGGATATACAGATGCTTTCAGTTTGTTAACATCTGATACTGCTAATTCACCATAAGCAATCATATAATCTTCTGCCTGACCATTACCCATTTCGCTACAAGCTGTTGCTAGAGCCGGGTGCATAGTTGTAGAAGCACCTGACATGAAGTTATATTTAACTCTCATTGTTTTGTAACCAGGTGTTACTCCTGCAGGGATTGCAATATTACCATTTAATATAACAGGGTTATTGGTCGTACCTGAAGTTTGTACTTTTGTTGCGATCGTGTTGAAGTAAGATTCTCCAGCATCGTTAAAGTCACCATCGTTATTCCAGTCGATAAATACTGTAGTTGCCCATCCGTTAGCTGCGTTACCATTCGTTACACCTTGTACTTTGATAGGTAAAGTTGTAGCTGAAGTTGGTACAGGGATAACAATATTTCTGAAATCTTCATATGGTGTAACGGATCCTGGTGTAGCAGAAGACGTATTCGTAATACCAGAGAAAGTCATCGAAGAAATCGGGAATACATTCGTTGGTTGATTACTTGTTAATGGTCCACATACACCAACTGTTGCGTTAGTCATAAATGAAATTTCTTGACAACCTGTAGCTTCTCCAACTGGGTTAACAGGCACTACTTTAGCATAATATGTTGTATTAGCCGCCAAAGATACGTTAATAGACGTAGATGAAGCTGAAATAGTCTCGTTGTAAATATTTGATCCACCAGGTGTTGTCCCTACTGTAACTTTATAGCTTGCAGTATTTGTACTTGCGTTCCATTTGATAGTATTAGTTCCTGAAGAAACTGTAGATCCTGCAGTTGGTGAAATAAATGTTGTACAGTTAGGTACAGTAGTCGCTACCTCTTGAACAATTTTTATATCATCTACAAAGAAGTTTCCAGTTCCTGAAGTTCTTTGCACCCAAACTCCTACTGCGTTAACAGCATCTGGTGCTAAAACACCTGAAGGGATTGTTGCTGTTACAGTTGTACATGATGTTAATGCATCTGTCGTTAAAGTAATTGGATCCCCAACATAGTTGATATTCCAAAGACCACTATCTGGATCTTCAACAAAATAAGCCAAACGAGCTGTTCCTACTAGGCCTGCAGCTTTTTTGTATTTAATGCTCAATGTTGCGCCCATACCGTTACTGATCTGTCCTGTAGCATCTAACTGCACCATCCAACCCGTACTTGCTTGTGAAGCCGACAAAGCTAATTGTCCACCAAAACTACCAGCACAAGCCGCTGCACCTGTTACAGTACCACCACCGAATTGGCCATAGTAACCATCTTCTGTATCTTCAAAAGTTCCTGTAAAATTGTATTGAGCATTTGCCCCAATACCTAATGCCAAAAGGCAAGGGAATAGAATTTTCTTCATATTAATAATTTATTTTTCAGTTCAACAAATCTAAATATTTAATTCTATTTAAGCAAATTTTAAAAACAAATAGTTCCATAAACTTAAAACTAATCTTTTTTAAGTACCGATTTCACAATCGTATAAATAAAAAAATATATCAATCTTATCCATTTTAATTGAACTATTTGATAAAAAAAAACACCATACATTTCTGTATGGTGTTATCATTAATATGGATAAAAAGTTATTCTTTAATCACTTTAGTTGATTTAACTTCTCCGTTTGCATATTTAATCGTTACAATATATACGCCTTTGTTAAGTGTTGACAAGTTAAGCTCTGTTGCAGGCTTCATGTCAGCTACTGTTCTTCCTGAAAGATCAGAAACGATAACAGATGTAGCATCTTTAACATCCGAAATTCTTAATACATCTTTAAATGGATTAGGATATACAGATACATTAGACTTGTTGATATCAGACACTGCAGCCGTTGGTTCTTTTATTAAAATTGTATAATCCTCAACTTGCCCGTACTGTGTAGATCCACAAGCTGGTCCTTCTACACTAAAATTCATTCTTACACGCATACGTGTATTACCTAAAACTGCGTTAGTTGGGATAGTGATATTACCTGTAGCTGTCGCTGTACTTGATAATGATGTTTTTTCGTTGTCTGAGAAAACACCGTCATTATTATAATCAATCCACACAGCCGTTTTATCTGAATCAAACTGACTAATTGTTACAGAAATTGGGTAAGCCGCTCCTCTATTAACAGTTCCAAGAACGCCTGCCGTATTAGTAAAATCCTCATAACCAGCCGTTGATGTAGAACTATTATCAATACCTGCAAAAACTACTTTAGAAATCTTTTCATATTGTGTACTTGTTGCACCTGCAGCACAATAAGCTTTAGTAGAGTTAGTAGTGAATGTTACCTCTTGACATCCAACTGCATCTCCAACTGCATTCGAAGGAACTATTTTAGCATAATATGTCTTGTTAACTTCTAATGGTACATACTGGGAAGTTATAGAACCTGCAACAGTTTGGTTGTATGCGTCGTTACCTCCAGGAGTTGTTCCAATAGATATTTTAAAATTAGTAGCTCCAGATACTGCGTTCCATTTCATTTCATAACCTCCTGCATTAACTTCAGCTCCAGCTGTAGGCGCAGTAATTGTGGTACATGTCGGTACGCTAGTTACTACCTCTTGTTTAATATCTATATCGTCAACAAAAATATTACCACTACCCGAAGTTCTCACATAAAACGCTCCAAAGCCAACAATTTGTCCTGGCATAATTGTTCCTGCAGGAATTGTTCTTGTAGCAGTTGTACAAGTTGTTGTCGCCCCAGAAGTCAAAGAAATTGCTGCTCCCACAGGTACAACACTCCATTGATCAGAATCTTCATTATAAACGAAGTAAGCAACATACAAACTCCCAACAGCACCAGCCGCCTTTTTGTAACTGATTTTAAGATCAACTTTTTGACCGTTAGTAATTTGTCCTGTTTCCTCCATCATAACCATCCATCCCGTTTGCGATACTGATTCACTTGTTGCGAGCTGCCCTCCATACGTTCCTGTACAAGCAGCTGCAGTAGTAATAGTTCCTCCACCAAATTGTGCATAGTAACCATCTGCCGCATCTTCAAAAGTCCCGGTAAAATTAAATTGTGCATTTGCTACAAAACCTAATCCTAGCAATGCCGAAAATAAAATTTTCTTCATAATTATTAAATTGTTTAATGAACGCCAAAAATAGACAATAAGTAGCATTTTGCAAATTTTAACAATCAATAAATAAATAAAAAATAATAAAACCCCAATAACAACACTATAAACAGGCATTTTAATAAAAATTATAAAAATATTAAATATTATCAAATTCTTAATACTTTGAAATATATAGTTGATATATCTTAAAAATAGAGCTGTTACAGAAAAAAAATCTATCTCGGGTTTGTCTAGAAAAAACCACTTTTCCCTAAAAAAGACAACAAAACCAATGTCGCGTGAGGGATCGCCGTGGAAATCCTTATGCATGACGCGAGGCGGCGGAGCGTAGCGGAGCCGTCCGAGCGTCATGCATAAGATTGAAACAAAGAGCCCGACCACAAGATTTTCGACTTGGAAATAGCCTTGGAAAATCTTGTGGGCACGCCCAAAAAAATTTAGTTAAAAATATTTAGTTTAGGAAAACTTCGTAGTTGTTAACATCGTGTACTATGCTGAGCAATTCATCGTTGATCTTGATGCGATGTTGCATGGATACCAATTCGATAACGCTGTTATCTTCAGGGTTTTTGACAAAGAAGCTTAGTTTTTGATCACCATAATCGTGTCCCAAAAATGAGTTTTTGAAAAAGTTAATATCCGAAGGGCGCAAACTATCCAGACTAACCACCACCGACATACTTTTTGCAAACTTGTCAAAAGCTTCTTTAAGCTCAATAACATCGTTAACATTGACAAATACACGACCGTCTTTAACTTGCGCAAATTTGATTTTCAGAATGACAAATCGCTGAACTTCCAATTTTTCTTTCAGTTTCATATAATCGCGATCGCCCAACCGAAAAGAGTAAGAGCCTGTATAATCCTCCAAGGTTACAAACGCAACTTTTTCACCACTTTTGAAACCATCCTGCACACGATATTCTGTGATAAGTCCCGCCACAGAATATTCTTTCCCTGTGTCTTTATCACGGTTGCGCCAATCTTTCTTTTCTTCGGCTGGTTTTGCCAACTTTGGGAATACATTGTCTTTAAAATAATCTAATTCGTCGAGATTAAAGAAATTAAAACTGCCTTTTGGCTCTGCTTGTTTTTTAGAAGTTTCTACCAATTCTGAAGTACCGTCTGGATCTTCAACATCGATATCAAAACTAACATCATCTTCTATATCTTCTTCTAAACTTAATAAAGCATCCATTGTATCTTGAGGCACCTCATCGTTCTGACTTTCCAAAACTGCTTTTTTGGACAAAACCCCTTGTATAAACTGAAACTGATATTTGAATTCATCCAAAGGATGCGCCGAAAGGTAGAAACCGATACTTTCTTTTTCTTTATTCAGTTTGTACATGTTTGGCCATTCTGCACAAGGCAAAAGTTTGGGTTTTTCTATTTGGATTTCGTCAGCAAAATCAGCAAACAAAGAGTTTTCGACTTCATTTTTACCTTCATGGAAACTTTGTCCATAGCGGATTAGCCGTTCCACATTGGTTTTGCCAGAATTATCGATGTCAAAATATTGCGCACGATGATAATTATCCAAACCATCGAAAGCACCAGCGATTACCAAACTTTCGACAACACGTTTGTTAACCTGCGAACTTGGTACGCGCTCAAAAAACTCATATATATTTTTGAATTTTCCATTTTGTCGTTCTTCATAAATCGCCTCGCTTGGTCCTTCTCCAATACCTTTTATCGCTCCCAAACCAAATCGAATTTGACCTTTTTCGTTAACTGCAAATTTGTACTGCGATTCGTTAACATCTGGTCCCAAAACATCAACGCCCATACTTTTGCAATCTTCCATGAACATGGTAATCTGATCCGTATTGTTGATGTTATTACTCATCACACTCGCCATATATTCTGCGGGATAATTGGCTTTAAGATAAGCCGTTTGGTAAGCAATAAACGCATAACATGTAGAGTGCGACTTGTTAAAAGCATATTCTGCAAAGGCTTTCCAGTCGTTCCAAATTTTTTCTAAAGGTCCTTCATCGAGATTATTTTTTCTTCCGCCTTCTATGAATTTCGGATACATTTTATTAAGAACATCAATTTGCTTTTTACCCATTGCTTTTCTTAACGTATCGGCCTCCCCTTTTGTAAAGTTTGCCAACTTCTGCGACAGCAACATTACCTGCTCTTGATACACCGTAATACCGTAGGTTTCCTTAAGATATTCTTCGGTTTCTGGTAAATCATAAACGATTTCCTCAATCCCATGTTTACGATTAATAAAGTTCGGGATATACTTGATAGGGCCTGGACGGTAAAGTGCATTCATGGCAATAAGGTCAGCAAAAACCGTTGGTTTCAGCTCACGCATATATTTTTGCATTCCGGGACTTTCGTATTGGAAAATTCCAACCGTTCTTCCTTCTTTAAATAATTGATAGGTTTTGGCATCATCCAAGGGAATAAGATCGGGATCAATATCAATATCGTGTCGTTGTTTTACCAACTTCAAAGCATCTTTAATAATCGTAAGCGTTCTTAATCCTAGGAAGTCCATCTTCAAAAGACCAGCACTTTCCGCCACCGAGTTATCAAATTGTGACACCAAAATATCAGCGTCTTTTGCAGCAATAGTTACAGGAACAAGATTGCTAACATCTTCTGGCGTAATAATAACCCCACAAGCATGAATCCCTGTATTTCTTACGCAACCTTCCATTTTTTTTGCACTAGCCAAAACCTGGTGACGATGATCATTGGGATCATCTAGCACCATTTTCATTTCATCCACCAAAAGCTGTTCTTCTGGTTTTAGTTTATCATACTTTGCTAAAGCTTTAGCGATGTTCATTCCTGGTGTAGAAGGAATCAATTTGGCGATATTGTTGGTATCGGGAATTGGAAGGTCCAAAACCCTTCCAGCGTCTTTAATCGCCGACTTACCCCCAAGAATTGAATACGTAATGATCTGTGCAACCTGCGTTTTACCATATTTTTCAACCACCCATTTGATAATTTTGTCACGGCCTTCATCATCAAAGTCGATATCAATATCTGGCATCGATACACGCTCTGGATTAAGAAAACGCTCAAATAGCAAATCATATTTAATGGGATCAACATTGGTAATTCCGATGCAATATGCCACCGCCGAACCTGCTGCCGACCCACGTCCTGGACCAACCCAAACGCCCATATTTCTAGCTTCGTTACAGAAATCCTGTACAATCAAAAAGTAACCCGGATAACCTGTATTCGCGATAACATCGAGCTCAAAATCAAGACGTTCTTTGATCTCATCGGTAATGCCCGTTTCTACATATCTTTTCTTAGCTCCTTCATAAGTCAAATGGGTCAAATATGCCATTTCGCCACGCTTTCCGCCATCAACATCATCTTCTGGATGGACAAACTGTTCTGGAATATCGAACTTCGGAAGCAAAACATCACGTTTCAAACGATAAGGTTTAAACTTTCCTACAAATTCTTCATAAGCATCAAAAGCATCGGGATAATCCTGAAAAGCACGTTTGAGCTCATCTCCCGTTTTTATATAATATTCTTGCGTGTTAAGACCTTTACGTTTCCCAAAACCCTTCCCAACAGGCGTTGACAATTTTTCACCATCTTTTATACATACCAAAATATCTTGGATATTGGCATCTTCTTTATGGGTATAAAAAGTTTCGTTTTGTGCTAAAATTTTAACTTCATATTTCTCAGCAAATTGCAAAAGTACGTCGTTGAGGTGTTCTTCTTCTGGCAAATTATGATTCTGAATCTGAACATAAAAATCATCCCCAAACTCCTCTTTCCACCATTTGAAACGCTCCTCTCCTTTTTGCTCCCCTATGTTAAGAATCGCATCTGGAATATCACCATAAATACTTGATGTTAAAGCAATCAATCCTTCTTTGTATTGGGAAATAACTTCTCGACTAATTCTCGGAACACCAAAATAAAATCCCTTAACAAAACCGATACTAGACAGTTTTGCTAAATTTTTATAGCCTTCAAAATCCTTGGCAAGAAGCACCATTTGTGTTCTTTTATCTGGATCATCTTTGGTAAATTGTTTTTGCTCGTACCGATCTGATATAAAAAACTCGCAACCGATAATCGGAATCAATGGTTCTTTGTTAGGCTCTTCTTCCTTAAAATCTTCTGATTTTTCTTCCGCTTCTTGTTTCTTTTCGAGGTAAGTTTTATAAGCTTTTTCGCGATCGCTATTAACAGCTTCCACAGCAGAAACAAATTTGAAAGCGCCCATCATATTCCCAATATCCACCATCCCAACTGCAGGATAATTTTCTGTGGTTGCGATTTTAATCAAATCACCAATACTAGACGACGCTTGCAATGTGGAATAAACACTGTGACTATTAAAGTTGAAATATTTACCAAGATCAATCTCGTCAATACTTCCAAAATCTTGCTTTTTCTTTTTGTTATTAAACCCAGCTACCTGCCGACGAATAACAATATCAAAAGGCTGGATCGGCTCTGGATGTAATTTTTGATAAAGCTTAAGTTGATCTTCCGAAATCTTTAATAGATCTGCTGGGATAAGACCAATTCTCATCATCTCAAAAAAGACCTGTGCCGTCGCATTAACATCGGCTGCGGCATTGTGCGCTTCATCGAAATCGGTTCCATAGAGTTTTTCGTAAAGCTCACCCAATTTCGGCGATTTGTATCTTCCATTTCTACCGCCACCTAATTTACAAAAGTCGGTCCCCAAATGCATGGTATCCGCTTTTGGTTTTTCTTGCAAATTATCGGTAATTTCTTTTCGGAAAAATTCTGCGCCAACAATATTGTAATCGAATTCTACATTATGCCCAGACACAACTTTAGAACGACTCAAAACTTCAGAAAACTCTAACAAAACCTCCCGAAGATCACGACCTTCTTCCTGCGCCATTTTCGTGGAAATACCATGAATTCTTGTTGCATTAAACGGAATATCATAAGCCTCAGGCTTTATGATATAATCCTGATTTTCTACAAGATTACCTTCTTCATCGTGTAATTGCCAAGCAATCTGAACCATGCGCGGCCAGTTGTCCGAGTCTGATAAAGGAGCGTTAAAATTCTTTGGTAAACCAGTTGTTTCGGTATCGAAAACTAAATACATTGAGGCGTCTTTTTATTCTAATGAGATGTAAAGTTAAGATATAATTTGTCAGAAAAAAAGTGACAGAAATTTGATTTTATAAAAAAAACACAAAAGTGTTAATCTCGGTTAAATATCACTGAAGTTTTAGTTTTAAATTTAATTTTAAGAAAAAATAACGTGAGGATAATTTTACTATTATTTCTATTTGTATTCGTTCAATTGGCAATGGCTCAAAACATTTCGGGAAGGCTTTTCTACAATCAAGTTCCGGTAAATTCGGCTTTAATAATTAATTTAAAAACGGATCAAAAAGTTTTGTCAAACGACAAAGGTGAATTTTTAATTCCTGCAAAATCTGATGACAAAATCAGGATTACGAAAAAAGGTTTTGAGATTATAGAATTCCGAATTACTGAAAATACAGTCGACCAAGATTATTATTTAAAACCTTTGCCCACCGAAATTGAAGAGGTAAAAGTCGTCTATACCCCAACTGGCAATCTCAAAAAAGACAGCGAATATTATGGTGCAAATCTTAGAGAACGACGTGTTAATACTGGTTTGCGCAAATATTTCAAAAAACCTTCCGACTTATCGGTTTTACAACCAAAACCTGGCGAATTTATCCAACCTGTTGGTTCTGGATTTAGCTTTGGAAAAATTGATGATAAGTGGGCGCTTAGCGATTTTGTCATGTGGTTACATGCAGAACTATCTGACGAATACTTTGCTGAATTTGAGATTGCTCCCAATGATATCGATCGTTTTATATATTTTTCTTTAAGCAGTTTTAATCAAAAAGAAAAACAGAATATTTTGAAATACGGCTATTGCAGTAATTTTAATATTGGCCAACTAAAACTTCTTTTTGAAAAAACGATTTTAAATTTCAAAAAAAATGATTCCAAATAAACCTAGAATCAGCTTCCTGTTATATGTCAGCTTCAAACTAAATGGCAATATCCAAAGAGTCTTGTCTTTTCTTTTCGGCTTTTTCAATAAGAACTTGTGCCGCAACTTGATCGCGATTCTCTTGTTCTTTTAAGATTTTTTGTAGCTCAGGTTCAATAATTTTGGTCATATCATTCACCGAAATATCATTAGCTTTTGGATCTTCCATAAGATTGTACCACGGTTTTCTGCCGCCCCATTTGTAATCTCCATAGACATAAACTGGTGTTCCGTTCGCGCGCACCGTTGCCCCACCTGGGTTAAGAATCCATGTATCCGCAAAAGTGTACATCCATTTGGCATCTTTTTCCAAAAGGCGCAGGCAAGAATGTGACGCTGGATAACCTGGCATTTCATATTGATGCCAGCCAATTCCTCTGAAATTGCTGATATTAAAATTCCATCTCAGTTTCCATTCGTCGCTAACCGTTGAGATGGAAACTTCTTTTTTCCAATTCGCAAAATGTAAACCGCGATCCGTTTGCGTTGACTTTTTCCCCATAGAGGTTGGTCCCCATTTAATCAAATTTCCATATTCATAAACCCCAAAAGCCTGAATAGGATATGAGAAAAATACAAATTTCTTAACATCTTTCAACACAGGCAAATTGCCAGGAAATGGCGAATAACGGAGAAAATCTTTCTCAACTACGCTTGGCACGACCAAAGTGTCTGCACGATAAAGATTTTTTTTATCCAAACGATTGATTGCCAAAATCGTGTAAAGTTCTTCTGCGGAATATTTCTTTTTGAAGTCTTTGGCTAAAGAATCATTTTTTTTGTAAGGCAAAGCTGTGTAATGAAAATCTTTGTTAGGGATAATTTTCTTCTCGATTTCTTTTTTAAGCTCAACCTGTTTGCCTTTAATAACAGTGTCAATCTTCACAACATGTATGTTGGGATTGGTTTGCAAAGTTGCGGAAGGCCTAGAGATATTGTCAGCCAAAGCCTCTTCTTTTTTACATTGAATAAAGACGAAAACTGAAGAAAGAAGCCAAAACACTGGTTTAAAATAGGTTTTCATACGCGTTTTTTAACAATTCTTTAACATTCAAAAACCAGACCAAGTTCAGTTGGACAAGCCGCTATTAAGAATTTGTAATATGCTTAATAATCTTCTTCGCGTGAATTCTGGAATTCTCTATAAACCACAAATGCGTGTTGCGTCCACCACAAACCACGCCTGCAAGATACAAAGATTTAACATTGGTCTCCATTGTGTTATCATCATGTACGGGAATATCGACATCACCTTCCAAAATAATTCCGGCGTTTTTTAAAAATTGAAAATCTGGTAAATAACCTGTCAACGCGAGTACAAAATCGTTTTCAATATCTTGTTCTCCATTTTCGTTTTTAAATTTAACAGCAGATTCAGTAATTTCTGTCAACTCAGAATTGAAATAAGCTTTAATACTTCCTTCTGCTATTCGGTTTTCAATATCTGGTTTCACCCAATATTTCACGCGATTCCCTATTTCGGCCCCTCGAATAATCATTGACACCTCGCCTCCTTTTCGATAAATTTCCAAAGCAGCATCCACTGCCGAATTGCTGGCGCCGACAACCACAACTTTTTGTTGCGCATAGGGATAAGGTTCGGTGTAATAATGATGGACTTTTTGTAAATCTTCGCCTTTCACGTGTAACAAATTCGGGATATCATAAAAACCCGTTGCAATGATGACATTTTTCGCTAAATATCCGGTTTTGGACGTTGTCACCTGAAAGTTGTTTTTATCTTTTTGAATCATTAAAACTTCTTCGTAAAGTTTAATATTCAGTTTTCTTTGACGTGTAATGCCTTGATAATATTCTAAAGCATCTTGTCTGCCAGGTTTTGGCGAGCTTGTAATAAATGGAATTTCGTCGATCTCCAATCGTTCAGCAGTTGAGAAAAACCGCATATACAAAGGATAATTGTACAAACTATTGGCAATGCTTCCTTTTTCTAAAATGAGATATGACAAGCCTTTTTTTTCGGCTTCTATCGCACATGCAATTCCAATTGGACCACCGCCTACAATGATAATATCAAGCATTTTTGTTTTAATTTAATTTAAATTTCAAAAACTTAAAAATTATCATCCGCATCTTCCCACTCTAGCTTTGTTATGCCTAAACGTTGTGTGAGATTTCTGTTTTCCTCTTGTAAATGTCTTAGTTTTTTTAACATTTCATGAATGATCTCAATGCCTTGCAAATTGACATCGAGGTCGTAATGCCAATTGATAAAACGCTCGAAATCCGACAATTCATCATGAACGATATAACGAATGCTGTTATCAATCTGGGGATGCAACAATTCTGAATCGATGAGATCATCTACAAAACTGTAATCAACTTTATAAATTCTAATAATTTCTTCTATGGATATTCTGTCAGACATGCTTAGCTATTTTTAAGTTGTTCTACTAATTCTTTTTGTTTTTCGTTGAGTTCTTTTGGGAAATCAATGCGGTAAGTCACGAACAAATCGCCATAATGACCTTCTTTTTTATAAACTGGAAAACCTTTGCCTTTGAGGCGTACATTGGTTCCGGGTTGTGTTACAGATTTCACTTTCAGTTTGACTTGCCCGTCCAAAGTCGGCACCATGACATCGCCACCCAACAAAGCTGTGTAAAGATCAATGTTAACATCAATTTTTAAATCGTCGCCATTTCTTTTGAAAACGGAATCTTCAGCGATATTAAAAGTAATATACAAATCACCATGTGGACCGCCGTTAACACCAGGATTTCCATGGCCTTTCAGTTTTATCTGTTGACCATCGTAAATCCCCGCAGGAATGGTAATTCTAACTTTTTTACCATTGATTTCAAAAGTCTGTTGATGTGTGGTTGCTGCATCACGTAAACTTAAATTAAGTTCTGCGGCAATATCTTGGCCTTTGAATTTTCCAGACGCGCTACCTCGGCTACTACGTCCAAAACCGCCACCAGAAGCACCAAACATGGATTGGAAAAAATCCGAAAAATTGTCGTTCTCACCAAAGTTAGCCCCTTGAAAACTGCCACCGTCATAATTTTGAGAATATTGACGCTGTTGTTGCTTTTGCGCTTTTTCATATTCTTCGCCGTGTTTCCAATTTTCGCCGTATTTATCATATTTTGCACGGTTTTCTGGATTTGAAAGAACTTCGTTAGCTTCGTTAAGATCTTTGAATTTTTTTTCCGCTTCTTTGTTGTTAGGATTAAGATCGGGATGTAGCTTTCGCGCTAGCTTGCGGTAAGCTTTTTTGATGTCATCTTGGCTGGCATTTTTGTCAACACCAAGTATTTTGTAGTAATCTATAAATGCCATATTTCTAGGTTATTTTATTAATCATCGACCACAACAGACTTGCAATAACTGTTCCTTATAAGGCTTTTCTCATCATTAATTTTAAAAAGAAAAGTTATATCATTTTTTTTAATTTCTTTATAAATTAATTAGCATAGTTCAATAATCAAAAACATAATTAACTTTACTTATATAAAAAAATTAAAGAATGTCTTTTACCCAATCGACTTTTTGGCAAAGCTATTCCAATATCATTCTTTTGTTAATAGGGATTAGTTTCGGTAGTATTGTAGGAATCTTTTTTCCCAACATGGTTAATTATCTGAAACCAGTTGGTGATATTTTCCTGAATTTACTTTTTGTAACTGTCATACCCTTGGTATTTTTTGCAATTGTAACGTCTGTATCTTCTATCGAACAAGGTAACAAACTTGGCAAAATTCTTTTTGCAATGATGTTTACTTTTCTGGCTTTTGTATTGATTGCGGCTTTATTTAGTATTGTCGCTGTTTATCTTTTTCCTACCGTACGTCCTACTGGGAACATGGCAACTGTTGTTGTGGAAAATATTACCGATACAGAATCTTGGGGCGATCGCATTGTACGTTTCTTTAGTGTTGGTGAATTTTATATGTTGCTTTCTCGACAAAATATGTTAGCACTTTTGATTTTTTCTTTTTTAGTAGGAATTTCGATTCGACAATCCAATCCAGAAAAGGTGAAAACCTTTAAAAGCTTTATCGAAGGTGGCAACGAGATTATGAAAAATCTTCTTCTATTAATAATGAAAGCTGCACCCATTGGTCTAGGTGCTTATATTGCTTATCAAGTAGGCACTTTGGGACCACAACTGGTTGGTTTTTACGCCAAACCTTTGGCTGTATATTATGGTGCTGGGTTGGTATATTTTTTTGTGTTTTTTAGTCTTTATGCTTTTATTGGTCATGGTCCAAAAGGCGTCACCTTATTTTGGAGAAATAATATTTTACCGAGTTTTACAGCGATAAGTACTTGTAGTAGTCTTGCAACAATGCCTGTCAATCTGGATGCTGCAAGGAAAATAGGTATTCCTGCATCTGTAGCCAATGTTGTCATCCCCATCGGAACGACCATTCATAAAAACGGTTCTTCCATATCTTCAATTATAAAAATATATGTCGCTTTTCTTTTGTTGGGTTGGGAGTTTTTCACGTTCAACAACCTGATTATTGCATTAGGAATAACTGTTTTTGTTAGCGTGGTGGCTGGTGGAATCCCAAATGGCGGTTACATTGGAGAAATGTTGATGATTTCAGCCTATCAACTTCCGCAAGAAGCCATCCCAGCAGTAATGATTATTGGGACATTGGTTGACCCTTTAGCAACTGTTCTCAATGCTACAGGAGATACGGTAGCCGCGATGGTGACCGCAAGGCTTATCGGTGAAAAATACGATCCGCCCAACGAAGTTTAAAATTCAATTTTATTTTTTATAATTTTAATTAAAACGATTTTACATCAAGACAATTAAGATCAAAAGTCAAGGGATTTTCATTTCAAAAATTAAGTTATCGAGATTGTCGTCATCATGTCTTAATTGGTTCAAGACAAAATCATTATTCGTCAACAATTTTATTGAGGCCTCATTATATGTACTTGTAAAGGCTTCTATTAAATTAAGTTTTAATTCCTCCCGACCATATTTAATAATGGCATTAAGCGCTTCTGTCATATAGCCTTTTCCTTGATGTATAGGTTGAAGATCATAACCAATTTCTGCTGTTTTGCGATCTTCAGAAAAATTCCAAAAACAAATTGACCCCAACAAGTCGCCTTCTTCTTCGAAACGCAGCGCCCAAGTTATTGATAAATCATTTTCAAACTGGTGGCTTATCATTTTAATAAAATCTTCGGCTTGTTCAATACTTGTATAAGGATCTCGTTTGATGTATTTTGTAACTTCGGGACTAGAGCGAAGAAAAAACACTACTTCCGCATCCGTAGGTTTGTAAGCGTTCATGACTAGGCGTTTGGTTTTCAACTTTGGAAAAACATTCATTGGTTTCATAATTTTAATCAAAAATAGGAATTTGTTTAAAATAAAAACTTGTTTTGCAAGCTCGCATTTAATTCTTAAATTGAAAACTTAAATGTATAAAAGAATAGTGTATGAAAATCAACATGAAAACGAGTTTTGCAGCTTTGCTATTGTCCTCACAAATAGTTTTTGCACAACAACATGTCTCAGAAGAAAAACTAGATCCCATTGTCCAAAGTATCGTCAACGAAGTTAATAATAACTCGCAGCTAGAGCAACTTGCTTTTGAGCTTTTGGATGTTATCGGTCCACGTCTTGTAGGCTCTCCTGCGATGGAGCAAGCCAACAATTGGTCGGTTGATAAATTTAGATCTTGGGGTATTGAAGCCAAAAATCAACAATTCGGAGAATGGGCTTCTTGGCAGCGTGGCATCACTCAAGTTGAAATGACCTATCCTAGAATAAAAAGTTTAGAAGCCATGCAGTTGGCGTGGTCACCATCTACTAAGAAACCTGTAGAAGCTGAAGTTGTGGTTTTACCAAGAGTGAATAACGCACAAGAATTCAGTAATTGGTTGAAAAACGTTAAAGGAAAAATAGTGTTAATTTCCCAATATCAAAGATCTGGACGCCCAGATCATCAAATTAAAGAATTTGCTACTCCAGAATTGTACGAGCAGTTCAAGGCGCAACGAGCAAAAGATACGGAAGATTTTAAAAATTTAATCAAAAACACAGGTTACGACAACAACAGCTTACCTGAAGCTTTAGAAAAAGCAGGTGCCGCTGGCATCGTTATTTCTAATTGGACAGGAATCATGGGAGCCAACCGTATATTTGGTGCCAAGACCAAGACTATCCCAACTATAGACATTGCAGTAGAAGATTATGGTATGCTTTATCGGATGGCATCCAATGATAAAAAACCAAAAATAAAAATCAATACTGAATCTAAAAACTTAGGCAAAGCAAAATCGTTTAATACCATTGCTACTATACTTGGTAAAGAAAAGCCTAACGAATATATTATTCTGTCTGCACACCTTGACTCTTGGGACGGCGCACAAGGCGCTACAGATAACGGAACAGGCACCATTACTATGATGGAAGCTGCACGTATTTTAAAAAAATATTATCCCAATAACAAGAGAACAATTATAGTAGGACTTTGGGGAAGCGAAGAACAGGGACTTAACGGCTCTCGAGCTTTCGTAAAAGATAATCCCGAAATTATCAACAATACGCAAGTGGCTTTTAACCAAGACAATGGGACTGGTCGCGTGGTCAACATCCAAGGTCAAGGTTTTGTTGATGCCTATGACTATCTCGGAAGATGGATGGCGGCTTTACCAAAAAAAGTTAGCAAGCACATAGAAACAACTTTCCCTGGTACACCAGGTGGTGGCGGGTCCGACCATGCTTCTTTTGTTGCGGCAGGAATTCCAGGCATTTCTCTAAGTTCACTCAACTGGGGATATTCGGGTTACACTTGGCATACCAATAGAGATACTTATGATAAAATAATGTTTGATGAAGTTAAAAACAATGTCATTGCGGCAGCTGTTTTAGCCTATATGGCTTCTGAAGATCCTGAACAAACCAGCAAACAGAAAAGAGTACTTCCAGCTGGACAAAGTTGGCCAGAAATAAAAGAACCTAAAAGAACTGGAACAAATTAAAAAACGTTCGCAAGCCAAAAGCTTGCGAACTATATAAAGTTACTAGATTCTAATTCTTCTTTGGATTAAGTTTTAATTATAACCAATTTTTAGTCTAACATTTTACGAGATCTAATTAATAATTATACAGATTTCTTTAGATATCTTTGAGATACGACACAACCATTAGGAATTCCTTTGGGTGCTCCTGCATGTTGTGAATTGCTTTCATTTTTCAGTATCTTTGGGATACAACACAACATTCTTATCACGAGTTCGAATATAAGTGTTGTTGTGAATTGCTTTCATTTTTCAGTATCTTTGGGATACGACACAACGACATGTGCATTGCATCAAGAATCATCAAGGTTGTGAATTGCTTTCATTTTTCAGTATCTTTGGGATACGACACAACCATCATTAATAAAGGTTCTTCGAGGTCGTCGTTGTGAATTGCTTTCATTTTTCAGTATCTTTGGGATACAACACAACCAATTATATTTTCTGAGTCAAGCTTTTTATGTTGTGAATTGCTTTCATTTTTCAGTATCTTTGGGATACAACACAACGATAATTAATCAAGAAGCTAAGCAATGGCTGTTGTGAATTGCTTTCATTTTTCAGTATCTTTGGGATACAACACAACGGGTACGGTATTGGCGGTCGTTTGGTTAATGTTGTGAATTGCTTTCATTTTTCAGTATCTTTGGGATACAACACAACGAGTATTGGGAATGTACCCACCATTACAAAGTTGTGAATTGCTTTCATTTTTCAGTATCTTTGGGATACAACACAACGCCAACAGAAAAGAAGTGCCCCGCAGCGTAGTTGTGAATTGCTTTCATTTTTCAGTATCTTTGGGATACAACACAACTTTAAAAGCAATGGAGCAATTCCATAGTAGGTTGTGAATTGCTTTCATTTTTCAGTATCTTTGGGATACAACACAACTTTTTCCGGCAAGTTTACCAATGATTATGGGTTGTGAATTGCTTTCATTTTTCAGTATCTTTGGGATACAACACAACTCCTGTGTTTTAAAATCCGCCGCTTTTATCGTTGTGAATTGCTTTCATTTTTCAGTATCTTTGGGATACAACACAACTAGCCAAATAAAAGGTAAAAACTTAAAATAGTTGTGAATTGCTTTCATTTTTCAGTATCTTTGGGATACAACACAACTAAAAATGGCAAAACGTCAATTTACCCACAGTTGTGAATTGCTTTCATTTTTCAGTATCTTTGGGATACAACACAACTGATCTGTACATCTGGCTTGGCTACGATGAGTTGTGAATTGCTTTCATTTTTCAGTATCTTTGGGATACAACACAACCAAATATAAATTAATCAACTACATTCTTTCGTTGTGAATTGCTTTCATTTTTCAGTATCTTTGGGATACAACACAACTATGTGTATTTACATACATCTGATGGGGCTGTTGTGAATTGCTTTCATTTTTCAGTATCTTTGGGATACAACACAACCAATTTATAGAAGCCCCAAATCAAGGCGTGGTTGTGAATTGCTTTCATTTTTCAGTATCTTTGGGATACAACACAACAGCCGTGGATGGATGGAAGACGCATTTCGCGTTGTGAATTGCTTTCATTTTTCAGTATCTTTGGGATACAACACAACTGTAACCACGTCCCCTATTTTTAAATCCTTGTTGTGAATTGCTTTCATTTTTCAGTATCTTTGGGATACAACACAACAAGAACTCGCCACACTCGATTCCCGATACCGTTGTGAATTGCTTTCATTTTTCAGTATCTTTGGGATACAACACAACATTCTGCTGTTAATATGTTCGGAAGTTACGGTTGTGAATTGCTTTCATTTTTCAGTATCTTTGGGATACAACACAACTCTTTGGAATTGATAAACAACCACGTCGTCGTTGTGAATTGCTTTCATTTTTCAGTATCTTTGGGATACAACACAACGAGAAAGTATATCTATTAACAATGAGCACTGTTGTGAATTGCTTTCATTTTTCAGTATCTTTGGGATACAACACAACCTCCTATTGATATGCCAAAATACATTCAGAGTTGTGAATTGCTTTCATTTTTCAGTATCTTTGGGATACAACACAACCT